>JAZSRK010000012.1:0-25193 GCA_045538465.1 Candidatus Limiplasma sp. | reverse complement strand
GAGCAGCTTGAAGGAGCCGTCCTTCTGGCGTACAGCCACGCCCAGACGGTCGCAGTCGGGGTCGGTGCCGAAGATGGCATCAGCGCCCACTTCGTTGGCCAGCTTGATGGCCAGGGTGAAGGCGGCGGGATCCTCGGGGTTAGGCACCTTGACGGTGGAGAAGTTGGGGTCGGGCGCTTCCTGCTCTTTGACCACGCTCACGTTGGTGATGCCGATCTCCTTGAGGATGCGGCGCACGGGCACATTGCCGCTGCCGTGGATGGGGGTGTAGACAATTTTGAGGTTCTTACCGGCCTCGGCCACCACTTCGGGGTTGATGGACAGGGTCTTGACCCGGGCGATATATTCGTCATCCACCTCAGCATCGCCGATGATGTTAAGAAGACCAGCAGCCTTAGCGGCTTCTTCGGTCATCAGCTTGGCATCGGTAAACTTGAGGGCGTAGATCTTGCCGGTAACAGCCTCGGCAGCTTCCGGGCCCAGCTGGGCGCCGTCTTCGCCGTATACTTTGTAGCCGTTGTACTGGGGCGGGTTGTGGCTGGCAGTGATGACCACGCCGGCCTTGGCGTTCAGGTGGCGCACGCCGAAGGAAAGCAGAGCCACGGGACGCAGGGCATCGAACAGATAGGTCTTGATGCCGTTGGCGCAGAGCACCAGAGCGGTCTCCAGCGCAAACTCGGTGGACATGCGGCGGCTGTCGTAGCCGATGACTACGCCGCGTTCCTTGTTCTCGGCGTTATCCTCGATCAGGTAGTCTGCCAGACCTTGGGTGGCACGGCGCACGGTGTAGATGTTCATGCGGTTCATGCCAGCACCCAGCACACCACGCATGCCGGCGGTGCCGAAGCTCAGGTCGCGGTAAAAGCGATCCTCGATTTCTTTTTCATCGCCAGCGATGGATTCCAGCTCCAGACGGGTCGCTTCGTCAGCGGCAAAATCGGCAAGCCATGCCTGATAATTCTCCCGGTAGCTCATGGGAAAGGCCTCCTATACTCTTTTCAGTCGTTGCGGAGACGCATACCGTCTGCCGCCTGTTTGTATCATCGCATTTATTATAGCGGATAACAGGGTATAATGCAAGCGTTTACACAGCACGCAGTGCATCTGCTGCCTCAGCCAAAAGGTGCAAACGGTGCTGACGCACAGCTTTTGAAGAATTGTATACAAAACAAAGCCCCCTGCGCAACTTTTCCGGCTGTACACCCCGGCATAGCTTGACCACCCTTGCGCCCATGCGTTATAATACCAGTAAGAAACCATCCTTACCAAACTATATATTGCAAGGAGGCCCCTTCCCATGAGCATAACCACCCGTCCTTTTGACAAAACCCCCGATGGTCAGCAGGTGACTGAGTACATCATGACCAACAAGCACGGCGCCAGCGTAAGCGTGATCGACTTTGGCGGCTGCCTGCGCAACATCATCGTGCCCGACCGCGACGGCAAGCTGGCCGACGTGAATCTGGGCTTCGACATCGTGGATACCTACGATGGCAAGAGCAACAGCATGGGTGCTCTCATCGGTCGTGTCGGCAACCGCATCGGCGGCGCCTCCTTCGAGCTGGGCGGCGAAACCTACACCCTGTTTAAGAACGACGGCGAAAACAACCTGCACTCCGGGCCCAAGGGCGTGGATCGTTATGTGTGGGCTGCCGAGTGCGTGGAAGGCGACGGCTGGGATAACCTGATCCTGACCCATCAGACCCCCGACGGCGACTGCGGTTTCCCCGGCACGGTGGATATGGAAGTGACCTACAGCTGGAATGACGATGGCGAGCTGGGCATCCATTACTTTGCCACCACCGACAAGACCACCTTGGTCAACATGACCAACCATGCCTACTTCAATCTGGACGGCCACGATGCCCCCGATGTACGCGACCTGACCCTCCAGATCATGGCTCCCGCTGTAAACGAAGTAAGCGATGCCCTCATCCCCACCGGCAAGCTGCTGCCCAGCGAGACCCTGCCCTACGGCTTTGCCACCGAAGCCCGTGTTGGCGATGTGCTGGCACTGACCGATGTGATCCCCGCCATGAAGAAGTGCGGCGGCGTGGACTTTAACTACTGCGCAGGCCGTGACAAGGAAATGAAGACCATCGCCATCCTGCGTTCCCCCAAGACCGGCCGCAAGATGGAAGTCATCACCGACCAGCCCGGCGTGCAGTGCTACACCGGTCAGGGCCTGAACCACGAAGGCAAGGGCGGCGTGCACTACGGCAAGTATGCCGGTCTGTGCCTTGAGACCCAGCACTATCCGGATGCCATCCATCAGCCCCAGTTCCACAGCGTGGTGCTGCGCCCTGAGGATACCTACGACACCGTGACCATCTACAAGTTCTCCGCTGAGTAAATCATCACCGGGGGAGCTGCATTCCTGCTGCGGGTTTGCGGCTCCCCCCTGTTTCATTACGCAACCGTGCACTGCGTACCTATCGCACCCAACCCCACAAAAGGAGGCTTTCTCCATGGCATACGATTCTCAGAAGCTGCTCACCCCCGGCCCGCTGCTGAACCAGCGGGGCGAACTGGTGGAAAAAGGCTACGCCACCTCCCTCGTCCGTGATTACGACCGCTCTGCCATCAAAGCGGGCGCTCTGCGCATCAAGGAATGGGACTACTACTGCATCTTCAGCAAAGAATGCATCCTCTGCCTCACCGTTGCCGATAACAGCTACATGTCGCTGGACAGCATCACCCTGATCTTACCCCAGCGTAACACCCAAGTGGCCAAGAGCATGATGAACTGGCTCACCCTTGGCAAAGTAGGGCTGCCTGCCAGCAGCAAGATCGGCGACATCAAGGTGGAAAAGAAGGACTACACCTTCGCCTTCCTGAACGATGGCACCAAGCGCATCTTGGATGTTCACCTTGAGGATATGAACGGCGGCCGTCCTCTCACCGCTCATATCGAGCTGACCGATGAACCCCGGGACAGCATGGTCATCGCTACGCCCTTTGCAGGGCATCCCCGCCACTTCTACTACAACCAGAAGATCAACTGCATGCGTGCCAAGGGTGATGTCAGCTTCGGCGGCGAGACCTTCACCTTTGACCCCGCCACCGATCTGGCCGTGCTGGACTGGGGCCGCGGCGTGTGGACCTACTCCAACACATGGTACTGGAGCAGCCTGAACACCGTGGTGGATGGCAAGAGAGTGGGCCTCAACCTTGGCTATGGCTTTGGCGATACCTCCGCTGCCACCGAAAACATGCTCTTTGTGGATGGCATTGCCCACAAGCTGGAGCATGTGGTGTTTGAGATCCCCCAGAAGCCCACCGGCGGCGATGACTTCCTCAAGCCGTGGCGCATCAAGGACAACCGGGGCCGCCTCGACCTGCTCTTCGAGCCCGTCCTCGACCGTGCCGACTGCACCAACGTCATCATCATCGAAAGCGACCAACATCAGGTGTTTGGTCATATGACCGGCAAGGTGGTCACCGACGAGGGCGAAGAGATCCATATTGAAAAAGCAATGGGCTTTGCCGAAAAGGTAAAGAACCGCTGGTGATAGACAGAAACGCCATCCGCTACACTGTTTGGCAGTGCAGTGGATGGCGTTTTTTTGTTGCAACGATAGCCTATGATCGCGGTTTACATTTCCGTAAGCGAATACTGTCCTCTGCCGTTGTTTTTGGAGTGATAGAGGGCTTCGTCAGCCCGGGTAAAGAGGCTTTCACAGGTGGCGGCACTGTCCGGTGCTGCAAAGGCAGCGCCGATGCTGGCCATTACCTTTACTTGCTTGCCGCCGCTTTCGCAAACAAAATTGAGCGCTGCGATGGCATAACGCAGGTACTGATAGGTCTCCTCCAAAGTGACTTGCGGCAGAAAGACGCAAAACTCGTCACCGCCGTAGCGAGCCACCGACACCTGCTGGGGAAAGAGCGTATCCAAACGCTCGGCCACCGCTTTGAGCACCTCATCGCCCATGGCATGACCAAACTGGTCGTTTACATCTTTAAAACGATCCAAATCCAGCATCCACAGGGAACAGCCTGTGCTTCGCTGGCTGCTCAGCGTATCCTCCACTTGCTTGACCAACACCTTGCGCACCAACACGCCGGTCAGATCGTCGGTAACGGCACTGTTGAGAGTCTCCAAATAAGCTCGGCGGGTCTTGGTCAACTCCCTGTCTGCCTGTTCCAATTTAGCCACACTGCGCAGGTGCACCGTAATAAAAATGAGCAGCATTGAAAGGGTCATGGCGCAGTATGTAACTGCGGACAGCCCATAGACAAACACCTGAAAAACCACTGCTGCAAAGGGCATAAACGCATAGGTGAACAGCGCCAGTTTGTGGCGGCTGCTTAACGACGGTTCGCGCAGGGCGATCCATACAGCAACGATCATGACTGCAAAGTGATAGATGTGCGTTACCAGATACAGCGGTGCACGGTAATAACAGCCAGCATCGTCCACGCCGTAAAACATCTCTGTGCGCAGGTTGAGCAGATTCATTACCACAAAGACAGCGCATAGCGCCACCAGCACCACCAACAGCCGCCGAATGCCCTTGCTGTTGCGGCCGATCAAGCTGATGGCATAGTAGCAAAACACCAAGGCTGTCAGATCTGCCACCACGAAAATGGCGCAGTTTACAAGCAACAGCAGCCCTGCGTAAGCCGGTTTGCCCTCGCACAGCCAATTGACCATATCGCAAGCTTGCTGCAAAAAAATGAGCCCCAGCAGCAAAACCACGATCCGTCCGCGACGCTCCGACATTTGGTTGCTCAAATACATACCCAGCAGCAGCGTAGCGATAACGGCCATGCCCATGCCATCCAGCGCCACATTGATCATAATGTTCAAAGCCATGCCCGCTCGCTCCTTTCCCGCTGCATTTACAGTAAAATCCATTATAGCAAAACTCTTGTACAAAACGCAATGGAGTGTAATGGTTTGTTGACTGCTCCTTTTGTTTTTTATGTGCACTCTTCTCTTGCCCAATTAGGTAAACAGCACTTTTCAGCTGCGCCCTTTCATGATATGATGAACGCAGCAAAACAGAACTGAAAAAGGAGCCACCCCCATGCGCATTATTTTGGTACGGCACGGACACCCGGATTACGTCAACGATCGCCTCACGCCCCTTGGTCAATTGCAAGCGCAAGCTGCTGCCCAGCGCCTCAAAGACGAAGGCATCGAAAAGATCTTCTCCTCCACCTGCGGCCGAGCCATGGAGACTGCTCAATGCACCGCCCGATTGCTGGGGCTGCCTGTGGAAGGCATGGATGATTTTCGGGAGATCAACTGGGGCGGGGCAAATGGCAAAGAGCTGCCCCTGCACGGGCATCCATGGGACACCGCCGACGCCATGACCGCCCAAGGCATGAGCCTGCTGGATGGCGACTGGGCAACCAAACCGCCCTTTCAAGGCAACATGGTTGTAGACTATGTTGCCAAAGTAGCCGCCGCTGCCGATGAATGGATGCTTCGCCTTGGCTACCGCCGGGAGGGGCTGTATTACCGGGTGCTTACGCCCGCCTACCATACCGTGGCTCTCTTTGGGCACGGCGGCGAAACCGCTGCTTTGCTCAGCCACCTGTTTAACGTGCCCTTCCCGTTTTTCTGCTCCGCTATGGGGCCGGATTATACCGGCATTATCGTACTCACCCTGCCGGATGAAGCCCAAGGCCTTGTACCGGTGCGCTTTGCGCTGGTAAACGACATACGCCACATACAAGGGCTTACCGCCGAAAACATCTTCGACCGCTGACCGTTCGCTCCCCTTGGGTCAGCGCAGCATAAAAGCCGCCTCCTGGGGGTAGAACTCTTAAGGATGAATTTATCCCCAATGTGAAACAACGCGCATCCGGTATGATGAACCGGATGCGCGTTGTTTCGATATGGCAGTATAAACGCAATGCACGGATGACGTGCGTATCATTGCGCCCTCCAAACGTGTTCGATAAACTGGAATTTTCCTCTTTTATTACTCTTTACATTTCAGTGCAAATTGAAAATGGTTTTTATCCATAGAAAAGATATAATCGCCATTTTCATATAGTGATGTCTGAACCATTCCTGATTTATGCATGACTCGATATGATTCTATGTTATCTTTTGCGCAACCACCATAAATAATATCATAATCCATATCTTCAAATGCATACCTCAAAAGTTCCTTTGCACATTGAGTTGCATATCCTTGGTTACGATAATTTTCATCAATCATATAAAACAAAACAGTTTTTCCCAGTTCTGCTTTACCATCCAAACCACACCAACCTATAATTTGCTTCGGTGCTTGTTTTCGAAATACGCCCAAACACAAATGTCTAATTGCTTTTGGTTGATTACTTATTCTATTTTTTTTCATATTTTCCAATGCTTTATGTGCTTCTTCAATTGTTGTTACATTTGGATACATCCACATACGTGCTACTTCTTCGATATCTTGTATTGTGACAGTACGTAATATCAAGTCATTAGTCAGTAATTTTAGCTGTTGCATTTTACTCTGCCTCTATTATTTTTTTCATTTCCTCAATAACCTGTTGAATGTCTTTGTCATCTGTATTGATAACATAATCCCCTGCATGTGGTGGTAAATGTAGAAAGAAAAATGAACATTCATTTGTATCTCCACGCTTTTTATGGCGTTCCAGTAAAGTCTGTTCCGAACAAGTCAGTGTAATTCCAATTACTTTGTAATCTTTCGCTGTAATGTCATTTAGAATTGCTTGACGAATTTCTTTATTTACAACGACTACTGATGGAAAAAACACATAATCAAATTTTGAATTCAAATAGGTAGACAATGCAAACGACATTGTTTTATCTCCATTTCGCAATCGTGGGTCTTCAACCGAAAAAGGATTGACACACCATGCCCAATCTCCATCAAAAAAAGCACTGTTTTCATATGATTCAAAAAGCTTCTTTGTTACAGTTGTCTTACCTACACACGGAGAACCTGTAACAATAATCAATTTTTGCATCTTGCACCTCACATTTCATTGTTTTATACGCTACACATATAATAATTCCATAAACAATCCCAAGTAAAAATTCTTATTTGTCGCCTTTATCCTACCACTCCCGTCAATAAAGTGCAAACCAAACAATTACGCACGGCTTGCTGTTGTTGCACGATATAACATGAAAGACAAATCTTCCCTTACCATATCCCTTCTTGCCGGAAGATCTTCTCCAGCAGGAGGCGGCTTTTATATGGCACTTTATTTGTTTTACAGCAATACGCCAGTAACGAAGATCTCAATACCGATCAGGATCAGGATCACACCACCCAAAATGGAAGCCTTGCCAGCCAGCTTGGTGCCGAAGGTACGGCCGATGACCAAACCGCCTATGCAAACAACAAAGGTGACCACAGCAATAATGGCAGCGCAGAACAGCGCCATCAGCCAGTTGTATTCTGCAATGGTAAAGCCCACCGACAGCGCATCGATGGATGTGGCTATGCCTTGCACCGCCAGTGCGCCAAGGCCTACTGCGGAGGTCTCTTGGCTTTCTCCTTCGCCGCCCTTTATGCCGTCTATCAGCATCTTACCGCCGATAAAGCACAAAAGCACCAAAGCGATCCACGGGATCAGCTTTTCAAAGGCCTGAAAATGCTGTGCAATGGTATGGATGCATACCCAGCCCAGCATGGGCATCAGCGCCTGAAAGAAAGCAAACACACCAGCGATCAAGCACATGCGGTTTTTCTTCATACCGGGCTCGTTGAGACCATTGGCCATACTTACCGAAAACGCATCCATTGCAAGCCCCACGCCCAGCATAACGCTGGTAATGACAAAAGAAAAGCTCCAATCCATTTGCGATTCCTCCCAAGAGTATAGTATACAGGCGACCACGGCACCTTCATGCCGCCAAACAAAAAAACCGAACCCAGCAGCTTTTGCTGTGCCCGGTGTCGGTAGCCTGTTCTTGGGAGGCAGGGACTGCATGCATAGCAAAAAGCTGCGCATGAGTCTCGCGATTCAAAACAAGCCAGACCTTGCGGCCAGTATGTTGACTTGCTACGTACCTGTGTACGCCCGCTACTCCCTCATTGGTGCAAGGGGTATTGTAGCAGACGCTGCGGACTGCGTCAAGTGGGAAAGGGGCGCCTGTGCAAAAACAAAACAGCGCCCCGCATGCCGCAATGGTTCGGCATGCGGGGCGCTATCGTTAGCCGGGGCTTATGCCTTTGGCAAGCTCATTCTTAGGAAAGCAAAGCACGGTCGTTTACAAACTCGTCTCCGCTTACCTTGGCAAACTGCTCCAGCAGGTTTTCCACAGTCAGTTTCTTTTTCTCTTCGCCGGAAATATCCAAAATGACGCGGCCTTCGTGCATCATGATAAGTCGATTGCCATAGGTAATGGCATCCCGCATGTTGTGGGTGACCATCATGGTCATCAGGTTGTTTTCGGCAATGATCTGGTTGGACAGGGTAAGCACCTTTTCCTCGTCGAAAAAGTCGCCATTGGCGAGTTTTTCGACGACCCCCTGCGGGGCGGTCATCCCAGATAGTGGTTCATTGCCAGCATCAGGCAAAAGCCCGCCAGCAGCGCATAGGTCGCGCCACGCTCAGAGCCATGGGCATGGGTCTCGGGGATCATTTCATCGCTGATCACATAGAGCATGGTGCCGCCGGCAAAAGCCAGCGCAAAAGGCAAGATCGCCGTGGATACAGTGACCGCCACATAGACCAGCAGCGCACCCAGCACCTCCACCACACCGGTGAGCAGCGCCGCTACAAAGGTACGGCTCCTGCTCATGCCCGCAGCCAGCATCGGTGCGATGATCACCATGCCTTCCGGCACATTTTGCAGGGCGATGCCCGCTGCAATGGTAACGGCTTCGCTTACATTGCCTGTGCCAAAACCAACGCCAGCGGCGATGCCCTCCGGCAGGTTATGAATGGCGATAGCCATAACGAACAGTAGCACTTTATTCAGCTGTTCGCTTTGCCCGGGATGGCTTTCCTGATCCACTCCGCTCAGGCGGTGCAGGTGCGGCACCAGCCTATCCAGCAGGTTCAGGCACAGAGCGCCGCAAAAGATGCCCGCCACGGCCATCGGCAAGCCGCCTGCGCCGCCGTATTCCAACGATGGCACGATGAGCCCCAGCACAGCAGCCGCCAACATAACGCCAGCAGCAAACGCCAGTACGATATCGCTAAACCTGTGGCTGATCTTTTTAAACGCAAAGCCCAACAGTGCGCCAAGCACCGTAGCACCGCCCACGCCAAGGGCAGTCAGCAAAACCATTTGCATGGAATCCCTCCCAAAGAAAGCTTAGTAAGAATGCACGGGATCATGCAGCTCCTCGCCCTTCAGCTTCGCCTTGGCCCGTTCCAGATTCCAGCGGATGTGCTCCTCAAGATCGTCGCCGCCATCAAAGCGCAGGCCGAATACCCGGTCGATCTTATCTACGCAATAGAGGCTGGGTTTTTCGGGTTCGCCTTCAGCGGTGATGGTGCTCTTGGATTCCGGCATCATCTCCTTGGCCATGCAGGCGATCTGGTACCAAGTAATATACTTGTCGCCCAAAGCGAAGAAGATCTCTTCGTTCAGGTCGCTTTCCACCAGCTGCACATATACCTGAGCGATCTGACGGGAGGAGAGGAACTGGGTGCCGTCGTTTACGGGGAAGGTAAGGTCGCGGCCTTCCACGATGGCCTCGGCAATGTTCTGGAAGCGCTTATCCGACTGGGATGCGCCGCCGGGCACAGCGGGGCTGGAAAAGGTGTAGCCCGGACGGATAACATTGCGGTGCATGCGCACGCTTTCGCCGTAGCCGCCTTTGCGGCTGTAATACTGACGGAAGCCCATCATATACACCTCGGTAGCTGCCTTGGTGGAGCCGTAAAGATCGTTTGGCATGCGCAGGGCGGTCTCATCCATGCCGTCCCGCAGGGGGCCGGTGGCTGCGGTGGAGCTGGTGTAGATGAAGTTCTTTACCCCGGCCTGCTCCGCTGCATCCAGCAGGATGGCGGTCACCCGGGTGTCGTTCATCATCATTTCCTCAGGGGTAACGCCCCAGCCCAGCGCAATGTGGATAACAGCATCGCAGCCCTGCAAAGCCGCCTTCATGCCTTCGGGATCCTGCAAGCAGCCCTTGACCACGTGAACATTCTCCATATCGAGATATGCAGGAATGCGCTCCGGTGTGCGGGTGAGCAATTCCACCTGATGCCCCCGGGCTGCCAGTGCCAATGTAACGTGCTGACCAATGTTGCCAGTACCGCCGGTCACAAAAATCTTCATCGAAAAAATCCTCCTTTGCCGCAGCGGGATATGCGGTTGTTTTTTCTGATGGTAGCATTCGGCGCAAGGGTTGTCAATGGGCAAAGCAGCGTTTTTCCCTGCAATAAAGTGATACCCTGCCAAGCTCTTCGTGAAACCAAAAGAAGACCGGCAACTGCGCTGGTGGCGGTCGCCGGTCTGTTTGATATGTTGTTTTCACAGAGAGAACAAGGCTTTCTCACCTGCGATATAGCCGCCCGCCTTCTTCCCGGATGGGGTAGAAACAAGGGCGCTCCAAAAGATGCTCGTTGGGGCTGTGCAGTGTTAGATACAATTCGCCATCCGACCCGCGAAACACCATACCATGCCCGCCATCATCCATAAACAGGGGGTCTGCTTGGGTAAAATGCCCCGTGATATCCCCATTGTCGGATACCGCCACCGCCTCGGTATAGCCCCCTTCAGAAAAACTGGCCCACAGGCACAAAAGCGTGCCATCCTGCGTGCGCCAAAAGAAAGGCCCATCGGTAACGCAGCCGGATACGCCGCTGGAATGGTGCATCACCTTGCACCACGGCGCTTCGGATGCACGAAAGAGCAAAAAAGGTTCCCCGATGGCAGTGCGCAGATCGCCGCTAAGGGCAACGGCGCAGATCTCCCCATCCCCTGCCTGTACCCACTCGTGGCAAAAAACCATATAGGGCTTTCCCTCTGGGCTTACATACAAAGTGCCGTCCAAGCACTCCCATTCTCCGGGCGTAATGCAGCCATCGGAATGGGGCGCAAAGGGCCCCATGGGCGAATCCGCTTTCAAAATAGCTGTGCCCCGTCGCACTCTTTCGTTTTTGAAACTGGCAAACATGTAGTATGCGCCCTGCCACATATGCACCTCCGGTGCCCAGTAGTTGCGGTCTGCCCAGAAGGTGCCGTCGTGATGGAAGCACTCCACCGGCCCTTCCCAGTTCTCCAGATCGCCGCTTACATACACATCAAAGCCATCAGCAGCACCCCAGCAGGTAGCGCCTCTTGTGCCGTAGAGATAGTATTTGCCACCCTCGACCAACACAAAGGGATCGCGGATGTTGATCTCCGTTCGCTTCATTGATGTTTCGCCTCTTCCTTTGGTTTGCAGCTCCTTTGCCGCAACAGACTGCTGTTTCGTTATCTTACCACGAAACCAGCTGCTTTGAAAAGCCGTACATTTCCGCTCTTCTTTTGACCGATACTGACTTCTGTCCTGTTTGGTATTGGAAAATGACCCATTCTCAGCTATAATGGACTTACTACCCTTTACGTTAGAAACAAGAGGTGATTGGATGCTGCCCCAGACGGGCGTTGTGTTTCAGGTGGAAAACCAAGCCCTGCAACAGTTGTACGACACCGCCCAGCAAAAATGCCTTGGCAATTTGCAGATGTTCGGGCCTCATCAGGTGCTGGTGGAAGGCGGGGGCTATGAAAAGATCTGGCTGGAAACACAGCCCATGGGCGGCGAGATGTACGCCAAGCGCAACCTGACGGCAGCGCTGAACAACCAGCTGCTTTTTATGCGCACCCAGCGGGCCGACGGGCGCATCGCCGGTTCCATCCAAGCATTCCCAGATGGCAGCATAGAAGCGCAGTTCAACAAATTTCAAGGTTTCTGCTTCCCCGACCCTGCCCTGAACCTGTACTGGTGGCTCAATGAGGATCGGGACTATCTGCGGGAGCTGCAGACCTGCCTCCTTCGTTTTGACGAATACCTGTGGCGCACCCGGGACTCGGACGGGGACGGCTGCTTAGAATCCTTCTGTGTATACGATACCGGCGAAGATAACGCCGTCCGCTACGGGGATGCCCCGGTATACTGCACCACCGATACACCTCCTACAGGCAGCCAGGTGGTGCCCATGGCTTCCATGGATGTTATGTCCTTTTCCTACGCAGCGCGGGATACCCTGCGAGAGATCAGCCTGCTGCTTGGCGATGGAGAAGAGAACCGCTGGCAAGCCGCTGCAAACGAAGTGGCAGCCGCTCTGAAAGCCCGCCTGTGGGATGAGGAGCGGGGGGCCTGCTTCGACAGGGATCGCTTTGGCAACACCATGCCCATCCTCACCCACAACAACCTGCGCTGCATGTACTGGGGCAGCTTTTCTAAGGAAATGGCAAACCGCTTTGTTCGGGAGCACTTGCTCGATCCCGCAGAGTTCTTCACGCCCATGCCTTTGCCCTCGGTAGCTGCCAACGACCCCGCCTTCCGCAATGCGCCGGAGAACAACTGGAGCGGTCAGCCGGAAGGGCTTACCTACCAGCGCGCCATCCGTGCGCTGGAACGCTACGGTTTTGAGCCGATGGTCACCCAGCTGGGGCATCGGCTGATGCAGGCGGTCATTGAGGGTGGCTATCTCTTTACCCAACAGTTTGACCCCTTCACCGGTGCACCCAGCCGGGTATCTGCCATTACCAAGCAGCCCATCACCCCCGGCTCCACCGACCCCATTCAGGATGGTTACGGCCCCACTGTGCTTTCTGTGTTGGAATACATAGCGCACATCTGGGGCATTCACATGCATCGGGGCAAGCTATGGTTCAGCCTTGGCAGCGGCGACCCCTACCGCTATGAACAGCGCATCGGTCAGCGGCTCTACGCCATCCGCAGCGATGGCAAGACTGCCCGCATCTACGTAGACGGCAAAGAAAAGCTGCATTCTCCCTGCGGCGTTCGGCTCATCGCCGACCGGGAAGGGCAGCTGCTTGCCACAAGAGCGATCGAGTAAACCATACCAACAAACAACAAAACGGAGGAATATCCCTATGACGAACATGCAAAAACGCACCGGGCTGAACGTGGCCTACATCGGCGGCGGCAGCCGCGGCTGGGCCTGGGGTTTCATGATGGATCTGGCCATGGATGAGCAGCTTTGCGGCATCGTGCGCCTGTACGATATCGATCAGGATGCTGCCCGCCGCAACGAGACCATCGGCAACAAGATCAGCGCCCACCCGGATGCTGTATCCCGCTGGCAGTATACCGTAGCAGGCACCCTTTCAGAAGCACTCACCGGGGCAGATTTTGTGGTCATATCCATCCTGCCCGGTACATTTGAGGAAATGCGATCTGACGTACATTTGCCCGAGCGGGTAGGCGTGTACCAGCCCGTAGGCGATACCGTAGGCCCCGGCGGCTTTATGCGGGCCATGCGCACCATCCCCATGTTTGTGGAGATCGCTCAGGCCATCAAGGCCTACGCTCCTGATGCATGGGTCATCAACTACACCAACCCCATGACGCTGTGCATCCGCACGCTATACGAGGTATTCCCCCAGATCAAGGCTTTTGGCTGCTGCCATGAGGTGTTCGGCACCCAGAAGCTGATGTGCCAGATGCTGGAGGATCAGCTGGGCATCAAGGATGTGGACCGCCACGACATCCACACCACGGTAATGGGCATCAACCACTTTACATGGATCACCGATGCAAGCTACAAAGGCATCGACCTGTGGCCTCTGTACCAGCACTTTGCCGATACCTATGCCGATACCGGCTACGATAAGGGCGGCGACAAGAACTGGCTGAACTCCTTCTTTGCCAGCGCCGAACGGGTAAAGATGGATCTATTTCGCAAATTCGGCGTCATTGCCGCCGCTGGCGACCGCCACTTGGCAGAGTTTTTGCCCCCCTGGTACACCCGCGACCCAGAAACCGTGCGCAGCTGGATGTTCAGCCTGACCACGGTGGATTGGCGCATCAGCGATCTGCATAACCGCATGCAGCGCAGCGACGACCTGATCTCCGGCAAGGAAGCACTACAGCTCAAGGCATCCGGCGAGGAAGGCCACCTTTTGCTCAAAGCTATCTTAGGCCTTGGCGATCTGGTGAGCAATGTAAACATCCCCAACCGAGGGCAGATCGCCAATCTGCCTCTTGGCGCAGTGGTGGAGACCAACGCCATCTTCGGGCGGGATCGCATCCAGCCGGTCATGGCTGGCCATATGCCCGCCAACATTCTGCCGCTTGTGAGCCGCCATGTGTACAATCAGGAAAACGCCCTCAAAGCCGCCATCACCTGCGACCGCAAGCTGGGCTTCACCACCTTTATGAACGACCCCCAGATGGGGCATGTAAGCCTTGGCGATGGACAGAAATTGTTTGACGATATGCTGGAAAACCAGCGCAGCTATCTGCCTCAGGGCTGGTTTCGGTAAGCTTTGATCCCATTCCCCCGTTTTTGCCAAATGATATTATGATAGAAACCCCGTCGGTGACCACTGCTTTTCGCAGCCGGTCGCCGACGGGGTTGTTATTCAGCCAATCTGGTTGCCATCGGCAAAGGCATCGCCCACCTTGCCGCCAAGGGACAGATAGGTGTGGTTCATACCGTCGAATACGATGGGGCGCAGCTTGGCAGGGTCGATGCTGCCATCGGTCAGTACGCTTTCATCGGCGCACACATTCACCACTTCGCCCACCATGCGGCAGCTTTCCGGGTCGTAGCTCTTCAGGCGGCACTCCACCGCCATGGGCAGCTGATCGATGAGGGGCGCATCCACAAAGTCGCTGGGGCTTACGCTAAAGCCGCAACGGGCCAGCTTATCCGGCGTTTCGTTGCCGGATGCAATGCCCACATAATCGCAGGCCACCACGGTATCCTCCGTGCCCATGCTGACGGTAAAGGCTTTGCGGCTGAGTACATTGGCGGTGGTTTTATGGTCGGCAGAAATGCAAAGGGAGATCTCGTTTTCCTCGCTGATGCCGCCCCATGCCGCATTCATGGCGTTGGGGGTGCCGTCGGCGTTGTACGTGGCGATAATGAACACCGGCTGGGGGTAGAGAATGGGCTTTGCACCAAAGTTTTTACGCATGTTTTCTTCCTCCTTGATCGTTCTTGAACAGTTATTGAGAGTAGATCACTTGATGCGGGTAAGGCATACCGCCGCAAAGGGCTTACCGGGCAGCCGCAAGCGGAAGGTGCCTTCCTGCTCGCCTGCATCGGTACGGGTCATGTTCCAAGTGTCCAGCACCTCCGCCCGGTAGACGGTGCCCTCCGGCAGGGTAAAATCGCGAAAAGAGGGGCGCATGAAGGAATAGTAGTACACAATGACCAGCGGGGCGTTGTTATCCAAGCTGGGCACACAGGCGCAGCGGTCATCCCAGTTGCTGCGCCAAGGCTCAAAGGAGCCTGGCAAGCTTTCCAGAAAACGGCGCAAAAAGCCAAGCCTCGCAGGGCTGTCGCCGTACAGTTTATCGCCGTGGCTCCACCAGAGGATCTCTTTTTCGTTCAGGTACGTTTCGCCATGGCCTGCATAGCCGCCCCGAATGGCAGCTTCCCAGAAGCGGCGCACTTCCTCCTCACCGGTCAGATTGCCCCAGCCATGCTGGATGTTGCCCTCGTAGCCCAACTCATCCACAATGACCGGCTTGCCGAACAGCTGCCGCCACACATCCACCTGCTCGGTGGTGCGGTGGATCTCCTGCCGCTGCAGGCAACAATGGGTGATCCACTTCTTGGAATGGTCGTAGAAAGGCACGCAGTTGTGGATGGAGGTGAGCCTGTGGTAGGGATCGTACTGACCGATGGTCTCGGCAAGGGCTTCCCAATCCCAAGTGATCATACCGGGCATCAGGTCGTATTCGTTAGCCAGCGACCACCACACGTTGCGGTAAGCGCCGATGCGGCTTACCAAGTAGCGAAAATAATGCTGCATCTGCGGCAGTGTCATGCGGCAAAAACCCCAGCGATCGTAGGGGTGCAGCATGATGATATCCGCTTCGATGCCCAGCTTGCCAAGGCGCTGGATGGCGTTTTCCAAATGGCGGAAGTAAGCGGGGTCGAAGCGGGAAAAATCCCATGCATAGTCCTGCCCCTCGGTTTTTTCTGCCGATGCAAAGGGGTAGGCGAAGGGCTCGTTGTGGTTGTAGTCGTAATGCTTGGGAAACACGCAAAAACGGATCTTGTTGAACACGCCCTCCGACAGCGTGCGCAGGGTATTTTCGAAGATCTCCTCCCCTTGCAGCTGCCACACATAGCAGGTGGTGCCCACAGGGCGGTAGGGGGTCTTGTCGGCATAGGCAAAATGATAGGTGTCTGCCACATGCACCGGGCCGTGGACGTTCGCCTCCGCCGGTCCGGCGGTGAAGGTGCCCGTCAGGGGCTGTGCAAGAAAACTGCCGGTGATGCGGAAGGTATACTCGCCCTCATAGGAAGGCATAAAGCGCACCACATAACGCCCGTCGCCATCGTAAAAGCCAGGGGCTTGCAGGCTTTCGCCGGGGCCAGTAAACTCGCCATGCAAAAATTGGTCGGTAAAGGGATTGCCATCCTGCGGGCCGTTGATGACGATCTCCTGTACGCCCCAGCGGGGCAAGGTGCTTTGATACTCTGGTAGCATGGTACTGCATCCTTTCGGCGGTATATTTTTCGGTTTTCGCCTTGTTGCACCCATTATACGCTCCCCAGACAGCGATGGCAAGGCAAAACATCCGCTTGTGGTCGGGCGCAGTCTGTTGTATGATACAGGACAGACGATCGCCGTTCTGTAAGCTGGCCCCCAGATAGATCCCGTACCCGACAGAAAGGATGAAGACCCATGGCATACCAATGGAAGAACTATACCGTAGGCACCTGCTATTACCCGGAACACTGGCCCCGCGAGATCTGGCAGAGCGACCTGCGCCGCATGAAGGCAGCGGGCATTACCGTCATCCGTATTGCAGAGTTTGCATGGAACCTGTTTGAGCCCAGCGAAGGCGAGTTTACCTATGCATTTTTCGACGATTTTCTTGCCCTGTGCCAACAGGAAGGCATGCAGGTCATCTTCTCCACCCCCACGGCCACGCCCCCTGCATGGCTTACCCAAAAATACCCGGAGGTGCTCAACTGCCGGCTGGACGGAGCAGTGTACCAACACGGTGGGCGGCGGCACTATAACTATAACGCCCCCATCTACCGGCAACTGTGCGCCCGGGTGGTGGAAACCATCGCCGCCCACTATGCGCCCCATCCTGCCATTATCGGCTGGCAGATCGACAACGAGCTGAACTGCGAAACAGACGAGTTTTTCTCCCGGGCCGATGCCGAAGCCTTCCGGGCGTATCTGCAAGAAAAATTCGGCACGCTGGAACAGCTGAACAAAGCCTTGGGCACCACCTTCTGGAACCAGACCTATACCGATTGGTCGCAGCTGGATGTGCCCCGCCTTACGGTGAGTGAAGCCCGCAACCCCCATGTAATGCTGGAATACATCCGTTTTGTATCCCACAGCGCCCGTGCCTTCTGCCAGATGCAGGCAGAGATCCTGCGCAAGTACGTGAAGGCCGGCGATTTCATCACCACCAACGGCTTGTTTGCCAGCTTGGATAACCACGCCATGACCCGGGAATCGCTGGATACCTACACTTACGATAGCTACCCCAGTTTCGCCTATGGTCTTGATAACCAAAGCCCCGAAGGCGCTCTGCGGGATCGCTGGCCTTCTCTCAAACTGACGGATGTACGATCCATCGACCCGCACTTTGGCATTATGGAGCAGCAAAGCGGCGCCAATGGCTGGATCAACAAAATGGAAGGGCCTGCGCCCCGCCCCGGTCAGCTGACCCTGTGGGCCATGCAGAGCGTGGCGCATGGTGCAGATTATCTGTCCTTCTTCCGCTGGCGCACCTGTACCATGGGCACGGAGATCTACTGGCATGGCATACTGGATTACGACAGCCGGGATAACCGCAAGCTGGCAGAAGTGACCGATTTTGCCAACAAGCTGCGCAGCATAGACCCTGTCTGCGGGGCCGATTTTACAGCAGCCTTTGCGCTTGTAAAAGACTACGATAACGAATGGGATGCCAAAATCGACAGCTGGCACCGCCGGGTGCAAAACGTCAGTCAGGATGGATTGTTTGAGGCCTCTACCCATCTGCATCTTCCCTACGATACCGTGTACATCGACCAGCCGGATGCTGCCGAAAAGCTGAGCCGCTACCCGGTGGCGGTGTATCCGCATCCGGTCATTATGAACAAGGAGCGGGCAGACCTGCTTCGCGCCTATGTGGAAAACGGCGGCACTTTGCTCATCGGCTGCCGCTCCGGCTATAAGGATATCACCGGGCAGTGTGTCATGCTGCCTCAGCCCGGGCTTTTGCAGCCCTTGACCGGCTCGGATATTCACGATTTCACCTTTACCAGTTGGGCGGAGGAACCGGTTTATGCCATGCTGGGCGAAGAAAAGCTGGAAGCGCCTGTGTTTAACGACATCCTTACGCCCATAGAGGGCGGCAAGGCACTGGCCGCCTACGGCACCTGCTACTATCAGGGCGAGGCCGCTCTGGTGGAAAACAAGCTGGGCAAGGGCCGGGTGCTGCATTGGGGCAGCGTGTTCACCAAGGATAACACCCCCGCCCTGCTGCGCTGCGCCGGGGTAAAGCCGTTGTTTGACGGCATCGTGGAAGCGCCGGACAGCGTAGAGCTCATCATGCGCACAAAGGGCAGCGACCGGTACCTGTTCCTGCTCAACTATCTGCGCACACCGGCAACCATTACCTTCCAAAAACCGGTTCGTTCCCTGTACACTGGCGATACGCTGGAAGGTTCCCATTCCCTGCCGCCTTTCGGCACGCTGGTGGTCAAGCTGTGACCCCTGCGCCCCATCCACTTGCGCAAGCAGGCAAAACGTGATATGGTACATACAGACAAACCATCGCCGATGCTATGCATACAAAGGAGGAAAATCCGCTATGAAAAAGCTTGTATCCCTGCTTCTTGCACTGATCGTATGCCTTGCCGCCGTTGGCGCAACCGCCGAAACCATTCCCGTGGAGGAAATGCTGCTGGATAACGGTCTGTGCTTTGTGGCTCCTTCCCAGTGGGAGGAGACGGGACTGACGGACGAGGACTACGCAGAGGGCTATCTGCTGCTTTTGATGGATATCGATACCGGCCGTTGTATGGGTGTGAACATCAGTGATGTAGACGAGAGCGTCACCAATCAGGAACTGATCGACGCTATGAATAGCGACAGTACCTACCTGAGCGCTCAGCTGGTGACCAACGAACACGGTGTCGAGCTGGTGCTCTACGCCTATGCAGATGAGACCGTTGTTGGCTACGTCCTGCTGGACGGCGAAGGCAAAATGTACAGCTTTACCTTCCTGAATGCGGAAGACAAGCGCATCTCCAGCGACGATGCCCTGCTGGCGCTGGTGGATACCTGCATGGCCGACACCTATCTGGATGAAGAAATGGCTCTGTATGCCAACGATGACGATGTTATCACCGGCGCAAACGCGAACGAGCAGCCCACCGTTCAGGGCAGCGTACCGCTGACCATGGTCGGCATCAAGGAAGGCCCCAACTTCCCCGTACCTTCCCAGTGGAAAGAAGTGGAACCCACCGATGCTGAAAAGAAGGACGGCTGCGTAGCCATCTATACCGACGAAACCACCAGCCGCACCATGGTGATCATGGCCAACGAGCTGGGCGACATCACCACTGCAGAGCTGGCAGAAGCCATGCAGCAAGACAGCGAATACATCGCCGTGCGGCTGATGACCAACGGCTACGGCCAAGAGATGGTGCTATATGTAAGCGCCGACCAAGCCACCGGCGGCTACTGCTTCGTCGAAGACGGCTGGATGTACGCCATGATCTATGGCGTGGGCGGCGGAGCCGTAATGACCAACGACGAGGTGCTGGCACAGCTGGTGCAGGATTGCATGAACAATACCTATTTCGACTAAAGCAAACAGATATCATAAGGAGACCGCAAGGCGCTTATGCCGCCTTGCGGTCTCAGACTGTCGAAAAACCCCGGGTGGAGTCGGAGGGTCGCAACCCTCCGACTGTGATCCGAAACCAGCGGCGTGTACGGTGGTTTCGGAACCCTTGCGTAGCAAGGGGTTCCTATCGCCGTTTGCCGCCCGGCGAGCCGTAGGCGAGTAGGCAAACGGTGCAAGCCTGGTCGGAAAAATAGCCATAGGCGAATTTTTCGACGACCTGAGACCGTAAGGCGCTTATCACGCCTTGCGGTCTCTTGTTGTCTTTAGGTCTCCATTTTCCACCCCTGATACAAGCGGGCGATCAGCTGCTCGATGGCCTCATGCCCCATCTCCACATCCTGCACATAGGGCAATTGGGCGATCGCGCCGAAAAGCTGCTGGGCTGAGGTGGCGGCAGCATCGTAACGGTAAATATGCTTGCCATCCTCAAAGCCCTGATAAACAGCTCCCGGCAAAGAAGGCGCTTCCCCGGGCAAAGTGAGACGAATGAGCCGGTGATCTCCGGCAGTCTGCATCAAATGGGCGTAGTCGCCATCAAAGGCCAGCTGCCCTTTGTTGATGAGCAAAATGCGGTTAGCCATCTCGGTCAGGTCGTCCATATCGTGGGAGGTGACCAGTAAGGTGACCTGCTTTTCTTTGTTGATCTTTTTCAGAAAATCGATCATTTGGCGCTTAGCCAGCACATCCAGGCCAAGGGTGGGCTCGTCCAGCAAAACCAGCTCCGGCTCGTGGAGCAAGGTAAGCGCCAGATTGGCCCGCATCCGCTGCCCCAAGGAAAGCTCCCGGGCAAAGCTGTTCCAGAATTCGTCGATGCCCAAAAGCTGCTTCATTTCGTCCACCACGCGGGTATAGGCGGCATCGGGCACATCCCAGACGGCTTTTTTCCACTCAAAAGAGGCGCGCACGGGATGATCCCACCAAAGCTCGCTGCGGTTGCCAAAGAGCAGACCGGTGCGGCGCATCACTTGGATGCGGTTCTTGCAGGGATCCATGCCAAAGACACGCACATCGCCGCTTTGGGGGCGCAGCATGCCGCTGAGCAGCTTAAAGGTGGTGGATTTTCCCGCCCCGTTGGGGCCAGCGTATGCGGCGAACTCGCCTTTTTGCAATGTAAAGGTGACCCCATCCAAGGCGTTGATGCGCTGGGTCTCCCGGCGAAAGAGAGAGATGGGGCGCTTCTGGTCGTAGTACTTGGTCACATGGCTTAAGTCAATTACGGAATCCCATTTCTTTGTATCGGTTGCAGGCGTATGTTTCATAATGCTTCAATCCTTTCCGGAATAAGAGAAGGGCGGCGGTAACAAAAACACCGCACACTACCAGCGGCAGGGTGATGGAGACCGGCTTGCCAAGCAGACCCAGCAGCCGGAGGGCGGGCAGGTAGCCCATCAAGCCGATGGGCAAGATCGTATGTAGCACGCCCAGTAGCCAATCCGGCAACCCAAACAGGGGAAACTTGCCCAGCTGGTTGTTCATATCGATGACCATGGAGGAGATCTCCTCGCAAGCTACAGGCCGCCAGAAAGCGCCAGCGCCATACAGGAAGCACTGGGACAACTGCAGGGCAGCGTGCACCAGCAGGTAAAAGCCCAAAAGCCCGAACCATGCAAGGCTTAGCGGCAGCTGCAAGCGATGCACAGCAAGGCCGGTGAGGATCGTACCAATCAGAAAGCCATAGCAGCCGGAGAAGGGCATGAAGCCCTCGGTGAGCAGCTGCATCCACAGGGGGCGGGGCTGAATGAGCATATGATCCACCTGCCCGCGCCCGATGCGTCGGCTGATGTGGATAACGTTGTAATTGCCAAAGAGCATCCAGCACAGACCATCTGCCAGCTGGTAAAAGCCCAGCATGAACAGCACCTGATCGGTACTAAGGCCGCCCACGCCGCCAAAGCGGATGGCCAAAAGCAGCACACCCATCATGGAGGATAGGTTCTGCATGGTCTCCGATACCAGCACGATCACAGCGCTGGATAGATCCTGCAATAGCCAGTTCAGATCCATGCGGGCATAAAGCCCCCATAGCCGCAGGATGTCTTTGAAGGTGGAACGCTTATCCGCCATAGGACACCATCCTTTCTGTAGAGGCATTGAACCAAAGGATGGCCAGCGGCCAAAGGATCAGGTTCCAAGCGATCTGGGCAATGAGCAGCGGCATAGGCTGCCCAAGACCGGTATAGATGGCCAGCGGCGCACCCGCCAGCGTGCCCAAGGGGGATAACTGCAAAACATTGCCCAGCCCCCAAGGCAAAGCAGCAAAGGGGATCAGTGAACCGGTGAACAGCGCCGTCAGCGCTTCCCGAAGGCAATGGACGCACCATTCCAGATTGCGCAAGCGAATGAGCACACAGGCAAACAGATAGTCCACTGCAAAGCCTTGCAGCACCGCCAGCGGCAGGGAGACGAAGAACCACAGGCTGTGGGGGCGCAGGTCAACGCCGCAAAGGGCAGCGATGGTGAGCACCGGCAGGGAGAGGCAGCACAGCCGCATGCCCCAGCCGCCGATGGTGTGGGCTGCCAGCTGGCTGAACACCCCGGCAGGGCGCTGGTACAGGCTGAGCATGCTGCCATCGTGCAGCCAGCTGGAGGCAGGGGTATACACATTGAGCAAAGGCGAAAGCGCCGTGGATAGCACCGTATAGGCATACAGTTGGGATAGAGTCATCCCGTCCAGATCGGCTCCCTGCAAAGCGAGGGAGCGCCAAATCATCAGCAAAGCAGCCAATGCGCTGGCTTGCAGCAAATACTGCGCCAGCAGATTAAAGAAGCCGAAATAGCTTTTCTCTTTCAGGCACAGCCGCATGGTAGCCAGACTGGCCCGGATGTATTGTCGCATAGATCCGTTTTCCTCCTTGGTGAGGTATATGATAGAGTAAAATATTGTGGACAGCACAAAAACAGCGCCCCCTTTGAGGAGCGCTGCAGAATAACCATGTTACTTGGCTATGTTATTCGCTGCACAGTCCAAAAAAGGGCAGAGTTATCCCGTACTGTGCGGCATCTACGCCAAAAAAGCGAGAATTCAGGTGCAGTTCGATGCGGCTGCGCTGGCTCACGGGTTCACCCTCCCTTTCGGATTGATGGATGTATGATAGCACGATGGGAGCGTTGGTGTCAAGGAGGTGCATCACTCCACCAGCTGGAACGCTTCCCGCCCGTGCTTGCACAGGGGGCAGACAAAGCCTTCGGGCAGCTGATCCCCCTCGTGCACATAGCCGCACACCTGACACACCCAGCTCTTTTGCTTGACCGGGGCGGGCTTGGGCTTGATGCAGGTCTGGTAATGGGTGTAGGTGCAGGGCGGGTCGCCGGAGAGCACCTGACCATCCTCCACCTCTGCAATGAACAAAAGGTGTGTGCCCAGATCGGTTTCGCTCAGCACCTTGGCAGAAAGGTAGGCGCTGCTGTTTTCCGTCAAATAATACAGACCATTTTCGCTGCGGCGCACAGCGGCGAAGCCTTCAAACTTATCCGCATCCCGCCCGCTTTGAAAGCCGAACCGTTGAAACAGGCTGAAATCGGCACCGGTGGTGATGGCGGATAGATCGAGCCTCTTGCTTTGCCGCACCATCTCGCAGCTCAGATTGCGTTTGCTAAGGGCAATGGCCAGCCGAACCGGCTGTTCGGCCACCTGCATCACCGTATTGATGATGCAGCCGTTATCCCGCCCATCATGGCGGGTGGTGAGTACATACAGACCGTAAGTGATCTGGAACAATGCTTTGGGATCCATCAAAACGCCTCCTTGCTATTTGGGGTGTGGGGTCGGTATTAGTATCAACCGGTCGGGCCGGTTTGAAACCTAAGAAAAAGAGCAGCCAGAAAGAAGCGCTCCACCTCTTCCCTACGCATTCCTCCTTCTTTGACATCCATTCCTGCCTATGTTATCCTCTTGCTAACAAAAGCGCCTCATCTCTGCACCCGAAAGAGGCCATCAAACAATGCATGGAGGAAACAGTATGGCTATAACGATCCATATTTATTACACCGGAAAAGGAAACAGCGCCAGAAAGTTTGCACAAGAAATGATAGACTCTGGAACAGTAGAAAAAATAAAAAAGGAAAACGGAAATCTTGCATACAGATATTTCTTTCCCATTGATGATGACGAAAGCGTTTTGTTGATCGATAGTTGGGAAAATCAACAAGCAATAGATCTGCACCACGAATCTCCTATGATGAAAACGATCATTGGCTTAAGAGAAAAATACGATCTGCATATGAAGGTAGAACGTTACATTTCTGATAACGCAGGTATTCCCGAAAAAGATGCTGCATTTATCAAAAAGTGATTCCTAAATTCGCATGATACAGCATTTAAATGAAAAGGCGTGGAGTGTTGCTCAGCCGGCAGCATTCCACGCCTTTTTTGATAGTCTTTCACGATGAATGGGTAATATATCCTTGTTTTGAGACAGCCTCTACATTCCGGGATTTCTCGACAGTCGGGCTTTCAATTTATCTGGCCGTTTTCGTTGGCTTTGCCATCGTTCTTTAAGTATTCTCGCCACTTGTTTCCTCATCCTCATGATAAATAGAGGTCAGCTCATCCCAATGAGCCAGTGCGGTCATAGCCACTTGCGGGTCGTACATGGTGCCGATGTTCTTTTCGATCTCGCTGCGGCAGGTATCCATGGACAGGGCACGGCGGTAGGCGCGGGCAGAAGCCATGGCATCAATGGAATCGCATACGGCAATGATCCGCGCCCCCAGCGGGATGTAGCCAAGCTCGTTATTGTTGGGGTACCCCCGCCCGTCATACCGCTCGTGATGATTGAGGATGATCTCAGCAACATCCTGAAAATCGGCAGCTTGATACAGGATCTCTGCACCGATCTTGGGATGATCCTTCATAATGTTCCATTGGATATCATCCAAACGCCCGGGCTTGCGCAGCACGGCATCGGGAATGCCGATCTTACCAATATCGTGCAAGTGGGCAGCGATATGGATCCTCTGGGTCTCTTCTTCGCTCAGGCCAAGGTAATGGCAGAGAATACAAGCCATATCGCTTACTCGGCGGGAATGGTTGCCGGTGTAAGGATCGCGCGCATCCAGCGCGTTGACGATGCATTCGACCAAGGGAAGAGCGGCAAGGCTTTCATCACAGTTGCAATGGGAACGATTCAAGGAGACCTCCAATGAGCAAAGTGTTGCTGATACCAGGAAAGAGTACCACATCTTCTTTGGAAAAACAATGAAAGAAAGATTAGGATTCAGATAAAATAGCAGAGCCCCGCCATGCTTTCATTT
>JAZSRK010000137.1:0-5632 GCA_045538465.1 Candidatus Limiplasma sp. | reverse complement strand
GCCAAGGAATCCCCCCGGCGGCTGTATTTGCTGGTGCCCGCCCGTCCCCACATGGATACTGTCAAGCGGCTATGCGCTGCCTACCCCGGCGATGTGCCTGTGTATGTAAAATTGCAGGATGAGGGCATTGCGTTGCTGCTTAGTAGGGATAGCTGGTGCAGTGCTGATGAGGATATGCTGCAGGCCTGCCGGGATCTGTATGGGCAGGGTGGCGTGGTGGTGAAGTGAGGCATGCCCGAGCGCATACCCACCCCTTGCCTCTCCCTTTGGGAGAGGTGGCTGAGCGTACACCACCCCTTGCCTCTCCCTCCGGGAGAGGTGGCTGAGCGCACGCCACCCCTTGCCTCTCCCTTTGGGAGAGGTGGCCGAGCGCACACCACCCCTTGCCTCTCCCTCCGGGAGAGGTGGCCGAGCGCAGCGAGGTCGGAGAGGGTCTTGCCTTTCTCCAGCCCTCTCAGTCAGGCTTCGCCTGACAGCTCTCCCAAAGGGAGAGCCAAGAGAGGCGTAGCCACACAAGCTGAGAAACTAAACACGCAACAGCCTTATTTTGCACTTTTGAAAACACGACCGAGCGCACACCCAATCCTTGCCTCTCCCTCTGGGAGAGGTGGCCGAGCGCAGCGAGGACGGAGAGGGCAAACGGAGAACGCCAACAATGAAAATACCAAAAGATCCAAGAAGCCGGAGAGGGTCTTGCCTTTCTCCAGCCCTCTCAGTCAGGCTTCGCCTGACAGCTCTCCCAGAGGGAGAGCCAAGAGAGGCGTAGCCACACAAACTGTGAGACCAAACACGCAATAGCCTTATTTTGCACTTTTGAAAACACGACCGAGCGCATACCCACCCCTTGCCTCTCCCTTTGGGAGAGGTGGCCGAGCGCAGCGAGGTCGGAGAGGGCAAACGGAGAAAGCCAACAATGAAACTCCCAAAAGATCCAACCCTACTAGACAACGCCCGTCACCTGCGGCGTGAGATGACGCCCCACGAACGAAAGCTCTGGTACCTCTTTCTTCGCAATTATCCCATCAAACTCTATAAGCAACGGATCATTGGAAACTATATCATTGATTTTTACTGCGCCTCTGCAAAACTGGTGATCGAGTTAGACGGGTCTCAGCACTACGAAGAGCAAGGGATCAACTACGATTTGAAACGTTCCGCTTATTTGGAATCCCTTGGGTTAAGCGTGCTGCGTTTCACCAACCGTGATGTGGATCGTAACTTCCGGGCAGTGTGCGAGCATATCGACATGGTTATTCGAGGGAAGTGCTGACCCTCTCAGTCAGCTTCGCTGACAGCTCTCCCAGAGGGAGAGCCAAGGTGGAGGACGTGTGGTTTTGTTGACAGCTCTCCCAGAGGGAGAGCCAAGAAATGCTAACGCCCCAATCAATTGTATCCAAAAATTCTCTCCCATCCCCCGCCAAAACCCGGCAGGAATCGCCGCCCCAAGGTCGAACTATCCACCCGATACGCAACCATTACACCTTTAAAGGAGCATTCTATATGCGTAGTTTGCGAAACAGCCGTGACGGCGCTCTTTCCACCCTGTATGCGGAGGCTCGGCTGGAACAGCCGGTACGCCGGGGCCTTAACTGGATCATGGCGGGCAACCTGTTCGGCACCACCCACGGCGTTGTGTGCGGCGGCGGCACGGCGGCCCTTGTGGGGCTGGCGGGCATGCTGGGCGCAGGCGATATGGAGTTCGGCCTCTTGGCGGCCATCCCGCAGATCGCTGCGCTGCTGCAGATCCCCTTTTCGCTGCTGGTCAACCGCACCCACAAGCGCAAGATCTACATGCTCACCATCGGTCTCATCTCCCGTGTGCTGTGGATGCTGTTTGGCTTCCTGCCGCTTTTGTCCGCTGTGCCCGAAAGCCAGCTGCCCCTTCTAACGCTGATCATCCTCTTGGGGATATCCTCTGCCATGGGCGCTGTGATCAACGTGTGCTGGTTCCCGTGGTTTTCCGATCTGGCGCCCTTGCAGATCCGCGGCAGGTGGCTCTCCATCCGTGATACCATCACCGCCACCGGCAGCCTTCTGTTCGGTCTCTTGGTGGCCTATCTGCTGGATGTGCTGCCCATCAGCTCCAAGTACATCGTCATTTTCCTTGTGGGCGGCGGCCTTGGCGTGCTGGATATGATCTGCTTCGCCTTTGCCCCGGAGATCTGGACAGCCAAGCCCAAGAAGGCTCCTATGCACAAAACCATCATGGAGGCCTTGCGCAACAAGCCTTTTATGAAGATCACCCTCATGTGGACGGCTTGGTGCTTTACCTCCAACCTATCCGGTGCCTTTTTGACCCCCTACGCCATGAACAGCATGCACCTGAACTTTATGCAGATCACCATCTTCGGTACGGTGGCTGCCTCTTTGGCTACCGTGCTGGCAGTGCCTCGCTGGGGACGCACGCTGGATCGCTTCGGCAGCAGAAACGTGATGCTCATCGGCTGCATCGGTGCATCTTTGACCCCCGCCTTCTACCTGCTGTCCACCCCCGGCAACATCTGGCCTACACTGTTGCACAATGTGATCGGCGCCCTGTTCTGGTCTGCCAGCAACTTGGCTGCCAACAGCATGCAGCTCTCCGCTTCCCCCGATGAGAGCCGCCCCACCTACATTGCGCTCTTCTCCTGCATCACCTGCTTGGTGGGCATTGCCTTCGGCACCATGACCGGCGGCTGGTTCCTGGAGTGGTGCAACGCCAATAACTGGTTTACCGGCTTCTTCGACCGCTACAAAGTGCTCATTCTGCTCTCTGTGGTGCTGCGCTTCGGCTTCACCCTCCTGCTGGTGCCGCCCATGCCCAACGAAAACGATGCCACCGTCCAAGATGCCCTGCGGGGGATCTTGGGGCGGGGGTAAGGGCGTAGAGCAAGCAAAATGGGGCTGTCTCAAAGCAAGAAGATACTACCGATCCGTTATATAAGACTGACAAAAAAGACATGGAATGCTGCCGGATGAGCAACATTCCATGTCTTTTCATTTCTCAAAATTACATTTTGAGACAATCCATTTGCAACCATGGGCTGTAAGAAGCTGATAGCATTTCTTGTTAGGTTGGATGATCTGCATGTGTACCCGACTTGCCTCTCCCTCTGGGAGAGGTAGCCGAGCGCAGCGAGGTCGGAGAGGGTTTTGGGGGATCGATGACCCTCTCAGTCAGCTTCGCTGACAGCTCTCCCAGAGGGAGAGCCAAGGAAGGCAGAGCCTGCTTTCTGCCCCCCGGAAAAGCCAAGAAAGGAAACCAACACCCCACCCAAGCGAGCCGGGGCTCCTACTGCTGGGCCCCGGCGGTCTTCCCCGTTCACTACAAACAAAAACCCACCCCCTGCGCCTATGCAATGGGCGCAGAGAGCGGGTGCAGGGGGGGTCACCCCCTGCTCAACTCGTCCGGGGTCAGGGTATAGCTGGGTACAAACTCAGCAAGGAAATCCTTTACCTCTGGTAGAGAACTCTTCTCCAAACTCTCCAAGATGGTCTCCTTGGCCTTGGCAAACTCGCCATTGCCCAGCTTTTCCTCGGTCAGGCATTTCAAATAGGCGCTGATGCGGTCGGCAGCCTTTACCAGCTGCCACATTTCGCTGCTTTCATCCGGCTGTAGGTAAGCGGCAAAATCCGGCTGCATCTCCTCAGGGAGCATCTCCATCAACCGCTGGCGGGCCCGCTTTTCAATATCCTGATAGGCGCTTTGCATCTCCGGGTTTTTATACTTGACCGGCGTAGGCAGATCGCCCGTCAATGCCTCGCTGGCATCGTGATACAGCGCCAGCGTGACCACGGTTTCCGGGTTGATGTGGCGGCCATACCGGCGGTTGCCCAGCACCGCCAGCCCATGGGCGATCATGGCGGTTTGCATGCTGTGCTCCATGTCGTTTTCCTGCTCGATGTTCCGCATCAGTCCCCAGCGGCGTATCAGTTTCAGGCGATCCAGATAGGCGAAAAAGTGGCTCATAGAAAGCGCCTCCGTTGTTTTGGTGGCTTTATTATAACATGCTCATCCACCCCGTGACAAGAAACCGCCCTCGCACCCATAGCCATTGACGGCGGGCTGCATCCTTTGCTAAGATACAGACAGCCAACCGGCAACTCGCCGCCCTGCGGCAGCATCGGAGGAAACCGAACCATGCAAAAGGATACAGGCAGACTGGGGTATTTTTTCACCGTCATGTTTATCTTCAACATGGCGGCTAACTTTGTGCACCCGGTCACCCCTGCTATTATTGTAGACCTTCAGCTGAACGATTACATGTTCGGGCTTGCGCTGGCTGCCATGTCGGCCTTTAACTTTCTGTTTTCCCCCTTTTGGGGCAAAATGGCGGGCATCCTGTCCAGCAAAAAGGTGCTGCTGATCTGCGGCATCGGCTACGCCGTGGGACAGGTGTTTTTCGCCATCGCCCGCACGGAGCTGCAATTCCTGCTGGCTCGCATGTTTGCAGGCATCTTCGTAGGCGGCTGCTATGTGGCTTTTCTCACCTACACGGTCAATGTATCCTCCGACCGGCAGCGGGGGCGCAACTTGGCCATCAATGCCACGCTCAACTCTGTATCCGGCTCCTTTGGCTACTTTGTGGGCGGTATGGTGGGCGAGATCAACATCTACGCTTCGGTATGGCTGCAAGCCGCCACGCTGGCCAGCATGGCCGTGCTGCTCTACATCGGCTGTAAAGATGACAAGCAGACCCTCACCCCTGCCCAGCCTTTGCGGCTTAAGGACTGCAACCCCTTTGCCGCCATCCTGCAATGCCGCCGGTTTATGACCCGGATACTGATCCTCCTGTTTCTTGCCTACGGGCTGGGCAATCTGGGCTACATCGCCTTTGAACAGTGCTTCAACTTCTACCTGCGGGATCAGTTCCAGCTCACCTCCGGGTACAACGGCATCATCAAGGCGGCGCTGGGCATCCTCTCCATTGTCTCCAACGCCACTCTTTGCATGTGGATCCTCCGCAAAAAGCGCATCTCTCCTTACATCGCCGGGGTGATGGGCATCTGCACCGCCGCCATGCTGGGCGTTATCTTCTTTGACAGCCTTGTGCCCTTTATCTTGGTCAATGTGCTGTTCTTCGCCTTCTACTTTATCTCCGTGCCCCTGATGCAGAACCGGGCCGCTGTGCTGGGCGAGGGTGAAAACAGCAATCTGGTGATGGGCGCCTTCAATGCCACCAAATCGTTCGGACAGATCTTCGGCGCTGCCTTGGCAGGCTTTCTCTACCAATGGACGCCCAAAACACCCTTTGTATTCGGCTTTATCGCCTTTGCGCTGGCGGCTGTTATGACGGTATGGATGGCCCTGAGCGAGCGCAGCCGCCACGAGACAGTATGAGCATATAAAAAGTTGCCCCAGCCACTGGTGGGAGGATTCTTAAGGAACAGTTTAACCAATGATGAACAAGCGAGCATCCGACGTTTGAAGCGCCCCCTGTCAAGTAGACAGTAGAAAAAAACAAAACAATCGGTAGGGAATTCCCATCCTGCTGCGCAGCAGGATGGGAATTCGAGCTTGTGAAAAAAAGTCTGTAAAAAGCTGAAAGGCATCGGCCTTCTATGATAAGATAAAGATTATCAAGGAGGCCGAATTTATGGCGAACAAGAAAAAGGAAGTCTACAGACCGGGGCCCATGACTGAAGGGAAAAG
>JAZSRK010000075.1:0-22372 GCA_045538465.1 Candidatus Limiplasma sp. | reverse complement strand
GTCTGTTTTCTGGTAGTACTGTAACCAAGTAGCCGAACAGCAGAATCTGCCGTTCGGCCACCCCTATCATGATTTTGTCGTAGAAGACCGGGATTTACAGAAAGAATTTCACAGAACCACCAATCCCACAGCGCCTTCTGTACCTGATAAGCCTTAAATTGCACCTATTGCGCCGATTTCCGAAAATCCGAAAGAAACTTTCCGGTATTCCGCTCCTGCTCCCCAAAAGGCAGTATCCGCTACTCCGAAGAAATGTTGCCCAAACTGTGGTGCAAATAACAATATCTCAAACAAGAATTGCTTCGCCTGTAATCACGAGTTGTAATAAGACTTTCTGCCTCCCTCCCCACCGAGGGAGGCTTTTTTGCCTGCAATGCAAAAAAGAACCAGTCTCTTTCGAAACTGGCTCTCTGGCAGGGGCAGAAGGACTCGAATCCTCAACAAAGGTTTTGGAGACCCACGTGTTACCATTACACCATCGTGGGCTTACAGCCCACGGTGATGCCCCTACGCTTCCGCACGCAACCGTTCTTACAGTAACAGTATAATCCCTACCACACACAAAATCAAGAGAACGCACAGTTTCACACAATTATGACGATGACTTTCCATTGATGATTGCCGTTATCAATATTTCTGCCAAAAATGTTTATATTCATAAAGGATATATACAAAATTGGCGGAGGATTAAGAAAAACACCGCATTCCCTTTGTGGGTTTGCGGTGTTTGTTTCGTTTATGCCTGTTCCATTGCTTTTACTTTGCGATAGAAGGTTGCTTTCGTCATTCCTGCCTGTTTCATAGCCTCTACCGCAGTCATTTTGCCCTGTTTCCACGCTTCTACAATGGCGTTGAAGTTATCACAAGGCTGAATTTCAGGTCGCCCCATTCGTCCTTCCTGTTTGGCTATTGCAATGCCCTCCGCCTGTCTCATAAGGATTTGTTCTCGCTCAAACTGTGCGAGACTGGCGAACACAGACAGCATAAACCGTCCAGCGGGCGTGGAGGTATCAATCTGTTCCTTTTGAGATACCCTGATGGTGGAGCGGTGGGATTCGAACCCACGGCGTATAATACTTTATTGCCATGGTGTTTAAGATAACTTACATGCTATGCAGAAGCCATCGGACTACTCCACATACGCCAATTCCACCTAAGACTAACTCTTTTTTCATTTCAACATGCCCCCCTACACATGAATAAACCGAGAATAGTGTGCCCACGAAAGTGAAAGCAAAGGAGAGCCAGTCTAATGGCACAGCAAGGTAATGAATTACAACAGCCACAACAACTAAAGTCAAAAAATGCTTCAATCTATGAAGATTGAAGCATCTGGCAGGGGCAGAAGGACTCAACGTCAGTTCAAAGACATCGTCCTGCTTATTTGCAACTCAAAGGGAGATTTCGTAGTCATTGATGTTCATATTGCGGATGAGTTGTGCAACGGAACCGATTTCATTGTGCAGAAGATGCCCTTCATTCTCCGGCGCACGTTCCAGCTGCTCCTTCAAAAATAGAGATCTTTCAATCAACTCTTCGCTGCCACGCCTCTGCAATCGTTTGGTCAGCATTTCGTTAGAAGCAGTCAGAACGGTATAGAAAAGCTTCGCATGATGTGTGTTTGCCAGCCGAATCAGCTGAGGTAGCTCATCTTCAACGATATAGTCAATTACTACATCCATTCCCCGGGAGAGCGCCGATTCAGCCACATTCAGAATGCATTCCCAGTTGAAGGCGAGAATGTCTGGCCAATATAAATAGGTCTTGGAAGTAAGTGCCTCACAATCAGGGGTAACAGCAGAATCGGAGGTATCAACAAAACCTTTGTGGAAATCGTCCCCATGAATGGCATATATCTGCCTGTTTTGTCCGGTTTCGATTAAATGTTTTGCGAATGCATCAGTAAATGTTGTTTTACCGCATCCACACGGACCTGATACAACATAGATCTTTTGCACAACGACACACTCCTTATGAAAAAACGTTCCGGTACCTTACGATACCGGAACGTTTTGGCAGGGGCAGAAGGACTCGAACCCTCAACAAAGGTTTTGGAGACCCACGTGTTACCATTACACCATGCCCCTAAGCACTTTATCAATTATACACGTCATTGGTCATTATGTCAAGCTTTCAATTTAGAAAAGTACGCATTTTTGTTTTGAGTGAATTCCCAAAGTAAAAGCCACAGTGGTATTTACTTTGGGAATTTGCGTATTTTTGTTTCACTGTCAGACGGTTACACAAACACGATCCCTTCAGTGGCTGTGCTGGTGAGCAAAGTCTGTATCCCTTTTTGCGCAAGAAGCGTACAGGCAGCTTCTGCCTTTTCTTTTTTGGGAAAAACACCGTATACCACCGAGCCGCTGCCGGTCATCATGCCGCGAATGGCACCGGCTCCTTCCAACTGTCGCGCTGCCTGTGCAATGGCAGGGCGCTTTGTAACGCTTACGCCTTCCAGCACATTATCCATGGAGGCAGCCAGCAGTTCCCATCGGCCGGTAAGCAATGCTGTTTGTGCGCTCTCCGTGCGGGGGTGGCTTAACGAAAGGCTGGCGCCTGGGGCATCGTAGGCGGTAAAGATCTCTTTGGTGCTCAAACCGTCGCAGGGCTGGGTCAATACCAGCCAAAGAACCGGAGCAGGGGAAAGGGGACAGATCTCCTCGCCAATGCCTCCGACTCTTGCCAGACCACCCGTGAGCATAAAGGGAACGTCTGCGCCCAAACAAAGACCGATGCGCAGCAGATCCTGCATGCTGATATTCAGCTGCCACAGCTTGTTTAGCCCTAATAGTACAGCCGCTGCATCCGCACTGCCGCCGCCCATGCCTGCACCGGATGGGATGTTCTTTTCAAGGGTGATGATAGCGCCTTTGCGGCAGCCAGTGTATTGCTGCAAAGCCAGCGCGGCCCGATAGGCCAAATTGCGCTCGTCGTAGGGCACGGGCGCGGCTGCTGCTTCTTGTGCAGTAACGGTCGTGGCGTGGTCGCCGCTTTGCGCGCGCAGCTCCAGCCTATCGCTTTCCTCCAGCGTGATGCCGTCTGCCAGCGTAACAGATTGCATAAGCATATCCATCAAATGATAGCCATCCTCGCGCCGCCCCAGAATGTCCAGCGTCCAATTGATTTTTGCCCTGGCTTTCAGCTGCAGCATTGCAACCACTCCTTTGTTTGTGGTATAGTATTTATGATTATAACATTATTTTCAAGATTCGTTAAGGGAGATATGAGCATGAACGAAATTCCCGTACTTGTTTCCATCCATTCCAGTGCCCACCGGGATGATGACACCGAAGAACCCATTTCTCTCATGACAGCCGGTTCCCTGCTTCTGGATGAAGAAAAGGCAGAGGTCACCTATCAAGAAACGCTGGATGAAAGCCTGCCGCCCCAGACGGTGATCGTAACCGTGCAGGATGATATCGTTACCATGCGCCGTGAGGGAAATTATGCCACGCAGATGGTGTTTGCCCGCGGTCAGCGGTATGAGGGCATTTATCAAACACCTTTTGGTACCATGGATATCGCAGTATTTTGCACCCGCCTCAGCTACGATCTTACCGAGGAAGGCGGAGAGATCTTTTTGGTGTATCAGATGGACATGAACGGGCAATTTGCAGCTATGCACCAGATGCATCTGGAAGTGACACCGACCAATGGCTGATCTGCTATGTCGCCAACAAAGGCTGTGGCAGCTGATGGAAGCAGAAGCAGGGATGCGGCCCATGCTTCGGCTCAGCCGGGATAACGATTGCTTCTGGGTATGCGACCTTCCCAGACGCGGCAGCGATGCGGCCTGTCAGGCGGTGCAAAAAGCCGCCGAAAAGATGGGGTTTCTGATCTGCACTGATGAGGAAACAAAGCTTTGGCGGATAGATCTTTTGCTGAATGATGCATTGTTTACAGAGAATGAAAGTACCCCGCTTCCCATTCCTCAAAAGGAAGCGCTCCATTCTATTTATGGGTTGTACCGCATGCTGGCAAGCCATCCGGTACCGATACAGGATCAGCCGATGGAACTTATCCGCAGTATTGTTAAGTTGACTGTACTGCCGATCAAGGAACAGATCCCTCAGGTCATTCAGCTTACAGCCCAATGCGCTGCCCGGCTAAACCGCCGCCTGCCCTTGCCGTCTGCCGCTGCTAATGCACTGGCTCAATATATCCGTAAGGAGGATGAAACATGATCATACGCTATCTGGGACACGCCTTTTTTACCTTGACGCTGGAAAACGGAACGGTTATCGCAATGGATCCCTACGATGAGCTGTACAACTATCCCACCCGGCGTATTGCGGCAGATGTTGTTACCATGAGCCACCATCATTATGATCACGATGGGGTCGCCGCCATTACCAGCGAGCATTGCAGCATCGATACGGCCGGGGTGCATGCCCTCAGCGGATGCGGCGCTTCTGTTGCCGGTATTCCTACCTTCCACGATCATCATCAGGGCAGTCGCCGGGGCAATAATATGTTTTTTGTGGTGGAAGCAGAGGGGCTTCGTATCGGCCACGCCGGCGACTTAGGGCATCTGCCAACGGATGAACAAATCAAGACCATCGGCAAACTGGATGTTCTATTGCTGCCGGTGGGCGGCAAATATACCGTGGATGCACAGGAAGCGGTTCAAGTGTTGGAAAAACTTGCACCGACGGTTTGCATCCCCATGCATTACCGCACGGAATATAACCCCGATATGCCGATCACCACGGTGGAGCCATTTTTGGCTGCTGCAAACAAAGAAAGCCTTCGCATGCCGCTGATGCGTGCAACCGCTGGAGATATGAGCCAGCGTACCCCGCTGGTGGTGCTGGAGATCGCACAGTAAGAAAACGAATAACGAGGCGCACATCGCAATATGCATGTGCGCCTCGTTGTTTATCAATAGCTGGTAGGGTACCGGTACTTATTGTTCCTCTGCATCAAGCAGACTGACCGTATGTTCTGCTTCCAGAGCTTCTACGTTTTTCAGCCGTTTTTCGATCTTTTTGCTTCGTACAAAAGCAGAATCAATGCTGTCTGTAGCTTGCTGCAGTTTTTCCTGCGTTTTTGCCAACAGTTGCGCAAAGGTTCCAAATTCGGTCTTTACTGCGCCCAAAAGCCGCCATACTTCAGCGGAACGTTCCTCGATGGCCAGCGTGCGAAAACCCATCTGCAAGCTGTTCAGCAGTGCAAGCAATGTGCTGGGGCCTGCAATGAGAATACGCTGTTGCCGCTGAAGCACCTCCACCACATCTGCATGGCGCATCACTTCGGCATATAGGCCTTCCAGCGGCAGAAACATAACGGCAAAATCGGTGGTGTATGGCGGTGCGATATACTTGCCGATGCGTTTGGCTTCTATCCGGATGGCGGAAATAAACCCCTTCCGCGCAGCTTCGATAGCGGCTGCATCCCCAAGCTCTGCCGCTTCGGTAAGGCGGGCATAGTCCTCTTGGGGAAATTTGCTGTCGATAGGCAAGTAGAGCTTGCCATCGCCATCTTTACCGGGCAGGCAGACCGCATACTCCACCCGCTCCTGCGAACCTGGAACGACCGCCACATTTCGTTCGTACTGGGTGGTGGTCAATACTTGTTCCAACAGTGCGCCCAGCTGCATCTCGCCCCATATACCACGGGTCTTCACATTTCCCAGCATTCGTTTTAGATCGCCTACACCGCTGGCGAGGGTGTTCATTTCCCCAAGGGAGCGATATACCTGCTCCAGCCGCTGGCTCACCTGCTCAAAACTGCCGGAAAGCCGCTTCTCCAGCGTATCGTTCAGCTTTTCATCCACCGTTCGGCGCATCTCTTCCAGCGTTTGTACGTTCTCGCTGCGCATAAGGTTCAGGCTGTTTTCCATGGTCGTGCGCAACGCTTCGATACGCTGTTCGTTCCTGCTCATTAGCGCAGCGGTTTGCGCATCTGCATTTTGGGCACGCCCTTCCATACGGCGCAGGCTCTCTTCGGTAATACGCTGCATGGTTTGCTGGCGGCGGTCAAAGGCCAGCGAATTCTCATGGCTTTGCGAAAGCAGCGTATTTACTTGTTCGCCTTGTAATTTCATCACACTGCTCATCATCGTCAGCAATGATTCGCTGGAACGGTGCAAAGCGCTTTGCAATTCCTCTCTCTGTGCCACTGCTTGTGCGCTGATGTCATCACGCAGGTAATCGATGCTCTCGCCCTGCTGCCGAAGCAGCAGATGCTGCAATTGTTCGCTTTTTTGCTTGTGAGACCCCAGCTGCACCAGCACTGCCACCAGCAACAGAATGATAATGCCAAATACCAGCAGCAAGATCCACGGTATCAGCATGATCAGATCGATTTTTGGCATAAGGGGAACCTCCGTTCGGTCATGATGGTCTGAAAAGGCGGCTTTGCTCCATTCCCATGGAGGGAGGGGCAAAAGCCGCCTTGTGTGAGATGAATATTACATTTCTCTGCGCCCTTCAAGGGCTTTGGCAAGGGTGATCTCGTCGGCATATTCCAGGTCGCTGCCAACGGGTACACCGTGGGCAATGCGGGTGACCAGCAGCCCCATGGGCTTTACGAGCCTTGCAATGTAGGAAGCGGTCGCTTCGCCCTCGATATCGGGGTTGGTGGCAATGATCACTTCCTGTATAGCACCGTCGGCGAGCCGCGTTAACAGTTCTTTGATGCGGATATCCTCCGGACCGATGCCATCCATAGGGGACAGGGTACCATGCAGTACATGGTAGGTGCCCTGAAAATCGCGCATGCGCTCAATAGCCGCCACGTCTCTCGGGTCGCGAACTACGCAAACCTGACCATTATGCCGGCGCTGGTTTTCGCAGATGGAGCACAACTCGCCTGTGGCATAATTGCCGCATACCTGACAGTATCGTATGGCTTTGCGGCCTTGGTAAACAGCGGTCGCCAATTCTTTTACATCTTCCAGCGGCATGCTGATGATGTGATAGGCCAGACGCTGAGCGCTTTTTTGACCGATGCCGGGCAAGCGGGAAAGCTGGGCTACCATTTTTGCAATGGGTTCCAGTTGCTGCGCCATGGCTTAGAACATGCCGCCCATGCCGGGAGCCAGACGGCTCATTTCGGCGTTGCGGGTCTCTTCGGCATTGCGCAGAGCTTCGTTGACCGCTGCCATGATCATATCCTGCAGCATATCCACATCGTCGGGATCGACGCATTCGGGGTTGATGGTAAGGTTCGTAAGCTCCTTTTTGCCGGTGACCGTAACAGAAACCATGCCGCCGCCTGCCTGAGCAGTAAACTCACGGGCATCCAGATCGTCTTGGGCTTTGGTCATCTGTTCCTGAAGCTTCTGCGCCTGACGCATGAGCTGCTGCATGTTGGCGCCGCCGCCGAAACCGCCAAAATGATTGTGCTTGGCCATTTTTACATTCCTCCATTGATGTTGATCCCTGCCGTGGCGGGATGAAAGATCTGTTTGGCTGCCGTAGGGGAACATCCGTCCGGCTGCTTCTATCATCATACAATGTTTTTGGGAAAAAAGCAAGTTATACCGCTTGTTCAGGCAGATCCAGCAGGATGGGGGAGACACCTAAAGCAGGCAGTACCTTTTGCCAAAAATCTGCTTGCGAAAAGATGACTGTAGCCCGGTTATCGCATGGATGGAATGCGATGCGCGGCGTATCCATCACCGCTTTTTCGCTAGCCAAACAAACACTGTGTTCTTTGTCGTAAAAAAGTCCTAATGGGCTTACGCTTCCGCTGGTCAATTGCAGCCGTTGCCAAAGCGCCTCCTCCGGTGCAAAACTAAGCCGGCTAACGCCCAGCGCCTTGCTGACCACTGCGGTGCGGAAAGGGGTAAGCGGCTTTAGAAGCAACAAATAGAACTGAGTCTGTTGTCGATTGCAAAGAAAGATGTTTTTGCATATGGTCACGTTCTCATCGATGAAAGGCATAGCAAGGCAATCGGCAATGGTATGCGCCTGCGGATGCGTATATAATTCATATCGGATATCAAGCGTATTCAAAAAATCGACGATCTGTGTTTGTATCTGGTTTGCCTGCGGCATGACCATCCCTCCTATCGTACAGTTTGTATTGTACCCGAAAGGTCTTGGCAGCGTCAATGCGTTCTAAGATCGTGGGCTTTGTATAGCAAAAACTGCAGTTCTGTGATAGAATAAGGCTGTTATTTTGAATGATGAAAGGATGATCGGAAGTTGGATATCAAAGCAACGCTTTGTCAGGAGTTTCATCTGGCGATGGTTCAATGCGAAAATGTGCTCAAGCTGATCGATGATGGCAACACCATTCCCTTTATAGCCCGCTACCGTAAGGAATTAACGGGTTCACTGGACGATCAGGTACTGCGTGAGATCTACGAGCGCCTGCAATACCTGCGCGGGCTTGAAAAGCGCCGCAGCGAGATCGAGAACACCCTTACCGAGCAAGGTAACCTGACGGAGGAGATCAGTGCGAAGTTGGCAGCGGCCACAACGCTGGCCGAATTGGAGGATATCTATCGTCCCTTCAAACCCAAGCGCCGTACCCGTGCCACCATCGCCAAAGAAAAAGGTCTTGAACCGCTGGCTTTGCAGCTTTTGATGCAGAATGTTACGACCGGCACCCCTGAGGATCTGGCTGCTCCCTATATCAACGAAGAAAAGGGCGTTGCAACCGCAGAGGAAGCGCTGCAGGGCGCTCGCGATATCCTTTCTGAGCAGATGAGCGACGATGCGGATGCACGCAAGGCCCTGCGTGCGCTATGCAACCGCAGCGGCGTTATCGAAAGCCGAAATGCCAAGGATGAAGACAGCGTATACAGTATGTATTACGAGTTTTCTCAGGAACTTCGCACGCTGCCGGGGCATCGCATTTTGGCCATGAACCGCGGCGAGCGGGAAGAATTCCTCAAGGTTTCTATCCGTATGGATGACGAAGCCTCCGTCGGCGTTTTGAATAAGGCCTTTGTCCGGGAAGGCAGTATTACCACCCAGCAGGTAAAGATGACCGCGCAGGATGCGTGGGATCGTCTCATCAAGCCCAGTCTGGAACGCGAGATCCGCAGCGATCTGACCGAACGGGCAGGCACAGCTGCCATTCAAGTGTTTGGCAAGAACCTGCACCAGCTTTTGATGGCGCCTCCTGTAAAAGGTCGCATCACCCTTGGCGTTGACCCGGGATTCCGCACAGGCTGCAAGCTGGCAGTGGTGGATGAAAACGGCAAGGTGCTGGCCACTGGCGTTGGGCACTTTACCCTGCCCGGTCAGGAAGCGGCCAAAGCCCGTGCACGCCAAGACATTATTGCCATGTGCAAGAAATTTGGCGTAACGGCCATTGCCATCGGAAACGGAACGGCCTCCCGTGAAGCGGAACAGTTTATTGCTTCGCTGCTTCCCGATTTGAATCCGGGCACCGCGTACATGATCGTCAGCGAGGCGGGCGCATCCGTTTATTCCGCCAGCAAGCTGGCGGCGGAAGAATTTCCCCAGTTCGATGTATCGCTCCGCAGTGCCGTCAGCATTGCCCGCCGCATGCAGGATCCTCTGGCCGAGCTGGTGAAGATCGACCCCAAGGCGATCGGCGTGGGGCAGTACCAGCACGATTTGAAGGAGAGCCAGCTGGAAGAAACGCTGGATGGCGTTGTGGAAAGCTGCGTTAACAATGTTGGCGTTGAGCTGAGCACGGCTTCCCCCTCGCTGTTGTCTCATGTAGCCGGTATTGGCCCTGCTTTGGCTCGCAACATCGTTGCTTATCGCGAGGAAAACGGCATCGAGTCCCGTGCACAGCTTAAGAAGGTGCCCAAGCTTGGCCCCAAAGCTTTCGAGCAATGCGCCGGTTTCCTTCGTGTGCGCGACAGCAAAAATGCGCTGGATGCGACGGCTGTTCACCCTGAAAGCTATGCCGCTGCCAAAGCTTTGCTGGATACCCTTGGCTATCAACTCAGTGATATTCGCAACGGTAAACTGACCGACTTAAATCAGCGAGTAGAAGAACGCGGCATCAAGGCCCTTGCGCAGGAGATCGGCATCGGCGAACCTACCCTGAAGGATATCATCCGTGAATTGCAAAAGCCCGGTCGAGATCCTCGTGATGATCTGCCCAAGCCCATTCTGCGCACCGATGTGCTGGATATCAAGGATCTGGCCCCGGGCATGGAACTCAACGGGACCGTGCGCAACGTGATCGATTTTGGCGCCTTTGTCGATATTGGCGTGCACCAGGATGGTCTGGTACACATCAGCCGCATGTCCACCCGGTTTATCAAGCACCCTTCCGAAGTAGTCAAAGTGGGGGATGTGGTAAAAGTGTGGGTCGTGGACGTGGATGTAAAGAAACAGCGCATCGCCCTGACCATGCTTGCTCCCAAAGCTCCTTCCGCCCCCAAGGCCTAATGATAGCAGGCAGTTGCTGCTATTTATGTGTATAAGCTGGAAAAATGGGATGGTTGGCCTTGGAATGGTTTGATGGGCTTTGAAAACGTTGAAAAATGGCGTTGAAAAATGGTTTGGTGGGCTTTGAAAAAAGGCTTGCAAATGCCCAAGGGGTTTGTTATAATAATTCTCGCTGGTTGAAAGACCAGCGAGAATTATTCTTTGGGGCATTAGCACAGTTGGTAGGACGAAGTCCTCCAAGTGACGCCCCGGGAGAAAAGTGCGGGGCATTAGCACAGTTGGTAGCGCGCTACATTCGCATTGTAGAGGTCGACGGTTCGAATCCGTTATGCTCCACCACCTAAGAACGCTAGGTTTGATACAAGCTTAGCGTTCTTACTTTTTATTCGTTCTTGCAGAATTAGCCCCTAAAAGCCCCTGTGAGCCGTTCTCCCTGCAAGTTGGGCGTGAACCCGACCCGCTTTTATAGAACACGACACAGGGGCTTTGTGACCCAAACACGGGCAATCCCTCTCCTCTGGGCAGTAGTTTAACGATACTCCGGTGCGGTTTCAAATTGCAGAAAAAGGCAGATGCAGAACTTTTTGCTGTTCTGTATCCGCCCTTTTTTATTTTTCTAGTTTGGGACAATTGTCGAAAACAGTCTCATGGACGGTAGTTTCATCGCCCCATATAGTCACGTCCTCCAAGCTAACGCAGCCATCGAAAGCATGTGCTCCGATAGTCTTCGTTTCGGAAGGAATCGAGAGATGTTCAAAGCCCGTACAGCCTGCAAATGCGTAATCGTCGATGGTTTCTGCTTCCCATATTGTCAACGAAGTAATACCAGTACATCCCTCAAAAGCATGAGCGCCTACTTTTCTCGTGTCCGAAGGGATGCTGATATTGCTCAATGCAGTACAACCAGCAAATGCGTACTCTCCAATGTTTCCAGCGTTCCAAAAGGTCACATCAGATAATGCTGTACAATTCTCAAAAGCATGAGCACCGATTTTTTTCGTGCTGCTGGGAATGCTGATACGCTGAAGATTACTGCAACCGACAAATGCATAATTGCCAATCGAATCAATATCTGCCCACATTGAAATGGATTCAATTGATGTGCAATTCTCAAAAGCACGGTCAGCTATGCGAATTACAGGATGGCCATCGAGCTCAGAGGGAATCGATACGCTGGTTTCTTCTCCTACATAGTCGGTGATGACCGCCTCGCCGGTGAGGACTATATCATACACATAATTCACATCCGAAGAGGAAATGGACGTGTATCTACTGGATGCTTGGATACTTCTCTCCGTGGTGATAGTAGATGCCAGGTCAAGAACAGTTGATACAGCACGCGGCAATACCTGTAGGGCAACCAAACAAAGCAAAATAAAGAGCCATTTGCGCATTCCAGAGTTCTTTCCAAAGATCCTTTTACTTTTCTTCGGGGTTTTGGAAAGAACGAAGAAGAAAACGGTTAGGATTGCAAATGCCGTAACAGTAGGCAAAAATGAAAGATTCTTGCCAGAGAAGACATTCAATAAACCAACCACCAGAAAAAATGCATTTACGTAGAACAGGATATTTAAGAATACCCTTTTCTTCTTTTGAGGTGGCTGAGGCTTGCTCTTGTTTGGGACTGCTTGCTGCGTTTTAGATGCTGTTGTTTGACTATAGACCTGCCTTCTCGGCTCTGCGTCCTGGCGATGGTTATCTGAAGAATTGTGGGGTGAATTCCTATTCGTTGTAGAAGTGCTATAAGAAGAAGTGCTATAGTCGGGTTCGCTGTCTTCCTCGTCCTTGTCGTCTATTTCATCGTCGCTTTCTTCATCGACAACCCAATACAGCTCGCTGCTGTAATCGTGGCGAAGATGTGCTCCGCACACAGTACACTTCCAGTCATCCTCATACTTCACCAATCTTGCTCTGTGCCTCTTGGAGACTGCCTCGAGCAACAACAATCTGAAGTCTACGACTCTCTTCGTCCTTCAGCTTCAGGGCATGGATAATGCCATTGCGTCCTGCCGTTAGCTGTCCAATACGATCAGCTTTTTGCCCGGCTTCTACTCGGAGGATTGCATCATATGTTTCGCCAAGCATCTGAGCCAATGCTGCCATCTGCTGTTGCATCTGAAGGTTAGCAAAACTGGAGGCAGTATCTTGCATGGGATTCCCATGATAGAAGGCTTCTTCCTTGATTGGGCAATTAGCGATGAATTCATTCTTGCCGCTGGGTAGTTTCTCGACTATTGTAGCCCAGGTTTTCCCGGAATCCGCACCATGAAGCATCGTGTATTTACCCGCGTCTAGAGCTGCTTGTAAATGGGTAGGAACCTGCACCATATACTGAACACCCTTTTTCACGGAACCAGTAATACTGGCCAGATTCGCATACTGAGCTAGGTGGCCGAGAACTGCAGGAACATTGAGCCCAGGCTGATGGCTATCAACAGTAGCTATACGACAATCCGCGCTTGGAGTTGCTAGTTCCTGTGAAGGCCTCTCGATCATGTCGTTACTCATGTCCTGCCTCCTTTCGTGTGTATTCATTCTACGCCCAGTGCCTTAAAGACTGCATCTTCAGCACTTTGGTAGAAAATCAGATTAAAACAACCGACGAGCTCCGGCGGTACTGTGCCAAGATCCGCAGCAGATGTAATAGGCAGAAGGACTTTCTTTGCGCCACTATCCAAGCACACCTGCAGAAGATTGGCCAGTTCATTCGCTTTAATGATTGCCCCACTGATGCTGATCTCACCAAGAACTGCCAGATTACTGACAGTAGGCTTCCCAAGGGCGATGGAACAAAGTGCAATGAGCGTAGGCAGCGCTAGACTGCTGGTCATGCCCAGCCCCTGCAGATTTTGATAACCAATGATGTAATCACGGCTTGTAGTGCTGATGGTGCCACTGATGCGGTTGCTATTTGCCTTGAGGTAATTGAAAGCTGTGTTCGTTGCCTCTTTGCACTTGGTATCGCTACCAAGGCCTGTACGTTCAAACTTGCCACCGCCGGGCAGCATCTGGCTTTCCAAACGGAACACACCAATCATACCAGACTTGCCCTGTGAAACAGTATAAACATTGCCGGGGTTACACATACCGTCAGGTATCAACTTACCGCCACCCTGTTCGGGTACAGAAACAAACTTTTCGTCGAATGATTCATTGTCAATGTAGCTGAAATTCACATCATAGAACTCCATACCGTTCACCGTCGTTGCGGATGAATGCAGCACGGTACTTGAACATAGCCTTGGAAGGCTGCGCTGCATAATCGAAGGTGTAGTTTTTCGTGCGTAGGTCGTTCTCGATGATGCGGATACGGGCCCGCAGCTTGACCAATGTACGGCGGTATTGGGCATCCGTCATGCCCAATGCACGGGCGATCTTTTTGCCGTTGCGAATGGCTACTGCGTTGGAGGCATTCACCGAAGGCAGCCACTTGGCCAGCAAGGATACGCCTTCGGTGGAGGCCATGTCCTTATGCAGCTGTTCGCGGATCACGGCCAGCGCATCCTTCTCGCAAGCAGTGCCCAATAGAGACACAAGGTCATCAAATCGGCCGTATTCCGGTATGAGCGCAATGTTCTTGCGCAGGGCGATGGGCTCGTGGTCGGCCAGCCAGTTGGCGATAACACGGAATACCCTGCGCTCGCCAAGGCCGCCGCGAACATCACGGCCAAAGAAGAGGATCTTCATGGCAATGTCGGCGTTCTCTGCGAAGGCGCGGGAAAATCGGGTGATGATCTCATCATCTGATTCCTGGCGAATCGCACCAATGGCAGCAAACAAGTCGAGACAGTTGGACAGGGTGCTGGCGTAGGTGAGGGCACCGTTTTCGGTAAGGGTCAGGTTGGCTTCGTTTTTTAGATGTTTCAGCATTGCTGCGTCTCCTTTCGTAAAGGCGCAGTTGCTTATTCATCAATCTGACGCCTTAAAGTTGTAGATGGGTTTGAGAACTTCGAGCACATCAACGGATCCATGGATCACGCCGATAATGTCTTCCAGCGATTTGTAGGCCATGGGAGCCTCATCCAAAGTATGCTCGTTAACAGAGGTGGTATAGATGCCGGACATGGCAGCACGGTAGGCTTCCATGTCGAGGGTGTTCTTGGCTGCTGAGCGGGACATGATCCGTCCTGCGCCATGGGGCGCTGAATGATTCCATTCAGGATTTCCCTTGCCGCGAGCCAGCACGCTTCCATCCCGCATGTTGATGGGGATCAATACCAGTTCGCCCTCGTGGGCAGCGATAGCCCCTTTGCGCAAGATCATTTCATCGGTATTGATGTAGTTATGGATGGTGTGGAAAGCAGACTTTGCAGTCATGTCGGTACGCTGAAGAATGATCTCGGCCATCTTTTCACGGCTGCGGCGTGCAAAGTGCTGACAGATCTCTACATCGTGGAGATAATCCATCATGTATTCACCGTATAGGTAACACAGATCCTCGGGCATAGTGGGCTCCTTGCTTTCCCATTCCTTTTCCATGCGACGAAGCTCCGCTTGGATCTCCTTACGGCGGCCTTGCTCCTTGTAGGTGCGGATCAACTCATCCCGTGCAGCAAAGAATTCTGCTTTCCCTAGGTTCAACTCGATTGCAAGCTTTTGGTAGTGCTTAGCCACCTGCTGGCCCAGATTACGGCTGCCGGAGTGGATGACCAGATACTTGGTGCCGTCGGCCGCTTCGTCTACCTCTATGAAGTGATTGCCGCCGCCCAAGGTTCCCAAAGAACGTTCCAACCGTCTGGTATCTTTCAGCGTACGATAGCAGCGCAGCTCGGTCAGGTCGAAACGTTCCTGCCGTCCCTCCCACACATTCTGTCCGCTGGGGATGTAATGAGCAGCCTCGTCCACGCGCGCAAAGTCGATGTCTGCTTGTCCCAGTTCCACGGTGTACATGCCGCATCCGATGTCTACGCCTACAATGTTGGGCACAACTTTATCCACGATGGTCATGGTGGTGCCGATGGTGCAGCCTGCACCGGCGTGAACATCTGGCATGATGCGTATTTGGGAACCTTCGGTAAACTCATGGTCGCACATGCGGTGGATCTGTTCGATCGCTTCATTTTCCACGACGGTGGCATAACAGATGGCGGTAGCATACTTTCCCTTGATTTCAAACATGAGATCTACTCCTTTCTTTAAGATAAACAAGGCATCGTCGGGACTTGAACCCGAAAGCTCATGAAGCGTGCCAGTACATTGCTGCAGATGCCTTTGGGTCAAATAACAAGATGCATGCCTTTCGGCGAGTTATAATTACTCATCAAAATTGCTGTATGCATCTTTTAACAAGGTACACATTCTACATGTAACAGATTTAGAGTCTGATCATAAGATCGCTGCAGGTACCTTTGAGTTACAAGGTGCGTGCGTAAAGCTCTTTTGAAAGAAGTCTTAAGAAAGCAGTATTGCTGTTCGCACCTTACGAACATAATATAGCTCGCTCCATTTCCATTTTCACGGAAAAAAACTTGCGAACTCATCTGATGTTGCAGGAAATTTGCTTTTTCAAGCGGTTTTTGATGTGCTCGACCATACTTTCCGGCCCGGTCACCTGTACATGTGGTCCAAAGGACAGGATGCGGATGACCATCTCCGTCTCATCCTGCTCATAGTATTTCAATCGTAGCAGATAACGTTTGTCATCCAGCCGCTCGCATTGCTTTTCAAAATGAGCAAAGTGCAGAAGGGCTCGTTCCAGTGCATTGCGCTCATCGGTAATGATCATTGTCAGTTCTACCCGCTCTTCACGGGGCGGGGGCAAATGCCAAGGCCCATTCCCGGTATAGTATTCGCACTGGGTGATGCGTCCCAGATTAAAGGTGCGGTACCTGCACCGGCTGGCAATAACACGCATCTTGTCATCCTTCACAGAGTATTCGAGCCCAACCGGCAGGAAACGTACCCAGACTTCTTTGCCTAAGCGATTGGTCAAGGTTACTTGAATAGGCTTTTTCTCCTTGATGGCAGACAAGATCAGCCGGAAGTGGCGGATGTAGGTCTCATCCTCGAAAGGATCGCCATCGGCATACTGATCGAAAATGCGGTAGTGATCCTGCGTAAAGAGGGGCTCTACATCTTCCAACCCCGGTAGTTCAACGCCGAAGAGCTTGATGCGGGGATCGTTGCAGATAGCCTTGAGCCATTGCTTTTCCAATAGTGTTAGCGGCATGGTGGGCACATGCTCAAGTACAGGAGAGAGATCCTTCTTTAGCAAGGGCCATCTGCCGCTTTTCAGTGCAGGAAGAATGGTCAATACGCTTTCTGAAAAGGCGTTATCCAGCACATGCTGCTGCAAATGCTTCTCTGTGGCACCCGGCAGTAGGGCGGTCTCAATGATCCTTGCCATGGTGTTATAGTAGGCCGAATATAACTCGCTGAAGATCATTCTGCCTCACCTCCGTCCACACCATACATACGGTACATTTGCTGAAGGTCGCTCTTGAAAAGATTCTCTGCCGTTCGGTTGGAAAAGTTCATGAGCGTAATGCGGGAAATAAAGGTACGGATCCAAGGTAGCATCTCCATGGTATCGAAGACCTCTGCCGTGTAGCGCCAAGTGTGCTCGTCGATTTGTTCTACCTTGCCGCAGCGCTTTTCCCGCTCCAGCCGATTGACGATAAAGCGCTCGTCCTCCGCTATGGTGATGTCAAATTGCACATGCTCCATTCGTTGGGTCGTCCAACGGAAGTTTACGCCCCATGCATAGGGTTCGATCTTCTGAAAGGTAGTTATCAACCGGTCGTAGTGCTCACAAACATCCTTCTCGCAAACACTGAGGATATAATCCAGACGATAGGCATTCAGACGGTTCGTGCGTTCGTTAAGGGCGATCAGGTATTGCCGGCCAGTCTGTGCGCTAAGATAGATCTTGATGGGCACCATGGGGATGAGGCGAACTTCATTTAAGTGACGACTCAGGTTCTCGATGGTAATGGATCTTTTTTCTTGCATGGCATGAAACAGCTGCGCCAGAATGCCGCTATCCATCGCTTGGGTGATGTAGTGATGCTTGAAGGAGAAAATGCTTTCGTGCTTTGGCAGTTTATCCTGCAAAAAGGAGCCTACTACGCCAACAGGTGCAATCTCGCTGAAGAGATCCACGGCATCTGCCATTTGCGTCCACCGAACATCATCTGCACGGCTGTACAAGACGGTTCGGCCGCTCTTTTCCATGCAGATGATGCCATTCTCAGCGTATTCCTTCAACTTCTTTCGAACGGTGGATTCATCAAAGGTCATATCGCTGTCTGCGCCTATGAGCCGTTGGTCTATGGCGTCCATCAGATCGGAAAGGGTCAATTTCACCGCCGGTTCATAAAGAATGTCAAACAGAATAAAGTGCAGCGTGATATCGCCATCTGTGAAGGATTTGGCCTTCCATGCTTTGTAAAAAGGATTGCTGCGGGTGATGCGGCTATCGATCGACAAAAATACGTTCTTACCTTCGGATGTTTGCGTAAAGCGCATGTGGTCGCCGAGCCAGCTTTCGATCCGGCGGCGCTCATCATCATAGGAACGTGCGCTTTTGATGTTGTACTCGCCGCGGCTCTTGAAACCGTAAATGTAGAAGTCACGCATATATGCGCGTATTTTGTCAAATTTCTTGATCAATTCATTGTAAGCCATCAGCGCACCTCCTTTTGTAAGATAGAGCAGTACAGGATGATGATAACCTTCCGCAATCGGGAGATCACGGAAAAAAAGATGCGAATGGGGCAGTAGGGGCGGGTTGGCAATATCAATTGTAGTACAGACGTGGTGGGCCGGCAAGGTGGGTTGGCAATGGAAACCCGAATCTTTCCATTGCAAGCTTATACATCATCACCCGTCAATTTCGTGTCGTGCTTTTCGATATACAGAACAACATCCTTCAGCGATAAGAACATGCGCGGCTGCCAGTGCAATTCAGATGTGCCAGACCCATCTGTGTGCTGATGCTGGATGAAAAGGGGGCGCTTTCCGGTATCGACGATCCATCGCCCGGCAGCGGTCTCAATGGTAAGCTCCTGTTTGCACAGCGTACATTGAAAACCACGGGATCGGCAAAAAGAGATGATATCCTCGACCTTTTCTCCTTCTCGGGTTTGATTGTAAACGGGAATGGAAATGATCGCATCCTGCTTTGGTGACGGCTTGCAATGACGGCAAGGCTGATAACCTGCATGCAGCGCATCGTTGTATCTGGCAAAGCCGCGGATGCCAGTCAGTTTGTTCAACTTCGGACAGTTGCGTGTGTGAAAGGTACTGTAGCCCGGAACTGCCCAGAATGCATAACGAGTTGCAGTAAGTGTGAGCGAATCGGAGCGCTGCTGTTGTGTCATTTCAGACAGATCGATACGGCCCCTTTCCTTGGATGCCTGTTGATAGCGTTTTATTGCCTGCATCTCTGCATAGGTGAGGGCTTCTTTTTTGATGGTATTTTGCTTTTCCTTCTTAGCTTTTCTGTCGTTGGGGAGGGGACAACATAGTTTGCATGGCGTTCTGCCTGTTTTTTCACAGCTATCGTAGTACATCGTTCCCGACGGCGGCACTTCGGAATGCAGGATCATCCGGCAGTCGGGCCGATGAAAGGAACGCCCGCTGGGTAGATAGAAATAGTTGCATTGCGATCGCTGTATCACATCCATATTGCGTTTGACGATATACTCTTTCCATAATTGTTTGCAGCAGACAGGGCAGGGTTTTGCATTGTGTTTCAAACCGCCTGCTAAGTTGTGGCAACCGATCGTAACGGCATCTTTTGGCAGTTGTTCACATCCGTTTTGATGGATCACCTTTGCATTGCAATCTATCTGGAACGGGAGTTCACGAACGCTGGCAACCGGAGCTCTTTTTTTCGTTTCTGCCATAGGAGGCTTTTGGTATAGATAAGCCAACTTAAAATCAACATTCTGAAGCAACTGCTGCATCATGCGTACATCGTTCGCTGCACAGTGCTCAGGTTTCAAAAGCGGGATCTGTCGAGCCTGTGCCAATACATATGGATTGCCTTTGGTCTTTTTTCCATCGCAAACAAAGGTTTTGAATGCAGTCTGTATCGAATGGCTTTTATTTTCTATGCTGGGCAATCCCACGATCTTCATCAGTTCGGCAAAACGGCGTGGAGCCTCCTGCCCCCACCATAAGAGGGTATCATCAGGTTCGAGCCATGTTAGAAAACGTTCAAATACGGTTCGGCACGACAATGCAGAGAGAAAGTCGTTTTTACTTGCGCCTGCATAGGCAACATGATCCCATTGATGAAAGGATGCATCACGCGGTCGGCACAATGCAGTAAATAGGGAGAGGCGATTCCATGATCTATCCACGCGCATTGCGGCAAGCTGTGTCGGCGTAATATGATAAGAGTTGTTCTCCACCCATTCCAGATCCATTAGTACGATCATTTTGTATATCCTCCGCCTGTATGAGAAAGTTGTGCTGGTGTTTCATAGTTGCGCCTCATACCGCTGCAAGAAATGGCGTATGCTTCTTTTCGTTTCATCCATCTCTTGGTGAGTTGATAACAATATAATTATAACACAGTTTATGCATGTGGAGTCGCTTTGGAAACGATAATTGGAAAAAGTAGGCGGAGGCATTGGTTGTAAATATATAAATTGGACACGCACAACGTAGCTATGATAAGATAACCATTGGCAAAAAAATTTGCTTGCAGATGCTTCCCGTCATACTTCAAGTTCCAGAAAGGAAGATGTCCCAATGAAAAATGCTTGGATGCGAAATGGAATGGCTGCCTTGTGTGCGTTGCCCGCAACGATCATTGGCTGCATCGCTATGAAATTGCATGGCCTTTCAACGGTTACTGCTTTCCAAAATGTCGCTGTACTGCTGGTGGGCGGTCTTGTCTCCTGCCTGTACCTGAAGTTGGGTAAACCGCTAAAGAACGTTGCACGATATGTGGTTTTGGCGGTCAGTCTGTGCTTGTTAGCGGCTGTGTTTCTCTTTCCCGGAGTCGAAGGTATCCACCGATGGGTTTATGTGGGTCCCTTTGCTTTGCATATGGCGTTGATCGTACTGCCCATCGTGCTCATCGGTCTTTACGCTTGGATGGAACAAGACCGCTGCTACGAAGCGTTGGTCTTGTGCGCTATCGTTTCGCTTCTTCTGTTTTTCCAAAAGGATGCCTCCATGCTGACAGCCTTTGCACTGGCAGTTAGTCCGCTGATGTACAAAAGCCGTACCGCTAAACCTGTTTGCTGGGGCGTGACGTTTGGACTGTTCGTTCTTGCTGCTATCTCGTGGGTCAAGCATCCCCTGCTTGCGCCGGAAGCTCACGTGGAAGGGATCGTAGGTCTGGCGATGCAGCTTTCGCCGGTTTTGGGCATTCTTGGCTTGGCTGCGATCGTATTGCTGTTCGTGCCCTTTGCAGCAGGCCTCAAAAGCAGCGTCCACCGCCCATTCTTTATGGGGTGCGTGCTGTTCTATGCCGGCTGGCTGCTCAGCTGCGCGATCGGTGCTTTCCCGATCCCGGTTATGGGCTACGGCGCATCGGCTGTGATCGGTTATTTGGTTTTGGCCACGGTGGCTGTAGGCAAGAATAAGCAATAACCAAACTTCGTACCTGTTTAGCAAATAACAGCAATGCACCCACCGCTGATGCCAAAAGAAGCGTATCTGCGCATGGTAAACCAAGCAGCTGAACATTAAAGAAAATGAACGCTCTATCGTGCATCTGATGGTCTAGGTATTACAGGTGAGGGTACTGATCTGCAGCCGAAGAAACCGATCAAACGCTATTCCACGGGGTGACTGAGATGATACATACCGCCGAACCGATGAAGCCGCAAAAAGGCATTGCATATTACCATCTGCCCGGTTTGTTTGAATTTTACGATCTATATGCAGTTTTTCTGCCGCTGTTTCGCAAGCACAGGGAGTACTTTTATGATTGGTGCGAGATCGGCTCCCTCTATGGCGCTCCGGCGGATTGCATCTGGGGCGGCGGGCGCATTGGGGCACAAGCCAGCGATCTTGAGGCAGCATTGGCGCTGGCACAGGAATACGGCATCTCTGCCCGGCTTACTTTTAGCAATTCTCTGCTCAGGGAAGAACATCTTTCCGACCCCAGATGCAATGCGATCTGCCGTCTGTTTGAGAAAAGCACTATGCCACAGAATGGTGTTATCGTCCATTCCGATCTTCTGCTAAGCTACCTACAACGTACCTATCCCGGGCTGTACTTGGTTTCATCTACCACCAAAGTACTGACGGACTTTCACGCGCTTGAATGCGAGGTGAACCGGGAGGCGTTCCGCTATGTGGTGCCGGACTTCCGTTTGAACAAGGCATTCACGCAGCTAAAAGCACTATCCGCACAGCAAAAAGCAAAAATGGAATTTCTGTGCAACGAATGCTGTTGGTTTGGCTGCCAAGACCGAAAGAAGTGCTATGAAGCGGTCAGCAGGAAGGTACTGGGCGAGGAGACCCCTGAGCATTTTTGCGCTGCGCCTGAGGCGGGGGAGGGCTATCGTTTTTCCAAAGCCATGAAGAATCCCGGCTTTATCGGTATTGGCGATATCATCGGCACCTACCTGCCTATGGGCTTCTCCCATTTCAAGATAGAAGGCCGCAGCCTTGGCAGTGCTCTGATCTTGGAATTTTTGCTCTATTATATGACAAAGCCTGAATATCAGCTGAACGTTCGGGAGGAGATCTATCTGGATAATATGCTGGATCTGTTTTGAGTCGGTTAGGTGGGGGATGAGATGCCTTCACCTTGACTCTCCCTATGGGAGAACTGTCAGGCGAAGCTTGACTGAGAGGGTCTGTGGCACAGTGGATCCTCTCCAGCTTCGCTGCGCTCAGCCACATCTCCCAAGGGGAGAGGCAAGAGGGGGCGGTAAAAAGGTGCGCAGCTTCCTTCTGCTGGGTTTCCGTCAGGCTGATCGCATTCGTTCGCGAGCTTGTGAAAAAAAGTCTGTAAAAAGCTGAAAGGCATCGGCCTTCTATGATAAGATAAAGATTATCAAGGAGGCCGAATTTATGGCGAACAAGAAAAAGGAAGTCTACAGACCGGGGCCCATGACTGAAGGGAAAAG
>JAZSRK010000059.1:0-14299 GCA_045538465.1 Candidatus Limiplasma sp. | reverse complement strand
GCATCCCCGGCGGCAAGGAGATCACCGCCTTCGCCTCCCCCCCCCTGAACCCGGGGGGGGAGGCGGGGGCCCCCCCCCCTTCCCCGCCGGAGGCATTACTTATCATCGCTCATCTTGAGCACAGCCAAGAACGCTTCGCTGGGCACCTCCACGGTGCCGAACTGGCGCATGCGCTTCTTGCCTTCCTTTTGCTTTTCAAGCAGCTTCTTTTTGCGGGTGATGTCGCCGCCGTAGCACTTGGCCAAAACATCCTTGCGCATGGCTCGGACGGTCTCACGGGCGATGACCTTGCCGCCGATGGCAGCCTGAATGGGGATCTCGAACATCTGGCGCGGGATAACTTCCTTCAGTTTCTCGGCAATGGAGCGACCACGGGCGTAGGCCTTGTCCTTATGGACGATGATGGAGAACGCGTCGCAGATATCGCCATTGAGAAGGATATCCATCTTGACCAGCTCGGAGGGCATATAACCCTTGAGCTCGTAGTCGAAGCTGGCATAGCCGCGGCTGCGGCTCTTCACCTGATCGAAAAACTCGTAGATGATCTCGTTGAGGGGCATTTCGTAGATGAGCTTCACACGGCTGCCCTCGTACTGCATATCGATAAAGATACCGCGCTTGTCCACGCAGATGTCCATCATAGCGCCCACATAATCCTGCGGGGTATAGATGGTGGCGGTGACGTAGGGCTCCTCCATGTGCTCGATCTCGCCAAGGCCGGGCAGGTTGGAGGGGTTGTCGATATCCACCTCGGTGCCGTCGGTCTTGTAGACCTGATAGATAACGCTGGGGGCGGTGGTGACCAAGTCCAGATCGAACTCACGCTCCAAGCGCTGCTGGATGATCTCCATATGGAGCAGACCCAAGAAGCCGCAGCGGAAGCCATAGCCCAGCGCCACGGAGGTCTCCGGGTCAAAGGTAAGGGAGGCATCGTTCATGCGCAGCTTTTCGAGGGCATCCCGCAGGTTGTCGTAATCGGCGCCATCGGCGGGATAGATGCCGCAGAACACCATGGGGGTCACCTGACGGTAGCCGGGCAGGGGTTCCGGGGCGGGGTTGGCGGCGTCGGTGACGGTATCGCCTACACGGGTATCGCCCAGATCCTTGATGCTGGCAGCGATGTAGCCTACATCACCGGGGCGCAGCTCATCGCAGGGCACATAGCCGGGACGGAAGGTGCCTACTTCCACGATGTCAAACTCGCTGCCGGACTGCATCAGGCGCATGCGCATGCCGGGGCGCACGCTGCCATGCATCACGCGCACAAAGCAGATAGCGCCCTTGTAGTTATCGTAGTAAGCGTCGAAAATGAGGGCTTGCAGGGGCTTTTCCTCATCGCCGGTGGGCGGGGGCACAAACTTGACGATGGCTTCCAGCACTTCCTCGCAGTTGAGACCGGTCTTAGCGGAGATCATGGGTGCTTCGGAAGCGTCCAGACCGATCACATCCTCGATCTCTTGCTTTACCTCCTCCGGGCGGGCAGAGATCAGGTCGATCTTGTTGATGACGGGCACGGTCTCCAGATCGTGCTCCAAGGCCATGTACACGTTAGCCAGCGTCTGGGCTTCGATGCCTTGGGTGGCATCCACCACCAGCAGCGCACCTTCGCAGGCGGCCAAAGCACGGCTTACCTCGTAGCTAAAGTCCACGTGGCCGGGGGTGTCGATCAGGTTGAGGGTATAGGTCTCCCCATCCTTGGCCTTGTACTGCATGCGCACGGCCTTACTCTTGATGGTGATGCCGCGCTCACGCTCCAGTTCCATAGAGTCCAGGATCTGATCCACCATCTGCCGTTGCTCAAAAACGCCTGTCATTTCCAACAGGCGGTCGGCAAGAGTGCTCTTGCCGTGGTCGATATGGGCGATGATACAGAAATTTCGAATATGGGAAAGGCGTTCGTTGCTCATCAGCGCCGCCCCCTCCTTGCTAAAATTGGATTCAGCTTTCATCATATCGGATTTGCGGGGAAAATGCAAGAGCGGAGATGGGAGATGGGATAAGGTTGTGAAAAGAGTGAGGTGCAGGAGCCTCAGGCTCCTGCCGGGGCGTGGGGCAGAGCCCCACAAACCCTGCGCCGCAGCGCAAAAAAGAGAGCATAGCGAGCGCCGAAGGCGCAAGATATGCGGCTTCTCCTTACTGGTTTATAGAAATACGCCTGCAGCGCTACCTACTCCTTGGCTCTCCCTTTGGGAGAGCTGTCAGGCGCAGCCTGACTGAGAGGGTTTTCCCCCTAAGCCATGCCCTCTCCGCCCTCGCTACGCTCGGGCACCTCTCCCAAAGGGAGAGGCAAGTAGGAGTGTTTCATGCGCTCAGCCACCGTTCCCAAAGGGGGGGAGGCAAGTGGGAGTGTTTCATACGCCCTGCCACCTTTCCCAAAAGGAAAGGCAAGGAAAGCTGATTCATGCACCCAGCCACCTCCCAAAGCGAGAAGCAAGCAACCCTGCTCACTCCCCCATAACAAACACAAACCCCACCCCGCCCACAGCCACATACACATCCATACCCATCTTTTCCTCAAAATACGCCTTCAGCGCCAGATTGGCATCCCACTTTCCTTGCGGGTACATGCCGTAGCGAGCCTTCACATCCCCCATGCGGGCTTCCATGTCCATCACAACTCCGGCTCCCGCAAGGCAATCGCACAATTGAATCAGGCGATCATAATCATCCAGCTGCACCTGCGACAACGCATCCCGGAGCATCTTCGCTTCCTCGCGGCTCACATCCTGCTTGCCGATATATTCCTCCAGCACCTTATTTGGGAAGGAGTGCGTTAAACAAATGCGGGCGGCTTCGTCGTAGCCTAACTGCATCATGTAGCGATACCCATCGGACACATGCTTCAAATGGCTCACGCCAAACCTGCGCCCAATATCATGCATTAACCCCAGAATGTACGCCTTCTCGCCATCCATACCGGGGCAGCGCATAGCAATGCAGCGGGCACAATAGGCTGCTACCCGGCAATGATCGCCCCAAGAGCCGGGGTTTCGGTATTCGGCTTCTGCCAATAGGCGATGGGCTTCTTGTAGGGTGGGCAGCATAGAAACATCCTCCTTAATATAGGAAAAATCAGACAAACAAAAAGATTATAAAAAAGCAAAGCCAGCCCCGGCTGATCGAGCAGGGACTGGCTCCTTTTTCATCTGCGCAAACGCACGCCGGACAAATCGTCTTACTTCAAAAACAGAAAGTAAGCACCAGCCGCCAGCAGGGCGATCTGCACCACCAGCATCAGCGGGAAGAACACGGCGAAATACCAGTGCTTGGTCTTGTGGCGCAACAGCTGCATGCCCAAAACGCCGCCCAAGCCGCCGAAGCATGCGGTGGCAATGAACAGAGTGGCTTCCGGTACGCGCCATGCGCCCTTCTTGGCGCAGTTCTTGTCGTGCATCATCAGGAAGAAGGAGATCAAATTGGTTACGACCAGAATGGCCAGAGCGATGATAATGATCGTGCTATTGTTCATAGTTAAATTCCTCTCTTTCGTCGATCGATCCGATAGGATCATATCCTATTGTAGCGCATTTTGCCGTTTTTGTCATTGGGCGTAAAGCCAGCCAAGCAAAAACACAGCAAAAGTACGAAGCGTTGGGTCATACCATAAAGCCGGAACCGTCGGTAAAGCCGTCGTCCAGCTCTTCCTCCCTTTCCTCGTACTCATCCTCGAAAACAGTGGAATGAGCAGTGCTTTCAGGATCGGCTTGCGGGGCAGCGGTTTGCGGACGACCCTCTGCCGCAGGTCGATCCGGGGCGGGCTGGGCGGGAGGCGCATCAAACAAAGCGTCCATTTCCTCAATGGTCAGCCCAGTCTTGATAACGAAGCGATCCTCCAGACGAATGGTGCGGTCGGTCATGTTCAGGGTCTCCCGGCTGACCACGCTCATGCCCCAAGGCCACTGGCCGGTGCGGGATGCATCCATCATCATGCCGATGGCATTGTTAATGGATGCATCATTCATGTTGGCAAAAAAGCCGTACTGGCGCAGAGCCTGCCGCAGGGGGCCGATATCGCCGTTGTTGAGCAGCACCCGATGGGGCTGCACCGCTGAGGCGATGCAATTGAGGGTGTACTGGGAATTGGGGCCTTCTGTGGCCTGACAGCGCTGGATGTATACCTCTTGCACATCATTCAGGGAAAACGCCCATTTGCGCAGCACACTGAGCATGCCTTCCACTTCGCCGTCGGCCTCGTTGCGGGCATCCACCAGATCGGAATACTCCTCCCGGTCGTACAGGTCGTAGTCGTATTCTTCATAGTAGCCCTCATGGTAGGCTTCGTCGTACTCGTCGTAGAGCCACAGATCATCCTCCACGCCAACAAACTCATCTATACCGGCATCGATCACATCCACATCCGCCGTTACACGGAAGGAATGCTTTAATAGCCCCATCAATTGGGATAAGTCCTTTACATTGGCGGCTTTTTTCAAGCTGAGAAACACTTCGCCCTCCGCATCCAGATAGCCGAACAAGCCGTGGGCAGTGGAATAAATGCTGCACTGGGTGCGCACACCGTTGGCAAGTTTCACGCCCACGGTCATGGTATGGCGGCTGGCGGGCAGGTTGGGGTAAACAGGCTGCTGATTCATCATGCTTTCCTCCTTTGAGGTCACGCTCATCTCTAAACAAATAAGCCTTTGGGCTTGCTGCTGGCAGCGGTATACAGCGTTCACCGCTCAGCTATTTATTTCGACACACAACAGGCGAAGCCCTGCTTGGCCTTCCCTGTTGTTGACTCTTGCGCCCCACAGAGGCATGCGGTATACTCAAGGTGCATGTCGAAGCGCCCGATGTTTCGGAGCCCCGGCCGCCGCCTGTACTGCTGCCGACCCTTACATATTGAGAGGTCATCTATGAAAAACAATTGTTTGCTTTGTTCGGCGCCCCTTGCCTATCTGACCGAAGATATCGAGATGGAATGCGCCCTCTGCCGCCAAAAGGAACGCAGCAAGACCCGCTGCGTAAACGGGCACTACATCTGCAACAAATGCCACACCCAAGGCATCGATACCCTCTTTGACCTATGCCTGAAAGAAACCTCCAAAAGCCCCATAGCCATTTTGAACCGCATGATGGCGCAGCCCTTCTGCCACATGCACGGGCCGGAGCACCACATCATGGTGGGCATGGCGCTGCTGACTGCTTACCAAAACGCTGGCGGTTCCATTGCGCTGGAGCCTGCGCTGCGGGAGATGATGAGCCGGGGCAAGGCTGTGCCTGGCGGTGCTTGCGGCTTTTGGGGCGCATGCGGAGCTGGTCTCAGCAGCGGCATGTTTGTCTCCATCATTACCGGGTCAACGCCCCTTGGGCAAGAAAACTTTGCGATGTCCCATCAGATGACGGCCCGTTCCCTCGGCGCTATTGGTCAGGTGGGCGGCCCTCGCTGCTGCAAAAGAGATTCCTATCTATCCATTACCAATGCCATCGCTTTTGTTGCAGAGCATCTGGGCATACAAATGGAGCAGGAGCCAGTGGTCTGCCATTATTTCCACCTGAATGAGCAATGCATCGGCAAGCGCTGTCCTTTTGCCCGCATCAACCACAAAGGAGACAATGATCCATGAAGAAAGTGGCTTTTATTTGCGTGCACAACTCCTGTCGCAGCCAGATCGCCGAGGCGCTGGGCAAGCACTTGCGCCCAAGCGATTTTGAGTGCTATTCCTGCGGCACCGAGACCAAGCCCCACATCAACCCCGATGCGGTGCGCCTGATGAAGGAACTCTACGGCATCGACATGACGGAGACCCAGTACAGCAAAACCTTTGAGGCCATTCCCACCCCGGATATCGCCATTTCCATGGGCTGCAACGTGACCTGCCCCTACATCGGGCGGCCTTTTGATGCCGATTGGGGGTTGCAGGATCCCACCGGCCAAAGCGACGAGGTATTCAAGGCCATCATTCGGCAAATCGAGGAAAACATTTTGGCGTTGGAATGACGCGCCGCAATTATTTATACGCCAACAAAAATCCATCCATCTACTGCATTTTACCATGCAGGTGGATGGGTTTTTTATTTTCCTGTTGACAAATACAAAGTTCCATACTATTATAATTATTGTTATATAACATAAATCATAAAAGGAGGATGTTCGTGCCGCCCAAAGCCAAGATCACTGCCGAAATGATCATCGAGGCCGCCTTTGCCATCGTGCGTCAGCAAGGGGCAGATGCCCTCAATGCCCGCACCATCGCCCAGCAGCTGGGCTGCTCCACCCAGCCGGTGCTCTACCAGTTTGCCACCGTGGAGGATGTGCGCAAAGCCACTTACGATTATTCGAATGTTTTCCACACCCAATACCTGATGAGTGGCATGGAGGAAAGCGAGATGCCGCTGATGAACCTCGGCCTCAACTACATTCGTTTTGCCGCCACGGAGGGCAACCTGTTCCGGTTCCTGTTTCAATCCGCTGGACTGGGAAGCGGCAGCCTGCTCAGCCAGTTAGACCACCCGGACATTGCCCCCATGCTGGAGATCCTCCAGCAAGCCATTGGTGCGACCCCCGAAGCCGCCAAAGACGTTTTTCTCCAATTGTTTCTCGTCATCCATGGATATGCCAGCCTATTAGCCAACAATCCCATGCCATACGATGAGCAAGAAACCGTTACCCTGCTGGATAAAGCCCTATACGGTGCCTGCGCCGCAGCCACCGCCCCGAAGGAGGAGTAATTAATGAAAAAGCTGCATCAAAAAAACGAGGTACTCTTTGCTATTCTCTGGATCGTTGCCTATGTGGTGCTGTTCAGCCTGACCGACGGCCTGTCTAAATCCACCGGCATTCCCATGCTGTACACTCTGCCCTTGAGCATCGTGATGGCGATCGTTCTACTGGCCTTCATCGGCAAGAACAGCCTTAACAAGTATTACGGCCTGTGCAAAGTGCAGGGTTCTCTCAAGAGCTACCTGTACTTTATCCCGCTGGCTATCATCTCCTGCCCCACCCTGATGGGCGGTATGGCGCTGCCCGAAGACCTGCTGCGCATTCTGCCCGCCTTTCTGGCGATGGCGCTTACAGGTTTGCTTGAAGAGCTGATTTTCCGTGGACTGCTGTTCAAAGCCATGTACAAGGACAATAAGCTTACCGCCATTATCGTGGGCAGCCTGAGCTTCGGCATGGGTCACATCGTCAACCTGCTGGGCGGCGCACCGGTGGTGGATACCCTGTTCCAGATCGTCTATGCCACCGCCCTTGGGTATCTGTTCATCGTCATCTTTATGAAGAGCGGCAGCATTGTGCCCTGCATCATTGCCCACATGTTCATCAACGCTACCAGCGTATTCGGGCTTGAAACAAGCCCTGTTGTAGAGGTTTTGATCCGCATCGGTCTTCTGACTGCACTGCCTGTTGCGTATGCTTTGTGGCTCCAGCGGAAGAAGGAAGATTCAGTCTGCTGATGTGAACACCTGCTGATGCGGAATGGAAGTGACATAGAATTTTCCTTTGCTTTAGCTGAACAACCGCCTTGGTTGCCATGCGGTCAAAAGCCCCGTAGTGTCCCACCAAAAATTCGGTAACACCGTGCCGAACAATGTGTTCCTCCGCAGCTGCAACGATGGCTGTATAAATCTCCGCAGGTGCATCTCTATGCCCGAACAAAAAGCAACGCTGATAGTTCACACCGATCACCAACCCTTTTGAGTTATTCTAACTCAAAAGGGTTAATCTTTTCAATGCATATTGAGTATCCTTTTCTTAACGAAAGTGAGGCGATACCGATGTGCATTGGCGAGGCCGTTAGGAAGCGGATCATTGAGCTCTGCCAGCAGCAGGAGCTAACGGTCAACAAGCTCAGCAACATCAGCGGTGTGACCCAATCCACCGTCAACAACATCGTCAGCGGACGAAACCGAAGCGCTACCATATCCACCATCAAAAAGCTATGCGATGGCTTTGGCATTACCATACAGCAATTTTTTGAGTCCGAACTCTTTACCGATCTGGAACAAGAAGTTAAATGAAAACCGCTGGCAGCACATCCAGCGGTTTTTGTATATCAGCACATCCTTTGCAGCACTCATGCAACAAAGCGTACAGCCTACTTATCTCCCTTCTCCCAATCCCTGCGCAGCATTCCATAGATGGCATAATCGCAGTACACGGACACCATTTTGCCCTGACGTACTGTACCTTCCCGCACAAAGCCGCACTTTTCCAAAACCTGCAAATCGGGCACATCTGCCTCCGACAAGGGACGCAGAAGGAGCCGCTCTGTTTCAAGGGTGGGTTTGTTCAGCTCATAATCCTTTAACAAACATTTACTCCTTTGCTTAGTCTGCTACGGCTTCCGCCACCTCGTGGATGATCTCCACCACCTCAATGCGCCCATCCGCAATGGTTTCCCAGATGGGTCTCTCCCAGTCCGGATCCTCTCCCACCTGCCAATAGCGCAGCGCCTTCTGCCGGTTCGCTGCCTCATCCAGCGTGCCATCGAAGCACAGGTTGGCGTTGCCGGTGAACACGCGCCCCTCCACCTTGAGGCGCACGATCTGCAGCGTGGGCCGGCCCCAATTGGTAAACCACTCAAACCAGCAGCGGGCGTTTTCCAGCGTGGAGGAGGCATACAGGCTGTGCATCCGGGAAGGATACTGCGGGAAATGCTCCTTGCGTACCGCCTCCATGGCCAGCTCCCGGATGGCTACATCGGTAGGGTGATCGATGGGCTGCCCAGCGTAGGCTTCGGGGTGAGCCAGCATATCCTCCACCAGAGGCAGCTTGTCCATCACCCGCTGGTATACGCCGGTGGGGTAGTTTTCATCCATTTGGATCACCTGCCCCAGCTGCATTTTGCAGCCGGTGACCACATGATAAAGTTCTGCTGCCATGGGGCTTCTCTCCTTTTTGAGACAACGGTCGGCATCCACAAAAAGCCGGAGCACCACCCATTTAGCGGTGCGCTCCGGCTTTTGCTATGCTTACTTGTGGTACAGCTTGTGGGTCTGGTACTTGGCATCGCAAGTCAGGTTCACTTTCAGGCGGCGGAAAATGTTATCGTCCACCTGAGAGAGAATGACGGTGGAATGCGCTTCGCAGCCAGCCAGCTTGGGCAGCTGCGCCATGGCCAGCGCTGCCTTTTCATCGGTGGCGGCGCTGATGCTAAGAGCCACCAGTACCTCATCGGAGTGGAGGCGGGGGTTGTGGTTGCCCAGATAGTCGCACTTCAGGGACTGGATGGGCTCGATGACCGTGGGCGAGATCAGCTTCAGGTCGTCATCGATGCCACCCAGCGCTTTCAGGGCATTGAGCACCAACGCAGCGGAGGGGCCCATCAAATCGGAAGTTTTACCCGTAACGATGCGGCCATCCGGCAATTCCACAGCCAGAGCAGGGGCATCGGTCTCCTCCTCCAAGTTGCGGGCGGCAGCCACCACAGGGCGCATCTGGGAAGTGAGCCCCGTTTTCTGCATAACCCGCTGCAGTTTATCCACCTCATGCTGCTGGGCACGACCCTGCACCAGCGCGCAGCGGGCAGCAAAGTAGCGCCGGATGATCTCCTGACAGGCGGCTTCCCGGCAAGCATCATCATCGTAGATGCACTTGCCCACCATGTTTACGCCCATATCCGTGGGGGATTTGTAGGGGGATTCGCCGTAAATGCGTTCAAAAACGGCTTTCAGCACCGGGAAGATCTCCACGTCCCGGTTATAGTTCACCGCCATCTCGCCATAGGCTTCCAGATGGTAGGAGTCGATCATGTTGCTATCCTCAAGGTCGGCGGTGGCGGCCTCGTAGGCGATGTTTACCGGGTGGTTCAGGGGCAGGTTCCAGATGGGGAAGGTCTCAAACTTGGCATAGCCTGCCTGCACGCCCCGCTGATGCTCCTGATACAATTGGCTCAGGCACACAGCCATCTTACCGCTGCCCGGGCCGGGGGCGGTGACCAGCACCAGGGGACGGGTGGTCTCCACATATTCGTTGCGGCCAAAGCCTTCGTCGCTTACGATGGCTTCTACCTCGTAGGGGTAGCCGTCGATGGGGAAATGACGGAACACCCGAATGCCCAAGTTTTCCAAGCGCTGCTTGAACATAGCGGCAGAGTGCTCATCCCGCCAGCGGGTCATGACCACGCTGCCCACATACAGGCCGATATCCCTAAAGGCGTCGATGAGGCGCAGCACTTCCATATCGTAGGTGATGCCCAGATCGCCGCGCACCTTGCTTTTCTCGATATCATCGGCGTTGATGGTGATCACCAGCTCCACCTGCTCCTTGAGCTGCAAGAGCATGAGCATCTTGCTATCGGGACGGAAGCCCGGCAGCACACGGGAGGCGTGATTGTCGTCAAACAGCTTGCCGCCCAGTTCCAGATACAGCTTGCCGCCAAACTGAGCGATCCGCTGCCGGATATGCTCGGACTGCATGGTGGTATAACGATCGTGGTCAAACCCGATGCGCATGATGATGATCCCCTTTCACCAAACTTTCAACCGAATAATTCTATCACGCAAGGTGAGGCGAAACAAGGCACATTTTGCGAAAAACTTTGTCTTTTTTTTGGTACATTTCCGGCAGGTTTTTATGGGCGATCAGACCGGTGGCGATAAGCTTTAACAAGCGCTTCAAACTGCTCGATGACATCGGTTTTCCACGGCATCAAGCTTGGCAGCTTTTCGCAGGGAAACATGGCGCACAGCCCGCAGAAAGGAACCCCATGATCACTGGCGCAGGCATGCACCGGGCAGCGTCCCGTCTGTGCCCATTCCTGACAGCAGCCATCCTGCTCCCGGCAGCCGCCGCACAGCCCTTGGGCACGCTTGGCACAGCCGGTGCAGTCCTCCCCGCAGGCGGTGATGTGGGAGAAATTTCGTTTTTCATCCATGGTTTTCGCCTCCTTGGCATGAATATAGCACGGCCTTTGAGGCGGGTCAAGCTTGCGTATGTTCTATGGGAGCATTTTCCCACGTGCTGCGGCATAGGCTTGCCCAAAAGGAGGGATGGCCATGAGCGAGGCCGTTACCCATCAAATGATGATGCTCCGGCCCCTGCAAGCGGGGCTGAGCGGTTATGCCCGGTTGCAGGGCGAGGCAGGGCGGCAGCTGGTGCAGGTAAACTTGCGCGGGATGCAGCCCGGGGAAATGCGGGTCTTCTGGTATACCGGCGAAGGGTTTGTGCGGGAGTTGGGGCGCACCAGCACAAACCAGCGGGGCGAAGCATCCCTCAGTGCAGAGGTGCCCGCCGATGCAGCCGCCCCCCGCAGGCTGACAGCCCTGCTGATCACCGATGGGCAAGAACGACCCAAGCCGCTCTCCATCGGGCTATGTACTGCCCAAAGCGCCGGTAGTCTGCTGGATGCCAAAAACGCGCTGCTGGCGCTATGCGAAAAGCTGAGCCGGGAAGCATCCAAGCCCAGCACGAGCACGGCCCCGCCGGATGCGCCGCCAAAGGAGCCATCGACCCCTGAGCCCAAACAAGAAAGAAGCGCAGCCACCGCAAAAGCACCCTGCATTCAACAAACCGAACCCCTCACCAAGCTGAAAGATGCGCCTTCTTGTGCCGCCCCCAGCAAGCTGCCGCCCTTACCGAGAGAGGTTTTTCTCCCCGCCATCGAAGCCCGCAGACCACCGGAACGCCGCCGGATGAAGCGCCGGAAGAACGCGGATCGACCAACCGATCTGCCAACGCCGCCAGCAGCAACACCGTCCATTCCTACCACGCCCCCCTCCGGCAGCGCAGAACCCCCGCGTTCTAACCCGCAGCCGCCGCTTCGTGAACCCGCCGATGCACTGTCCACCCTGCAATGGCCTGCTGCTTTCCAGCCGCTGGCCGGTTATTTTGCCAAATACCCGCCCCAGCGGCTCATGGATCAGCTGGGCTGGCGTTTCGTGCAAGTACCCCAGGAGAAGGGTGCGATCTGGATCGGCTATTATCAAAAGGATGACCGTGTTTCACAAGTGGCCTATGCATTGCCTGCAGAAGCCGCCCCGCCGCAAGGGCTGCCCTTTCGCCCGATCACCGCAGCGGACGGCCAGACCGTACAGCTATTGGTTTTGCAAGCTTGAAGCGTCCTTTTGTAAAAACGAGCTGCCAATGTATGCCATATGCAGGAATTTTCGCTGCAAACGGCGAATGTTTGTAGTTGGTTTTGTATGCCTGTCTACCGATTCTTTCACCGGAAGGGCGAGATCACCAATGATACGTCAAACCTCGTGCATCATTGCCAGAACCAGCGACCCTTGCCGCAATCTGGCCATTGAAAAGCACCTGATGGATACACTGCCTGAAGGCACCGCCGTTCTGTTCCTCTACCGCAGCGAAAGCGCCATGACCGTGGGCCGCAACCAAAACCCGTGGTACGAATGCAATGTGGAACCATTTTTGGAGACCGGCGGTACCATCACCCGCAGGCTCACTGGCGGCGGCACCTTCTATCAGGATAGCGGAACACTGAATTTCAGCGTTATTTTGCCCAAAACCGAATTGCACGCCCCAAAGCAGCTAGCCTTGGCTGCCCATGCTGCCGCAAGCCTTGGTTTGCCCGTGCAGCCCGGCCCCAGTGCCAGTCTGGTAACGGACGGACGCATTTTTTGTACCAACGCATTCTACAAAGCAGGTTCTACCGCTTTGCACAACGGCTCGCTGCTGGTTTCGCCCGATATGGAGGCCATGTCGCAGGCGTTGCTTACCGGCGGCAAGCACTACCGGGGGCAGAAGCGCCCCGATGTAAATACCCTATATACCGCCATGAGCGACTATTTGCCCGACATCACCCTTGATCGGATGGAAGAGGCGCTTTACAAAGTTTTTTCTGCGCAATACAGCTGCCAACCCGTCTGGCTGGATGAGCAAATGCTCAGTGAAGCCAACCTGACCCGCGGCACACAGGCCTTTGCCAACCCCGATTGGGTGTACCCCGAAGCGCTGCCCTACAACTTTGTGGTGGACGAGCGCTTTCCCTGGGGCAATGTTACCGTTATGCTCTTGCAGGAAGGCGGCATCATTCGCGCCTCCCGCATTTTTTCCGATGCCATGGAAGCCGCCCTTTTCGACCGTGTACAGCAAGCGCTCACCGGCTGCCCGTACCTGATCGGTGCCATCGGCACCCGCTTCCAGCAGCGGCTTGGGCTTATGAAAGACCCGCGGCTGGTGCAGATCGCCGGGGATGTATGCAAACTGATCTGCGGGCGCATCCGCTCGCTGGATCGGCAGGGGGAAAACGCCTGATCCTTCCCCCCGTTTTTACTGTGTATCCGCATTGAGATAAAGACCCTGCGCCATGCCCCTGCGAAAGGATGATCCCATGCGCCGCTTTTTATTGGTGTTTCTTTGCCTGCTTTGCTTCTTTACACCGGCCTTGGCTGAGACCGCTCCCCTGCCGCCCATGGCGTATGCTTTTACCGGGAAAGTGGTAGCCAGCCACAACTCCCCCAGCCTGCAATGGCAAATTGAGGAGTTTACCTACTGCGAGGCCCGCTGCTTCTTGACCAAGGTATGGATGCAGTCCCCCGGGCAGCAGATCGGCAAAGCCACCGCCGACTGGCAGCAGAATGTGCTGGATACCGCCCTGCTGGCGCAGCGTGCGCCTGAGGCCTCCCTGCTCATCAACGCCAGCGGATATGTGACCCGCGTCTACAGCTGGATCCCGGATAATTATCCCGGCGAGAACGAAGATTATTTCAACACGCCGCTAGGTTCCCTTACCGTAACGAACGGGCAGACCTTCCGCTGCCTCAAAGGCGTGCCCTACTACGGGCTCACCCTGCAAGCCGACGGTCTGCACCTGCACCCGGGAGAAGACCCGGAGGCTGTATTGACCCAGCAACCCAGCCAAACTTGGTCGTTCTACGTGGAATGCCCCATCATCAACGACCACCAGTCTATTCTCGACCCAGAATGGCGGTTTACCAACGCCCCGGCCATGCGCACCATCATTGCCAAGATGGATGCCAACAACTACATCATTCTCACCGTTACCCGCACCAACCGGGGGCTGACCATGCAGCAATGCGTCAATTTCCTTTTGGATAACTTTTCGCCCCAATGGGCGTACAATCTGGACGGGGGACCTTCCAGCGCTCTCATGTACCGGGATGAAGCCGGTGCATTGCAAGCCGTATGGGAAAACGGACAGGAGAATGCAGATATTATGACCTTCTGTGAATTGCCCCATTGATCCTTTTGAACACCGCAAAATCAAAAACGAGCCGATCCACCGCGTCGTTGAAGCGCCCCCTGTCAAGTAGACAGTAGAAAAAAACAAAACAATCGGTAGGGAATTCCCATCCTGCTGCGCAGCAGGATGGGAATTCCATTATGCCGCGAAGGCATAATGAAATTCCATTGGTGTCATGCAGCGTAAAC
>JAZSRK010000038.1:0-11790 GCA_045538465.1 Candidatus Limiplasma sp. | reverse complement strand
GCCTCGTCGAAAAAATCGCCGCAGGCGAGTTTTTCGACGACCTGTACCGCCACGGAGGGCGGTCTTTCTATGCTCCGTTTCCCTTACTTCTTACGGCACACATGCAGCAAATGGCTGGATGCGCCCAGCCATTCCCGCTTTTCGCAGAAGGCCAAGTGATATTTTGCATAGGCCTCGAAGGCTTCATCGGTGATGACAAAATCCGGGCGATCCTGCGCCAACTCCAATACGCCGTCGACAGCGGCGGTGGTGATGTATTCCACCGGTTTTTCTGCAAAGAGCTGTTCAAATTCTACAATGTCGTAGCCGGTAAACAGCTGTTCCTCAAAATGACGGATGGCATAGTCCTCGGTGAAGTTCTCCTCCAGACCAGCCAGCAGCCCTTCGTTTAAATAGTTGTTGGCCAGCACCGCATACACCGACAAAAACGCCGTCAGGATCACGCCGCCGGGGCGGGTGACACGGATGGCCTCATCCAGCGCACGGTGCACGTCCTCGGGCTCATACAGGTGATACATGGGGCCAAACAGCAGCGTCACATCGAAGGTGTTGTCTTCAAAGCGGCTCAGATCAAGGGCATCCCCTTGATAGGCATGCAGCCGTGCAACGCCCTCGCCGTTTCTGCGCAGTACCACCAAGTTGCTCTGCACCAGCTCCACAGCGCTTACCTCGTAGCCATCCCGAGCCAGCGCAATGGAGTAGCGGCCCGTGCCTGCGCCAACTTCCAGCACTTTGCTGCCCATAGGCGCATACTTCTGGATATACGCCATGGTGGTACGGTATTCCAGCTGACCTTGGCGGGTGTTCTGCAGGCGGGCGTCCTCGTCGATATCATCATAAAAAGTCGTGATCATCTTTTGTCTGCTATCCATAGCGGGTTTCCCCCTTTCGTTGATGGGTCGATCAAAAATCGTATCAGGTGTCGATCCTGCGCAGTTCTGTAAGCGCTCGGTTGCGATAGACCAAGTCCTCCCGGGAAGTAAAACCTTCCTGTTGCCAGAAAGCATTGCCGGTCTGGTTGCGGCCGAACACCACCAGCGCCACTTTGTGGATGCCCTCGGCTTTCAGTGCAGCCAAGGCCGCCTCCACCAGCCGGTGGGCAATGCCCTGGCGGCGGCACTCCGGGTGCACAGCGGTATGATGAATGAACCCACGCCGCCCGTCGTGGCCGGATAAGATCACCCCGGCAATGCTGCCATCCTGATCTGCCACAAAGCAGGTATTGGGGTTGCGACGCAGGTATCGCTGGATCCCCTCCCAGGAATCATCCAGATCGTTCAGCCCCATGCCCTGACAGGAAAGCCACAGGGCGTATACGGCATCGTAATCCTCCATGGTCATCAGGCGAATGGTCATCATCATGCCTCCTTATTCTTTTGGTGATGGGCGTGGTGCAGCTGCATGCTCCCTTGCCCTATATGCACAAAGCAGCCCGCTGCTCCCTTGCGGGCTGCATCGTGCTGCTTTGCGTCTATTGTAACTTCCCGAACCCCCGCACAGCTTTGCTGTGCGGTGTGGGGTGCAGGGGGACTCCCCCCTGCTTACATGCGGGAGTAGTTGGGAGCTTCCTTGGTGATGGAGATATCGTGGGGGTGGCTCTCCTGCAGGCCAGCGCCAGTGATGCGGATGAACTCGGCATTCTCACGCAGATCCTGAATGGAAGCGGTGCCGCAGTAGCCCATACTGGCACGCAGACCGCCTACCAACTGGTAGATGGTATCGGCCAAGAGACCCTTGTAGGGCACGCGGCCTTCCACGCCTTCGGGAACCAGTTTCTTGTTCTTCTCCTGGAAGTAACGATCGCTGGAGCCTTGAGCCTGCTCCATAGCGCCCATGGAACCCATGCCACGGTATACCTTGAAGGAACGACCCTGATAGATCTCCACAGCTCCGGGGCTTTCTTCCACGCCAGCCAGCAAGCTGCCCAGCATAACGCAAGCAGCGCCAGCACCGATGGCCTTGGGAATATCGCCAGAGTACTTGATGCCGCCGTCAGCGATGACGGGGATGCCGTACTTTTCAGCCTCGCGAGCGCAATCAGCAACAGCGGTCAGCTGGGGCACGCCGATACCGGCCACTACACGGGTGGTGCAAATGGAACCAGGACCGATACCGACCTTGATGCAGTTAGCGCCAGCCTCGATCAGGTCGCGGGCAGCAGCGGCGGTGGCCACGTTGCCGGCGATGATGGGCAGGTCGGGGTAAGCAGCACGGATCTCACGCACTTTTTCGATAACGCCGCTGTTGTGGCCGTGGGCAGAGTCCAGAGACACGATGTCCACCTTGGCCTTTACCAAAGCTTCCACACGCAGCAGGGCATCCTTGGTGATGCCGATGGCAGCGCCGCAAAGCAGGCGGCCCTTGGCATCCTTGGCGGAGTTGGGGTACTTGGTGCTCTTTTCGATGTCCTTGATGGTGATGAGGCCGCAAAGCTCATACTCATCATTCACCAAGGGCAGCTTTTCGATGCGGTGGGCAGCCAGGATCTCCTTAGCCTCCTCCAGCGTGGTGCCGATAGGGGCGGTGATCAGGTTTTCGCTGGTCATCACCTCGCCGATGCGGCGATCCATATCAGTTTCAAAGCGCAGGTCGCGGTTGGTGAGGATGCCCACCAGCTTCTTGCCGCGGGTAATGGGCACGCCGCTGATGCGGTAGCGACCCATCAGCTCTTCTGCATCACGGATGAGATGATCGGGAGAGAGGAAAAAAGGATCGGTAATAACACCATGCTCGGAGCGCTTTACTTTGTCCACCTGATTGGCCTGCTCCTCGATGGTCATGTTTTTGTGAATAATACCCAAACCGCCTTCACGGGCCATGGCGATGGCCATGCGGGAATCGGTAACGGTATCCATAGCCGCAGACATCAGGGGCACATTCAGTTTGATGCCGGGGGCGATCACGGTGCTGGTATCCACATCGCGGGGCAGCACTTCGCTCTTGCGGGGCACAAGCAGTACATCATCGAACGTCAGACCGGTACGGAGATTCTCTTCCAGCATTTCTCATCCATCCTTTCTGCTTCCTTCGTTAGGATTTCAGCTATTTTAACAGCCAGCGGAAGGATTGTCAATATCGGTTACGGGCATTTTTGCGACAAAAGACGCATTTTCATCATGTTTCTACCCATTATTATTCCTTGCTGCATCACAGCCTGTACGATGCATGCTTGACATGTAGATTGCGCATTGATATAATGAATCCAATTAGAAAGCCAAATATACAAAGGAGAAAACCAATGTTTTGCTACAAGTGCGGTGCTCAGTTACCCGATGACAGCAAGTTCTGTTTCAAATGCGGTGTTTCTTTGTCTATGCCCGCAGAGCCCAAAGTGCTGCCTGCTGAAAATGTACCGACTCGGGCAGAGGGGAATGATGCCTCGGCAACCGGCGTAATCGAAGAAAAATCCGCAGTCAATCCTGCAAAGGCTGCTGGCAAATGCTCCGGCGTTTTTGCCAGCCTGAAGAAGAAAAAGTATCTGAAGCCTGTTTTCATCGTTGTTGTAACCGTTGCGTTGTTATGCGCTGCTGCATACGGCATCTGCGCCTGGGTGGGCATCCGTCAATGCGAGCAACTGGTTGTGACAATTCCCGATCCGGAAACCTACCTCGGTATAGAAATGTATTCCAGAACCAGACATAATCAATACGAGTACTACATTACCTGCTATCCGGACGATTTGCCTGATCGTCGGCTGGAGGATTACGTTGATCTGCTCATAGACCAGTATGATTTCGATTACACTTGGAATGAAGGCCCAAAGGAGGACCGTTATAGGCACACAATCACACATTCTCTTTCATATCAGGCGATTCCTCCTTTGGCTGCCTGGGCTTATGACAACTACTGGAGCACAGTCAAACCCCTTGTAAATATTCGCTATGAACATAAGCATCCGGGCAAGGAATACGATACAATAGAAGTACAAATCACCATATTTCCTCCAAAACAGTTTGATATCATTTCGGCGGAGGTACACCCGGGGGTGTAATCGTCGACAGTTGCTCAGCGGATAAGTGATAAAATCATTTTACCAACGACAAAAAAGCGTCCGGTATTTGCCGGGCGCTTTTTGCACAAGGGTTTGGCATTAGTTCAGGAACAGGTTGATGATGGCCAGAACCACGAACACGATGGCGCAAACCTTGGTGATGAGAGCCAGCTTGGCTTCCAGACCCTTGGACTTGTTCTTGCCGAAAAAGGTTTCGGATGCGCCGCCCACAGCGCTGATGCCGTTCTGCTTGCTTTCCTGCAGAAGGACGGTGACAATCAGAACCAAAGCGGTGATGAACAGCAGAATGCCGACGATAACTTGCATGAGGATTTCCTCCTTAACGAATATAGGCATTTTATATTAGCACTTATGGAGAAAAAATGCAAGGGGTTTGGGGGAATTTGGGCATTGATACAAACTTTTATGGACGTCTCCCGCCCTGCCCGCCGGGACGGCCGGTGGCTTTGGCCAGCAGCGCCGCCATGGGCGGGCAGGCATTGCCACAATGGGCAGGTATAAACCGGCCCGCTGCTGTTGCAACGAAAAACACCCAGCGCAACGTTTACTCTGCGCTGGGTGACTGCTTCGATTACACGCCTTCATTGAAGGTGCGCACACGCAGCACGCCGTTGAGGGCGTTGAGCTCGTTGAGCAGCTTCTGGTCGGGCATCTGGGAGATCTCCAGCACGGTAACGGCGTTGTTGCCGCGGCTCTTGGAAACCATGTTGTTGATGTTGATCTTGCGGGCACCCACAGCGGAGCTCAGGGCAGAGATGAGGCCGGGCTCGTTCTCGTGGATGACGAGCACGCGCACGCCTTCGGCGCGACCCAGCAGCACTTCGGGCAGGTTGACGGAATTGCGGATCTGACCGAACTCCAGATAGTCACGCAGCTGACGGGCAGCCATGTCGGCACAGTTTTCTTCGCTCTCGGGGGTGGAAGCGCCCAAGTGAGGAATGACCACGGTGTTCTTCATCTGCAGAACTTCCTGCGTGGGGAAGTCGGTCACATAGGAAGCCACCTTGCCGCTTTCCAGAGCGGCGGTCAGGTCGGCAAAGTCGGCCAGTTCGGCACGGCTGAAGTTGAGCAGGCGCACGCCGTCCTTCATCTTGGCGATGGCAGCGGCATTGATGGAGCCGCGGGTATCCTTCAAAAGCGGGATGTGGAAGGTGATGTAATCAGCCTGCGCATAGACTTCGTCGATGCTGGTGCAGTGCTTGACGGAGCGGCTCAGGCTCCAAGCGCTGTCAACGCTGATGTAGGGATCGTAGCCGATAACGTTCATGCCAAGGCCGATGGCGCCGTTGGCCACCAGAGCGCCGATGGCGCCCAGACCGATCACGCCCAAGGTCTTGCCGCGCACTTCGGGGCCTACGAACTGAGCCTTGCCCTTTTCGGTCAGCTTGGCAACTTCGTCGCCCTTGCCATCCAAGGTGCGGGCCCACTGGATGCCGCCCACCACGTTGCGGCTGCCCAGCATCAGGCCGCAGATGACCAGCTCGGCAACAGCGTTGGCGTTAGCGCCGGGGGTGTTGAAGACCACGATGCCCTTCTCGGTGCACTTGTCGATGGGGATGTTGTTGGTGCCAGCACCAGCGCGGGCGATGGCCAAAAGCTCGGCGGGCAGTTCCATGTCGTGCATGGCAGCGGAGCGGACCAGAATGCCTTCGGGGGTGGGTTCGTCAGCGGCGATGGTATACTTTTCAGCGCTCAGGTGCTGATGGATGATCTCAGAAATAGCGTTGAGGGTTTGAATCTTATACATTATGCATTCTCCTTTTCAAAGGCCTTCATCACTTCGACCAGCTTCTTCACGCCGTCAACGGGCATGGCGTTATAAATGCTGGCACGCATGCCGCCCACGCTGCGGTGACCCTTCAGGTTGACCAGACCGTTGGCAGAGGCGTACTTGACGAAAGCAGCATCCTTGTCGGCATCGCCAGTCACGAAGGTAACGTTCATCAGGGAACGGTATTCCTTCTGAGCGGTGGCCTTGAACAGCTTGCTGTTGTCCAGATAGTCGTACAGGAGGCCAGCCTTCATCACGTTCTGCTCGTAGATGGCCTCAACGCCGCCCAGGTTCTCCAGCCACTCAAAGCCCAGCTTGGCCATGTAGATGCCGTAGGTGTTGGGGGTGTTGACCATGCTGGTGTTCTTTACCTGCAGACCCCAGTTCATCAGCTTGGGGGTGATGGGGCGCTCCTTGCCCACCAGATCCTTGCGGATGATCATGACGCACAGGCCGGCGGGGCCGATGTTCTTCTGAGCGCCGGCAAAGATAACGCCGAACTTGTTCACGTCCACAGGCTGGGACAGGATGTTGGAGGACATATCGGCTACCAGAGGCAGATCGCCGGTCTCGGGGATGTCGATGTAGCGGGTGCCGTAGATGGTGTTGTTGGTGCAGATGTAAGCATAGTCAGCATCGGCGTTCCACTGGATGTTCTTCACATCGGGCACGTAGGTGTAGCCGTCCTCACGGGAGGAAGCCACGATGTTCACCTTGCCGTACTTCTTGGCTTCTTCGGAGGCCACGTGGGCAAAGTTACCGGAATCCACGTAGTCGGCGGAGCCGTTCTCGTGCTTCATCAGGTTGAGGGGGATAGCGCTGAACTGCTCGGTAGCGCCGCCCTGCACCAGCAGGATCTCGTAGTTCTCGGGCACGTTCATCAGCTTGCGCAGACGGGCGACGGTCTCATCGTAAATGTCGATGTACATCTGGGAGCGGTGGGACATTTCCATAACGCTCATGCCCTTGCCGGGGTAGCAGAGCAGCTCGTCAGCAGCTTTCTTCAGTACGCTTTCAGCGATAACACCGGGGCCTGCGGAAAAGTTAAAAATACGTTCTTCCATGGAATTTCATCCTCCTTATACTGTGGCGGCGAATGCACCGCCGTTACTTGCTTTCTTGGTAGGCGGGACGTTTTCTGCCCTATGGGCGATTTCTTGCCGTGGTGTTATCATACATGAGAACGGCAAAAAATGCAAGAGTTGTTTTTCGCTTTTTTCTGAGCTAAGTGTTTCTAAGTTGTTTTTTGGATACAGGATACAATACAAAATATTCCCCTTACAGCCCTATACAGCCTGTAAGGGGAATATCCATATATTATGTAGAAACATCGGCGAGTATACCGCTACTGCCCCCACCTTTCCCGCAGCAGTGCAAGCCCTGCCTGTTCCCAACGGCTTATCTGCCACTGGGCAGCTCCCAGCCTTTCACCCGTCTCCCGCTGGCTCAGGCCGCACAAATACCGTAGACCGATCACCTGCCCATAGGGGCTGCCCAACCGCCTAACTGCATCCCGCAGCAGCAAACGTTCCTCAAAGCTTTCTTGCCTGCATTTGTGCAGCGTATCGGGGTCGCTGGTCAAGTGGCAGACTGCGGGAGCCGTCTGCTTGCCCGCCCTTTTCCCTCGCACCAGCGAAGCCCGGCGGCAGCATTCCCGCAGTGCGCCCAACACAACCGGCACAGCATAGGTGGAAAAACAAAGCCCCCGTTCCGGGCAAAAACGGGTCTGCGCCACGCAGATCGCAGTGCGGGCTTCCTGCAAAAGCTCCTCCATCAGCACGCCCCGGTTTAAAAAGCGGCGGGCACAAGCCACCGCCAAGCCTTCATGCTGCCAATCGTCTTGGGTCTGTGTGCAGGCCGAATGGGTCTTGCCCTCGAAACAAGCCCCATCAGCTTTTACAGTTCGGCGTATTTCTTCCCTCTCAGCCGATCTCATCCAGCATCCGTTCCCGGTCAAAACCCGCTTCGCCTACGATATACTTGCGCAACACCACAGTGGTTCCCTCTCCGGGGGCGCTATCCACCTCCACCGCATCCATAAAGGTCTGCATAACACAAAAACCCATACCGCTTCTCTCTGTACCATCGCCAGTGGAATAGAAGGGCTGCATCGCTGCTTCCACATCCCGGATGCCGCAGCCATCATCCCGGATGCTCACCGTCAGCAGCTTGCGCTCGCCGTAATCTGCCGAGAGAGTTACCACGCCGCCTTGGTTTTTGTACCCGTGCACGATGGCATTGGTCACCGCTTCGCTCACAGCGGTCTTGATATCCGCCATCTCCGGCAGGGTGGGGCACAGCTGTACCGCAAAGGCGGCAATGGCCACCCGGGCAAAAGCCTCGTTTTGAGGCAGCGCCTCAAAGCGCAGTTCCATCCGGTTCTCCATCAGGCTCTCCCTCCTTTTTTCCTATCCACGATACCGATCACCCGATCCAGCCCCGACAGGCGAAACAGCTTTTCCACCGGCGGCTGCATCCCTTTTACGCTCAGGCTGCCGCCTCTGGCCGCCAGCTGCTTCAGCCGCCCCAGCAAAACCCCGATGCCTGACGAATCCATAAAGGTCAAGTTTTCCAGATCCAGCACCAGATGCACCACACGCTCATCCATCAGCAGATCGTCCAGCTGCTGCCGTACCTGCGGTGCACTGCAATGATCCAATTCTCCGCCGATGACTACCGTCACCGCCTCCCGATAAGGCCATACCGTCATTGCGGTCCATCCTCCCTCTAAGGTGATGGTGTGAGGTATTCGTGTAGGCTTCACCGCTCTCCTTTGGCGAAAGGTGAGAGCTTATGCGGTTTTGAACGGCTTTCGCACAGCAAAAAACGGCACATCCGCCTCTTTTGTGCCACCTTTCGGCGCAGAAAGCCAAAAAGTAGCAATATACTGCCCGCGAATGCCCGCAAAAAAAGCGCTCATGCGCCCATCGCCATGGCAGCAAGCCGCCCGTGCTGAAAAACGCCTGTGCGCCTGAGAGAGAATATGGTATAATGCAACTGAAGCCCGCCGACCATAGCCGGGCGAGCTTCAGAAAAGGAGAATTTGATCATGCCGCTTCGTAAATTGGTAGCAGCGCTTTGCCCGCTGCTGTACTGCATTCTGTTAGCCATCGTCTTTCGCTGGCTGGATAGCCTTGCTTGGCTGAACGACTTTTGGGGCTACGCCCTCAAGGGGCTGTTGCTGGGCGCGGCCATTGCACTCATCTTGCCCGCTGGCGGTGTATCCAGCTACATGAACGGTCTGCAGCCGTGGCTTGCAGCCGGGGCGCTGCTGCTGTTGGCCTTGGTGCTGCTGCAGTATCTATGCCATACCGGCCTTATCCGCCTTACGGTGCTGGATCTGCTCGGTCTCAACCCACAGCTGGTGCTGGCAGAAGGCACAGCCATCGGCTTTATGGCTCTTACTGTGTTTCTCAACCGCCGCCGGTGACCCTCACTCCCGCTGCAAAGCCTCTTCACGGTTCACGCGGGCGTTTTCCGGAGGCTTGCCGCTGTGCCATTCCAGTAGCAGACCGATGTAATCGCCGCTGGTCATGCCCAGCCGCCCTGCTTCTTCCAACAAACGGCCGTATGCTGCTTCATCCATCCGCAGGCACACGCTTACCCGCCCCGGCGGGCAGCGGGTATAACATTCACCAAGACCCTGTGTATCCTTGAAAAACTTGCTTTTCATGGGCATTCCCTCCGCAACCATCCTATGCAGCGCAGGTATGGAGCGTTCAACATAACAAAAATCATGTTTCCCGAACCGCTGCATGGGTATGCACGCACAACGAAAGTATGATATAATGCCTTTGATTTACTATTCGACACGGGAGGTTAAAAACCATGCTAGCAACTTTATTACGTTTTGGCGTTACCGTTGCTGCCATCCCTCTGTGCGCCCGGTTTATGGACGGCGTGCGCATGCTCAATCAGGATAACGCCCTATTGCTGGGTGTGGTGCTGGCCGTGCTCTACACGCTGCTGCGCCCCTTTTTGCGGCTGGTGCTCAAGCTGCCTAATTTCTGCACCCTTGGGCTGGTATACGTTATTCTGGATGCTATGCTGGTAAACTGGGTGCCCAAGCTGGTGCGCAACAGCGTGCACATCGAAAGTTTCCTGTGGGCGCTGGCTGTATCGCTGGTGATCAATGCACTGCGCATGGCGGTGGATCTTTTCTTTGATAAAGACAAAGAAAAGGAGCGGGACTGACCTGCTGACAACGCTCGCTTGACCGTTTCCACACACCCCATCTACCCTGTACCCGAAAGGATGCGACCATGCATATACTGCTTGTAAATGATGACGGCATCGGCGCTGTAGGCATCATGGCGCTTTTGGAGGCAGCCGTCAGCCGGGGGCACACCGTTACCATGGCGGCGCCTGCTGCCCAGCAAAGCGCTGCCAGCCACCGCATCACCCTGACCGACCCCCTCTTTGTAAAACCCTACGATACCAGCCTGCCCGGTGTGGAGGCCTACGCTGTGCACGGCACGCCCGCCGATTGCGTTCGCATCGCTCTTATGGGCGGGCTGATGAGCCGCCAGCCCGATGTGGTCATCTCCGGCATCAACAACGGCTACAACGCCGGTACGGATGTGCACTACAGCGGCACTGTGGGCGCTGCCATGGAAGGCTCCCTTGCAGGTTTCCGCGCCATTGCCTCCTCCATCAGCTGGAATGCCCCGTCCGAAAGCCTACGGGCACTGGCTGAGCTAACCATCGATATGGCCGAGCGCTACAGCCGCATCCCAGCGCTGCCCATCAGCGTGATGAACATCAACGCCCCCGGCAGCGCTCCGGAAGACTGGCTGCCCACCGTGTATGCGCCCCTCAGCACCGCCACCACGCTGGATGCCTACGAGCGCCGGGAAAGCCCCTTCCACCAATCCTATTACTGGCTGTCCGGCTTCACCGATGCTGCGGAACATCAGCAGGGCACCGACCATTGGTATCTGGCGCGGGGGCATGTGACCGTTACCATGCTCGGCAATTTCTCCGGCCTTTCCACTCAGGAATGGAACGGGCTGGGGTTGTAAGATCTCCACACCCCTCACAGGAGGACCTATGCAGGATTCTCAAGAGCTTATCCACCGCCTCAACCGACGGGGCGAGCCCCTCAGCAAGGGGCAAAAACGCATTGCAGACTACATCTGCCAGCACTACGATAAAGCGGTCTCCATGACAGCCGGTATGCTGGGCAAGGCTTGCGACGTAAGCGAAAGCACCGTGGTGCGCTTCGCCTACGCCATGGGCTACGAGGGCTACCCGGAGATGCAGACCACCCTGCGCTCGCTGGTGCGCCAGCGGCTCACCTCCGAGCAGCGCTTCGCCATCGCCTCCGAGATCGACCCGGACAACCTGATGGCCACGGTTTTGCGCAACGATATGCAAAACATACGCAAGACCGTGGATGCCCTGTCGCAGGAAGCCTTTGAACAAGCAGTGAGCGCCATTACCGGCGCACGGCGCATCTACATTACCGGTCTGCGCTCCGCTGCCCCGCTGGCACAGTTTATGTACCACTACCTGCACCAGATCTGCGATGATGTGGTGCTCGCCGGACAGACCACCGTGGATGCCTGCGAAGAGGTGGAGCGCATCACCCATCAGGATGTGCTCATCGGCATCAGCTTTCCCCGCTATTCCAGCCGCACGCTGGAGTGCATGCGCTTGGCCCGGGAAGGCGGCGCGACCGTGATCGGGCTTACCGACAGCGAAATGTCGCCTCTGAAGGAAGCCTCCCACATCTGCCTGTGCGCCGCCACCGACATGGCCGGTTTTGTGGACAGCCTCGCCGCGCCGCTGTCGCTGATCAATGCGCTGGTGCTGGCCACCGGTCTTTCCCGCCGGGAAGCACTGCGGGAGCACTTTAAGCGGCTGGAAGATATTTGGGATGCGCACAGCATATACGAGCGGGCGTCCGGTGCGACCCGCTAACGCGGGGCGCGCCGTTCGCCCTAGGGAGTGGACAATAGTTCCGCGGCTCTTATGGTGGGGGACCCCCTGCCCCCACCGAGCCGCT
>JAZSRK010000076.1:0-22276 GCA_045538465.1 Candidatus Limiplasma sp. | reverse complement strand
TCGCGCTGGCGGAGGCGTCTCCCTTCGTGATGCTCATGTACCGGTTTGTGATCGCCTTTGCAGCGATCAACATCGTGGCCTTATGGTCGAACCGTCAGCAAAAGCAGGGCTGGCTGCGATTCGCGCTGCCATGGCGCTCCGTCGGCCCGCTGATCGCGCTGGGGCTGGTGCAGCCGGTCATCTACTTCCTGTGCGAGAGCTACGGCATCAGCCTGACCAACGCCACCTTTTCCGGGGTGATCATCGCTTTGATCCCCATTGCAGCGCTGGGCTGCGGTGCGCTGTTTCTCGGCGAAAGACCCCGCCTTGCCCAAGTGGGCTTTGCGCTTTTATCCATTGCCGGCGTTATTTTGATGACTCTTCAGCAAAGCGCCCATGGGCAGGTGACCCCGCTGGGCGTGGTGCTGCTGCTGGGCGCGGTGGCATCGGCGGTGCTGTTCAACCTATTCAGCCGCAAGCTGTCGGATCGGTTTTCGTCGCTGGAGCGCACATGGGTGATGATGTTGGTAGGCGCAGTGGTGTTTACCGGCTTGGCGCTTGGCGAAAACCGCAGCGACCCTACGCTGCTCACAGCTCCGCTCAGCCAGCCCACCTTCCTGTGGGCGATCGTGTATCTGGCGGTGCTGTCGTCGGTGGTGGCGTTTATGATGCTCAACTATGCCAATACGGAGCTGCCGGTGGCGCAGGCTACGGTGTTTTGCAACCTGACCACGGTCATCTCCCTGCTGGCGGGGGCTGTGTTTTTGGGCGAGCCCTTCGGCTGGGTGTCGCTGGTGGCCTCGGTCATCATCGTGGTGGGCATCTGGGGCGTGCAGCGGCAGCCCATGCATAGTCCTGCATCTGAAAATGGGAAGGAGACAGGCGTATGATCCGGCAGAACATCCGCAATATCGGCATTTTTGCCCATGTTGATGCAGGCAAGACTACCCTGTCGGAGCAGCTTTTGGCTCATGCAGGTGCCATCCGGCAGACGGGCAGCGTGGATCAGGGCACGGCCCATACCGATAACCTGCCCATTGAGCAGCGGCGCGGCATCTCGGTCAAGGCCACCTGCGTGCGCATCACTTGGCGGGATATCGCCATTCATTTGATCGACACCCCCGGCCACGTGGATTTTTCCGCCGAGGTAGAGCGCTCCCTGTGGGCGCTGGATGCGGCGGTGCTGGTCATCTGCGGGGTGGAGGGCGTGCAGCCCCAGACCGAGGCACTGTTTCATGCCCTGCGGGAGCAGAAGGTGCCCACGGTGCTGTTTTTCAACAAGCTGGATCGGGAAGGGGCAGATGCTGCGGCTGCGCTGGAGAGCGCCAAGCGGCTATTGTCGCCGGAAATTGCCCCGCTGTGGGACATGGATGCTGCGGTGGAAGCCCTGTGCAATCAGGATGATGCGCTGATGGAGCGCTACCTGCTGGGGGAAGACATCCCCGCCAAGGAAGTGACCGACAAGCTGCAAGCCCTGTGCCGCAAGGGCGAGATCTACCCCGCCCTCAAGGGTTCCGCTTTGCGGGATGAGGGCGTGGAAGCGGTGCTGGATGCCATGGTGGACTGCCTGCCGCCCCCGGCCGGGGATGATGCGCAGTCCTTGTGCGGCGTGGTGTTTGCAGCTCAGCAGGATCGTATGCTGGGGCGCGGCGTATGGATGCGACTGTACAGCGGCAAGCTGGAAAATCGAGCCGCGCTGAATCTGCCTGCGGGGATGGATCCCCTTACCGGCGAAGAAAGGCTGGTGCAGCGAAAGATCACCCAGATCCGCAGTGTGGAGGGCACGGATGCCGGAGCGCTGGCAGCGGGCGAGATCGGCGTAGTGTACGGCCTTGGGGATATCCCCATCGGGCATGTGCTGGGCGATACGTCCCTGCTGCCCCGCCGGGTAGAGCCGGGACGGCTGCGCACACCGCTGATGACGGTACAGGCCATTCCGGAACAGCCGGAGAAAATGAACGACCTGCGGGCAGCGCTGATGACCCTCTCCGGGGAAGACCCGCTGCTGAAGGCCACCTATACCCGCTCGCTGAACCAGCTACAATTGCACGTGATGGGTGCTATCCAGCTGGAAATTTTGGAGGAGGAGCTGCGCACCCGCTTCGGGCTGAACTGCCGCTTCACCAAGCCCGCCGTCATTTATCGGGAGACCATCGCCCAGCCTACAGAGGGCTTTGTGGCGTACACCATGCCCAAACCCTGCTGGGCCATTATGAAATTCCGTCTGGAGCCAGCGCCCCGGGGCAGCGGCATCACCTTCCGCTCGGAGGTGCCGGTGCGGGAGTTGGCGCTGCAATATCAGCATCAGGTGGAGCAGGCGCTGCCGCTGGCGCTCAGCCAAGGCCGATTGGGTTGGCAGGTGGATGATGTAGCCATCACCCTCATCGAGGGCAACAGCCACCAGTGGCACACCCATCCGCTGGATTTTATCGTGGCTACCCCCATGGGCATACAGGATGGTCTGCGCCGAGGCGGCAATGTGCTGCTGGAACCCATTTTGTCGGTGCGCTTTCTGCTGCCGACAGAGTGCGTGGGGCGGGTGATGAGCGATGTGGCGACCATGCGGGGCGAAGTAACTTCCACCATCACCCAAGGCGACCGGGTACTCTTAACAGCATTGGTGCCGGTGGAAAGCAGCATGGATTATGCCTCCACACTGGCAGCAGTCACCGGCGGCCGTGGCGGCATGAGCCTCAGCCTTAACGGCTACCGGGAATGTCCCTTGGAGCTGGGCGCAACAGCGCAGCGCCGCAGCGTAGACCCGCTGGATACCAGCAAGTATATTCTGGCAGCCCGCAGTGCGCTGGAAGGCGGCATCTTCGATTTGGAGTGAAGAGCGAAGGAATTGTGAACAATGAAGGAAATGGGGATCCGTATGCAAGGCTTGTTGCTGTGTGCCCTGCTGATGGTCTTGGCAGCTGGCGAAAATTCGTATGCCCGCACCTTTGCAGAGGAAAACGATATTCCCTACGTTCTGGTGGCTTCTTCTAACTAAAATAGATCATCCCCCGGGGTCGGCCGTTGGTGGCTGTTCCCGGGGGATGTGTTGTTCTATGTGAGTTGCTGCTTTTTGGATAAGGCTTATCGCAGCACCACGCTGGTTTGTTTGGGTACAGTGAGCAGGGTGCCTTCAAGGGTGGCTTCGCCAGCGCCGGCCATGCCATTGATGGTGGTAAAGCTGTGCTCTGTTACCGTGCTCAGATCCACCGTCAGCGTGCTTTTGGTGGTGTTGTGGAAAACCGCTACCGTGCTGCCGTTCCATGTGCAGGTAAAGCCGCCCAGCTTGGTATCGGGCAGGGCGAGGGCTTTGTATTCGCCCCGGGCGATCTCAGGGTTTGCACGGCGAATGAGCAATAGCTGGCGGTAATGGTAGTACAGGCTGGATGGCATACCGTAAAGCTCCTGAAGGGTGTAGGCATTGGAGGCATCATAATCTGTTCCTTCCGGGTCTTGCACGGTATCGCCATCGCCCCAGAGCATGGCCATGCGCCGGTTGGCATCGGTATTGGAGCCGCCGCGGGAGCCTCTAAGCCCGATCTCCTCCCCATAGTAGAGAAAAGGCGAGCCGGGGGAAAGCAGGTACAGGCTGGCAGCCATTTTCATGTTGCCGCTGGCGGAGGTCAGGTAGCCGGAGGCACGGTCCATATCATGGTTGGAGATAAACAGCGTGGGCAATGCATGGGAGGATAGGCTGCCCAACTTGCTAATGTAGCTTTCCATATAAGCGGTGTAGGTGTTTACATTGCCGCCCTTGGCAGTTTTGGCAATGATGCCGTCCAGCTGGCTGGAGGCAAAGTGGAAGCAGCTGGTTACCGGCAAGTATAGGTCGATAACGCCTTCGCCATCCCATACTTCGGCAACGGTGTAAACATCCGGCTTTACAGCTCTCAACTCGCCGATATACCACTCCCAGAAGGTTACACAGGCAGCATGGTCGTTCAGGTAGATGTACTTGGCCGCATCAAAACGGAAGCCGTCCACCCCCATATCCAGATAGTGCAGAGCCACATCCAGCATGGTTTGCCGCACCAAGGGGTTGTTAAAATCCGGCTCCGGCATCTGGTCGGAAAAATTGGCTTCGTACATTAGCCCGGTGCGGGGCACAGTGGCATAATGCTTGCCGCCGGGCAAGGCATCGCCGGTATGGGCCCATGCGTAGAAGTTGTAGTAGGGATCAAGCGGATCGTTGCGGCGGTGCGCATCCACAAAGGCGGCAAACCATGGGTTTTGGTGGCCGGTGTGGTTGATGGGCAAGTCCAGGATCAACTTTACGCCCCTCTGGTGGCATAGGTCGATAAGCTCCCGAAGGTCATCCATGGTGCCGAACTGGGGGTCGATGGTATAGTAGTCGCTCACATCGTATTTGTGGTAGGAAGGGGAGAGAAAGATGGGGGTCAGCCAGATGCCCTCCACACCAAGGCTCAGGCCGGATGTGGGGTCGCCGTCGTTCAGATAGTCCATCCGGTCGATGATGCCCCGCAGGTCGCCGATGCCATCGCCGTTGGAGTCGGAAAAGGATCCTACGAAAATCTCATAAAAAACCAAGTTGTTATCGCTGCTAAAGGGCTGCATTGCTGGCAGGGCGGCAGCAGGCACCTCCCCGGTGGGGGCTGTGGTATTTTCAGCTTGGGCAAGGCTGGCCACTGCCAGCAGCAATGCAAGCAGCATGCACAAAAAACGTTTCATATGCGCAGTCTCCTTTGGGTTGTTTTGCTTTGGCTCTGTGATGGTACTATCCCATAAAACAGCTTTGTTGTCAAGATTGTGCCTTGTGTGTTATACTACCAAAAAAGCGTTGGTAAATAGTTTTGGCAGTAGATATGCTGCCTCAGGCAAAATGAGCAAACACCCACAAAAGGAGGCGTATGAAAGTTGCTCCGTAAGTACCTCACCTTGGCTCTGGCCTTAAGCCTGCTGGCGGTCAGCGTAAGCGCTCAAGCCGTAGCGGAGACCAGCACGCTCTATGTAAAAAAAGTAGAAAATTTGCCGGAGGATTTCATCTTTGGCATGGATGCTTCCTGCGTGCCTGCGCTGGAGAGAAGCGGCGTAAAATATTACGATTTTGATGGCAACGAGACCGATGTATTTCAGTTGCTGGCTGAGCAGGGCATTACCCATATCCGGGTGCGCATCTGGAATGATCCCTACGATGCGGAGGGCAACGGCTACGGCGGCGGCAACTGCGATATCGATAATGCCATTGCCATCGGTCAGCGGGCCACCCGCTATGGCATGAAGCTCTTGGTCAATTTCCATTATTCCGATTTTTGGGCGGATCCCGGTAAACAGATGACGCCCAAGGCATGGCAAGGCATGGAGATCGAAGAGAAGATCGAAGCTACTTACCAGTTTACCAAGGAATGCTTGCAAAAGCTGGTGGATGCAGGCGTGGATGTGGGCATGGTGCAGATCGGCAACGAAACAAACGGCACCATGTGCGGCGAGCATATCTGGTTCAACATTCAAAACCTGATGGATGCAGGCACGCGTGCCACCCGTGAGGTATGCCCGGATGCACTTATCGCCGTGCACTTTGCCAACCCGGAAAAAACCGGCAGCTACCTTACCTACGCCAGCAAGCTGGACTACTATCATGTGGATTACGATGTTTTTGCCTCCTCCTATTATCCCTACTGGCATGGCAGCCTCCAAAACCTTGGCAGCGTGCTTACTGAGGTAGCCAACACCTACAATAAAAAGGTGATGGTCATGGAGACCTCCTATGCCTATACCGGCGAAGATACCGATTTTAGCGGCAATACCATCGGCGATGGGAGCAGTGTAGAAAAGGCGTATCCCTTCACCGTGCAAGGACAGGCCAACAACCTGCGTGCTGTTACCGATACAGTGGTCAATGGCACCCCTGCCGGTATTGGTGTGGTGTACTGGGAAGGTACGTGGATCACCGTGGGCGGCAACAGCTGGGAAGAAAATTCCGCCCTCTGGGAGAAGTATGGATCCGGCTGGGCCAGCAGCTATGCAGCGGGCTACGACCCTAACGATGCCGGCAAATACTACGGCGGCTGCGCGGTGGATAATCAGGCGCTATTCGATGCCACTGGTCATCCGCTGGAGTCGCTCAAAGTATTCAAGCTGATGCGGGAAGGCAACGAAATGCCCATAGCGGCTGATGCGCTGGAAGACATCACGCTTGTTTGCGATCTGAACATGCCCTTGGTGCTGCCGGAGACCGTCAATGCCATTATGAACGATGATAGCCGCCAGCAATTGCCTGTACAATGGCATTTGACCGAGGCAGAATTGCAGCAGATGCAAAAAGGCGGCGTTGCTCAGTACACCGTTACGGGCACGGCAGGCGGCATGGAAGCAACGTTGTATGTATCCATGGTGGATTATAACTACATAACCGACTATTCCTTCGAAGAAGGCGGCACCGGCTGGACGTGGACAGATCTTGCCTTTGCAGACGAATTGTACGTGGAGGATAAAACCAGCGATTCCCTCACGGGCAGCAAGCATATGCATTTTTGGAGCGCCACCAAGAACAGCGTGGAGTTTACCTTGGAGCAGAATGTAGCCGATCTGCCCGAAGGCGATTTTACCTTTAAGGTCTCCATCATGGGCGGCGATGCCGGTACCCACGAGGTATACGCCTATGTAAAGGTGGATGGTGAAATGGTCGCCACCGCCCCCATGACCATTACTTCGTACGGCTCTTGGTGTGAGGGGGTCATTCCTTCCTTCCATCATGCAGCTGGCAGCGAAGTGGTGGTGGGCGTGTATGTAAAGTGCGAAGGTGCAGGCAATGGCGCATGGGGCAAGATCGATGATGCTGTACTGAATTTTGTTAAGTGACCCAATACAAACGCTCGTATAGAGATCATGCTGGAGGCTGGCGAGAATATGTATAATGTCAGCATTCTTGCCGATGGCGCAGAAGGGAGTGGTTACCAGATGAGCGAAAACGATGAGATGTACCTGTCGGGTCTGTTTTGCTCCATTGCAAAAACGCCTTTTGAAACGGGAAACATGGATGATGTAGCTACCGTGCCGGAGGAGGAACCGACTGTTTCGCAGCTTGGGCAAGGTGAGATCCGTATTCAGTGTGGTGTACTTTGAGGAGATCGATCAATGATCGAAAGCTGGGTTTCGACTGGCTTATATAGCAGACCGCCCCATCCACGGCAATGTGGATGGGGCGCTTAATGTTATCCATTACTTTTTCTTCTTGATCCGGTTCAGCTTCTTGTTGAGAGCCAGCAGTTCTTCCTTGGTAAACTTGATGTTGGCCATGCCGCCGATCATGGTGAACAGGCGCAGCACGGTAAAGCCGCCCATCATGCTCATCATGCCGGAATCGGGCTTGATGTCGAAGCCAGCAGCCTTCACGCCGCCCTTCTTCTTGCCGCCGCCCAGCAGCTTCTTGGCCAGCTTTACAAAGAGCAGCTTGCCGCGGAAGGTCTTGAGCACTTCGCTCATCTTGTCGTTAAGGCAGAGGTAGCCTTCCCGGGTCTCGATGTCGAACCAGTTGAGGATGGCGCCTTCTTCCTTGAGGCGGTATTCCTCGTTGAAGGTATCCACCTTGCGGATGAGGCTTTCGTCACGCAGGTCGCCGGCAACGGCTTCCAGCTTGGTTTCGCCCACGTTGGGCACGTCAAACTTGAAGAAGTGATCCTCGGCGGTCTTCTTGCCAAGGGATACGCCGCCCGCGAACAGCTCTACTTCGGGCTGGTTGGAATAGACGGTCACCTTGGTCACGTCCTCCACACGGTCGATGTAGCGCTTGGAGCACAGGTGCACGAAGGGATCATCGCTGAGCCATGCCTTGTAGGCGTAGAAGGAGTCCTTCTTGTACTTGCGGTCGAAGGTGATGAGACCCTTGTGGTTCTGACCGTTTTCGCCGCCCTCGCTGCGGGCATCGGCGCCAAAGTCGAACATGTTCCACACATGGGTGGCCCACATGTACTTGCGGGCAAAGAGCTGCTTGATGAGCTCCTCATGGTAATAGGACTGGTATTCCTCGGTGTAGTCGCCCTGCATGGGATCGGAGGTGTGCCAGTTGAGAGCCTCGCAGCCGTACTCGGAGCAGCCGATGGGAATGTTGGGATGGGTCTGGTGGAATTTGTCGAACCAGGGGCCGTTCATGCTGGTCTCGCCGCCGTACCAGCCAAAGTAGTGGTTGTAGGAAACCACATCGGGGATCTGCAGGTAGGGATCCTCCATCTTGCACATGCTGACGGCAGCAATGGTGGACAGACGGGTCTTATCCATCTCGTGGCACAGATCGTTGAGGATGTTGTGGTTTTCCAGCAGATCGTCGTTGGAGCCGCCGATGCTGATCTCGTTGCTCAGACCCCAGACTACAATGGAGGGGTGATTGTAGTTCTGAACGATCAGTTCCTTCATCTGGGAGATGGTGTTCTCGCGGCCGGTGGACATGTGGCGGGAGATGTAGGGGATCTCGGCCCAGATGACCATACCCTTCTCGTCGCACAGATCATAGAAGTACTGGGCATGCTGATAGTGAGCCAGACGGATGGTGGTGGCACCCAGCTCGCAGATCAGGTCGATATCCTCCTGATGATGCTCAGGCAGCAGGGCATTGCCGATGCCCCAGCGATCCTGATGGCGGCTGACACCACGGAGGGGGTACTCCTCGCCGTTGAGGATGAAGCCGTTTTCGGGGTCGATCTGGAAGGTGCGGCAGCCAAAGCGGGCGGATACGTTGTCCAGCACAGTCTCGCCGTCCAAGAGATCGATGGCGGCGGTGTACAGGTAGGGATCCTTGCGGCCGTGCCACAGGTGCACATCGGAGATATCCAAAACCACCTTGGTCTCGGCAGTGGTGGCGGTGGCCACTTCGCTGCCGTCGGCAGCCTTGATGGTGTAGCGGAGCTGTTGGCCATCCTTCATGCCGGTCACATAGGAGACGATCTCCACCTTGGCATCTTTTCCCTCAATGGCGGGGGTCACCTTGAGGCCGGGGCCGCCGAAGTAGTCCAGATCAAAGTGGCTTTCGGAAACGCAGAGGATGTTCACATCCCGGTAGATGCCGCCGTAGAAAGTAAAGTCGGCCATCTGGGGATAGACGGTCTCGTTAGGGCTGTTATCCACCTTCACGGCCAGCAGGTCGCTATCGGTGAGGTGATCGGTCAGATCCACACGCCAAGTGGAATAGCCGCCGTCGTGATGGGCCAGGTGCTTGCCGCTGAGGTATACATCAGCGGAGGAGTTGGCACCCTGCAATTCCAGATAGTAGCGGTCGGCAGCGGGCAGGTCAGCCTTGGTGAGGGTCTTCACGTACCAGCAGGCACCGCGGTGGTAGTCGTTGCCGCCATCCTGACCATCCTGAGCATTCCAGCTATGGGGCAGGGTAACAGCATCCCAGCCGGTGGGCAAAGAGATGGGGGTATCGCAGGTCTCCTTGGTAAAGAGCCAGTCAGCATTGATGTTTACGATCTGACGCAAGGGGAAAACCTCCTTTTGATAAAGATGATGATGCGTTGGAAAGGGCAGACAGCGAACGGGCTGTCTGCCCTTGGGTAATCAGGGGAGAAGATTATTCAGCGGGGGTTTCGGAGGCTTCGACGGCTTCGGTGGTTTCGGTCACGTCAGCGGCTTCGGCGGCAACGCCACGGCGCTGAGCCAATTCGTCGTTCATGACCTGCATGGTCTTCTTGTCCAGATTGTAGACGAACTGCAGACCCACAAACATCAATACGGCGCTGAACAGGTACAGAGAAGCCACCAGCCAGCACATGTTGTAGGAAGTGGCAGCGGACTGAGCAGCGGTGCCCAGATCGGCCACATAGCCCAGAGCGCCCATGATCAGCAGCACAACGGAGGGGCCGATGCCCTGTGCCAGCTTACGGAAGAAGGAGTGCAGGGAGTACACAGTGCCTTCCTCACGCTTGCCGGTCTTCCACTCGTTGTAATCGATGGCATCAGCCATCAAAGCCCAAGAAACGCAGGTGTAGATGCCCATGCCCAAGCCAAAGATGCACAGGGCGACCACATACACCAGCAGAGCCAGGTTCTTGTTGGCGATCATGGGGAAGAGCATCATCAAAAGGCCGCCCACCAGAGAAACCCCAGCACCGGCAACGGAGGATTCCTTCTTGCCGTACTTGGTAACGATCTTCTTGATGAAGGGCATGAAGATGAACATGGGCAGGAAGCCGATCAGCATTACCAAACCGGACATGGAAGCCTTGCCGAAGTAGGTGGCGAACATGATGGTGTTAGCAGTGCTGGCGGAGTTCATGCCAAGGAACATGGCCATGGCGGCCAAGGTAGCGCCCAGAGCAGGACGGTTCTTGAAGAAGTTGCCAAAGGCCTGCAGAATGTTGAATTTCTCACTTTCGTTGGTCTTCACGGTCTGCTCATCCACACGGATGGTGATGTTCTTGAGCATGTACAGGAAGCAGACAAGACCAATGATGCCCATGATGAGCGCAGCGAGGAACACACGGTTGCCCAGCAGGGTTTCCACCTGCACGCCGGTCTCGGGGTTGAGGACGGGGTTGCCAGCGGCATCCACTTCCTTGCGCCAGATCAGCATGGGCAGGATGACCATGGGCAGGATGTTGCCGATCATGGAACCCACGGAACGCCAAGTGGACAGCTGAGCACGCTCGCCGGCATCCTCAGTGACCAGAGAGAGCATGGAGCCATAGGGCACGTTGGCTACGGTGTAGCAAGCATCCCAGATGACATAGCCCACAATGAACAGCAGCGCCTTGATGACCACGCTGGCATTGGGCAGGGGAATGAACACCAGTGCGCCAGCCAAGGTGAGGCCCAGAGCGCCGATGAGGATGTAGGTCTTAAACTTGCCGCGCTTGTAGTTGCGCTTGTCGGCATCGATCATGCTGCCGATGATGGGGTCATTGATGGCATCCCAGATCTGCACCAGCAAAAGCAGTCCGGACAGCAGACCGGTTTCCAGCATCATGTAAACCAGCCAGAAAGTCTGAACAGTGCCCTTGAGAGAAAAGCTCATGTTGCAGCCAAGATCGCCAGCGGCATAGGCCAGACAATCCCGCATGCCGAACTTACGCTTGCCGTTTGCATCCAGTTGAACGGGCTTCTTCGCCATGGGAATCCCTCACTTTTGTTGTTTGTTCATCCGCCTCATGGGTAGATGTCTTTATCTGTATCATAGCAGGATTTTTGTATGCCAGTGAGGAATATATTCATTGAAAATAGTAAAATTTTTATATCGATTGTTGATTGTGGTCGAAAATCGTCCGACAATGAAAAAACAATCAGGCGGGAGACGGGCTGTGGAACATCAGGAAGTAATGGCTTTTTTAACAGCAGCACTGGGAAAGCTGCGCATCCGATTGGTAATGCTTTCGCCGCAAGATCGGCTGGAACAAGTGGATAACGGTCTAAGAGCCTTGCTGGGGCTTTGGGGAGAATATGAGACGCTGCGGCAGGCATTTTTTCGCACGGTTCGTTCCCGAACGGTCTATCGGTTGATGGACGCTTTTGGTTGCGGCTATGTATTCTTTGCCCTGCCGGAGGAACAGCGCACCGTGGTGATCGGGCCGTACCTAACAGAGGCGGTGACCGAAGAAGAACTGCTGGAAACGGTGGAAACGTTGGGGCTACCGCTGCAATATGCCCGGTCTTTGACAGAGTTTTACGCACCTTTGCCGGTATTGACTGATACCAGCACTTTGATGGCGCTCATCACCACCATGGAGGAAACCTTGTGGGGCGGGGTGGAGGCCTTTGAGACCATCGACCTGAACCGGGATGGCGCACTGCCCCTTGCAATGGAATTGCCCAACAGCCTTACAGAGGCCGAGCAACTGGCCGTGCAGATGAAAACCATGCAAACCCGCTACGATGCAGAAAACCAAATGATGGAGGCAGTCTCCAAGGGATTATTACACCGGGTGGAACAGATCGCTGCGCATATTTCAGAGTTGAGCTTTGAAAAGCGGATGGCAGATCCACTGCGCAACACCAAAAATTACTGCATCATCTGTAATACGCTGCTGCGCAAGGCAGCGGAGCAAGGCGGTGTGCATCCCGTGCATGTGGATCGGGTCTCCAGCCGGTATGCCGTTCAGATCGAAAACAACGCCACCACAGAGGGCTGCATCCGTCTGATCGGAGAGATGTTTCGCACCTACTGCCGTTTGGTGCGCAGCCACGCCATCAGCCAGTACTGCGCACCAGTACAGAAAGCCATTATCTATATGGAAGAAAACCTTTCCGGCGATCTGGGGCTGCAAACCTTGGCGGAAGCGCTTCAATTGACACCGGGCTACCTGTCGGCACTGTTTCATCGGGAAGTAGGGCAGACCATTACGCAATACATAACGGAGCTTCGCATGAAACAAGCACTCCATCTGCTTAAGACCACACGGCTGCAGGTGCAAAATGTGGCGCAGCTCTGCGGCGTTTCGGATGCAAACTATTTTACCAAGCTGTTTCGCAGTTGGTATGGTGTAACGCCGAGACGATACCGGCAAAGCCTTGTGCGCGCTGGCGGCAGTGGAGGGGAACAATAAATAACAATACAAATGTGTGCTGCCCCTTGCGCTGGTAGCGCGTATGTGTATAATACTTAAGGGACTTTTGGCAAGCGTATGCGCAGCCGTCGGCAACGCGACGTCCTTCCCATTGAAGCATCGTGTTTTGGCTGAGTGTTTTGCAGGCTCAGCCAACGTTTATCGGAGGCAAATATGAAGCAATCCCGTAATATCAATATGACCACCGGCAACCCCTCCAAGCTGCTGGCTACCTTTGCTTTGCCTATGCTTGTGGGCAACCTGTTCCAACAAGCCTACAATCTGGTGGACTCGATGATCGTCGGCCGCTTTGTCGGGGCCGATGCGCTGGCGGCCGTGGGCTCTACGGGCGCTGTTACCTTTTTGTTTTTTTCGGTGTGTAACGGCATCAGCTCCGGCAGCGGCGTGGTCACATCGCAGTATTTTGGCGCAGGCGATGTGCGCAAAACCAAGCGCGCCATAGCCAATGCTGCTTATTTGATGCTCGTTACGGCACTGATCATGGGCTGGGCGGCTTTTTGGGCTGCCCCCAGCATGCTGCGCCTGATGGGCACCCCTGAGGAGATCATCGGCGATGCCATTACCTATATGCGCATGAGCTGTATCGGCGTGCCGCTGATCGCTGTCTACAACTACTCCTCCTCCATGCTCCGTGCATTGGGCGACAGCCGCACACCGCTCTATTTTCTGGTGTTTGCCTGCTTCCTGAATGCAGCCATGGACGTATTGTTCGTTTGTGTTTTCCATATGGGCGTATTCGGTGCGGCGCTGGCCACCATCATTGCTCAGATGATCTCCGGTATCGGCTGCTTGCTGTATGCCCTGCGCCATAACCCCTATTTTATGCTCAGCAAAGAAGATATGCGCCCCGATGCCGTAGTCATCAAGCATTCGGTGCGTCTGGGCTTGCCCATGGCCATGCAATGGTCGCTGATCGCTATTTCCACCACTGCGCTGCAGGCATTTGTCAACTCCTTCGGTACAGCCGCCATGGCAGCCTTTACTGCCACCAACCGTCTGGAGCAGCTTTTGCAGCAGCCCTATGGTTCCGTCAGTGCTGCACTGGCCACCTACGCAGGGCAAAACTTTGGTGCCAAGCGCATGGATCGTGTAAAAGATGGCTTGAAGCATGGCATGGTCATGGCGGCGGTGTTTACGGCCTTCATGGTGGTGGTGATGCAGTTGTTTGCCAACCAGATCGTCAGCCTCTTTGTTGCAGATGAAGAGGTGATCGCCATCGGCGGCGTTGCTTTGCGCATGACCAGCTGGTTCTACATCTTCCTTGCCACCATCTATATGACCCGCGGCATTCTCAACGGCATTGGCGATGCGCTGTTTGCCTTTATCAACGGTGTGGTGGAGATGATCTGCCGCATTGCGCTGCCCATGCTTTTGGTGCTCATTCCCACCGTGGGTATGTGGGGCATCTGGTGGACGGCCGGCCTTACTTGGATGATCAGCGCCATCTTCTGCTTGCTGCGGTACTTCTCTTGGCGTAAAAAAGTGGGTCATCAGCTTTCCCGTGAGGAAGAGAGCGCATATGAATTTTGAAGCCTTTACCAGCGATATCGTCAGCCATGGCTGGCAGGTGCACGGCACGATGGTGATGCATAAAGGGGAAACCCTGCACCGCTTTGGCGATACGCAGGGGCTGCACCCCATCTATTCCATCACCAAGTCCATCACTTCTATGGCAGCAGGGCTTGCTGCCGAGGCAGGAAAGCTGGATCTGCAGTCTTCTGTGCTCCGGTATCTGCCGCAAAACTATGTTGAGGAAATGTCTCCTGAGCAGCGAGCCGCCTTTGAGCAGCTTACCCTCCACCGGCTGATGACCATGTCTGTGCGTGGGTTTCCCTTTCGGGCAGAAGGGGAGGATTGGCTTCGATTTGCGCTGTCCTGTCCGCTGCCAAAGCCAGAAATGCCTGTGTTTGATTACAGCAATATCCCTGCCTATCTGACCGGTGTTGCCATCACGCAGGCCATGGGCATGGATGCCGCTCAAGTGATCGAAGAGCAAATTTTTGCGCCTATGGGCATTGATCAATATCGTATGGGGCGCTGCCCCAAGGGGTATTACTATGGTGCATCCGGTATGGAATTGTCGGTGGAGAGCCTGTGCAAACTGGGTGTGATGCTCACAGACGGCGGAATGTATCGGAGCCAGCGGATCTTGCCGGAAGGCTATGTGCAAGCGGCTACTGCTGTGCAGCAGCGCAGTCGGGAGGGCGGCTACGGCTATTTCTTCTGGCAATACCGGAATGGCTTCAGCATGAACGGCAAATGGAAGCAGAAATGCTATGTACTGCCGGAAAAGGAGCTGGTCATCGCTTACCTGTGCGATATTCAGGACACCTCCCACGATCTGGTCGTCAGCATGGAAAAACATCTGCTGGGGATAGAATAAGGGTGGCATAAGAAAAAACGAGGTGGTGCAAGCGTTTTTTGCTGGTGCACTGCCTCGTTTTTTGTGTGTTACAATGCGCGCCCTGTTGCGCTGTGGTCGGTTACAAAGGTGACATCCGCAGTGGTTTTTAGGCGGGAATGGCTGGCTTTTTCCAACAGCATCCGGGCAAAGAGTTCCTCGTCGATGGGGGTGGTGACCGGCTTGCCCAGCCAGCTGCTCAGGTGCATGGCGTTGGAGAGCATCAGGGCGTTCACCCCTTCGGCTCCTTGTGCAACCAAGGGAGTACCGTGGAGTATATGGGCGGCAAAGGCGTTTGTAACGCCGATGTGCTGCGGGTTTTCGCCATCGGTCTCCAGCACTTGGGCTTCCAGCTGGGGGTGGGGATAGGCTTCCTCGCCGGGGCGGTAATCGGCTGCTTCGCTTCCGGGCAGCATCCACCGCAGCAACTTGCCGTCTTCGCATACGATCTTGCCCCGGTCAAAGGAGATCTCCAGCCGGTTGCTGCCGGGCAGGTCGCCGGTGGAGGCGATGAATACGCCGGTAAAGCCGCCGGGAAATTCCAGATAGGCGGTCACATCGTCCTCCACCTCAATATCGTGCCATTTGGCTTCGTGGCAAAAGGCGCGAACGGTGGAGGGCATGCCAAACAGCCATTGCAGCAGATCCAACTGGTGGGGGCACTGGTTGAGCAGTACGCCGCCGCCTTCGCCTGCCCAAGTGGCCCGCCAGCTGCCGGAGTCGTAATAGGCTTGGCTGCGGTACCAGTCGGTAATGGTCCAGCTCATGCGCTTGATAGGCCCCATCTCCCCTGAGGTGAGGATCTCCTTGAGGCGGCGATAGATGCAGTTGGTGCGCTGGTTGAACATGAGCGCAAAGGTCTTGCCGCTTTGCTTGGCGGCTTCCAGCACCGGCTTTACTTGCGCTGTGTATACGGCCACAGGCTTTTCGCACAGCACATGGAGCCCGGCATTCAGGGCGGCGATGGTCAGTTCCGGGTGCTGGTAATGGGGCACAGCGATCATGACCGCATCGCAGCCTTTGGCAGCGATCAGGGAAAGACCGTCCTCGTAAATAGCAACGTTTTGGGGCAGAGCTGCTCGTGCCCATTCCCGCCGCTCCGGGCGCAGGTCGGCTACACAGCAAAGCTCTGCCTCTGCGGCCTTGCCAGAAAGCAGCAGCCTGCAATGTTCCGAACCCATATTGCCCAGACCGATCACGCCGATTTTCAGTTTGTTCATGGGGCAACTCCTCCATTGGTTTGCTTTTGTGCTTCTGCGGTTTTTGCCCCGCAGCCCGGGCAATGGTCGCATGACCCATTGCAGACGGCAGTGCCGCTCACAGATGCGGTATCTGCTGCTTTTTCTTGCTTGCGAAAAACACCAAATCCCAGCCGGATGGCTCCTGTGGGGCAGGCGGCAGCGCATTCGCCGCAGCGGATGCACTCTATGGACTGGGGATGCTTTACCGGGTCTACATCCATGCCGCAGACCTGCGCACATTTACCGCAGCGGATGCATTTGCTTTCGTCTACCGTCAGCCGGTAAAAGCTCACTTTGTTCAGTAGGCCGTAGATGGCGCCCAATGGGCATAGGGTCTTGCAGAAGAAACGGTAGACCAGTACGCAGCCCGCCAGAATGGCTATGAGCAGAAACAGCTTCCAGCCAAATAGCCAGCCGATGGTCTGGCGCAGCTCCGGGTGGGTACTCAAAAGCGGAAGGCCGCCAAACAACGTGCCGGATGGGCAGATGTACTGGCAAAATGCCGGGTCGCCCATGCCTACCACATTGGTCACCAGCACAGGCAGCAGCAGTACAAACACCAGCAGCACTCCATACTTGATGTACTTGGCCAACCGGGGCAGGCGCAACTTGCGCTTGGGGGGGATCTTGGCGATCAACTCCTGTAAAAGCCCAAAGGGGCATAGAAAGCCGCATACCAGCCGCCCCAGCAGCACGCCTACCGCCAACAGAAAGCCCACCACATAGAAGCTGAAATCCATCTTCATGGAGCCGTTTACCGCCTGCAGCGCCCCAATGGGGCAGGAGACCGATGCGGCAGGGCAGGAGTAACAGTGGAGACCGGGGTTGCAGAACTGCTTCCAAGGCCCGGTGTAGAGCTTGGCGCCGCCTTCTTTTGCAAAATTGCCTATATGGATGTTGCTCAGCCCAAAGGCTGCGATCTGGATGGCTTTGCGCTTGATTTTCTGGGAGATCTTCATACCGTCACCCCAATCCGATGCATTCTAGACACAGGTTGACGGCTTTTTTAACGACCAAAGCCACCTCGCCCCGGCTGATGCCGTAGGCGATAAAAGCAGCAGCTACGCACAACAGCCCGATGCGAAGGGCGTTCATCCAACCGCATTTACTGCGCATTCAGATACTCCTCCACAAACCGTTGGCACGCGGGTACGTCAGCGCCGATAATAGGCTCCCCAACAATGTTACCGTTGCCATCTACAAAGAAAGTGGTGGGCACGCCGGTCACTTCTACGAGCAGATCGACCAGATCGGCGCTTACTACAAGATGGGTGTAGCACCCGGCGCCGGTGGCATCGCAGATGGCCAAGGCGGTCTCCAAGGTATCGGTATCGCCGAGGCTGTACAGATCGCTCACCAGACCGATCAGCTGCACATTATCGGGCATCTCGCTGCTCCATGCAGCCAGCTCATCCATTTCATCGATGCAGGGGCCGCAATAGGTACCCCATACATTTACCACGGTAAGGTCTTTCCCGGCAAAGATATCGCTGGTGACGGGCTCGCCGTTCAGGTCGGTGGTGGCAAAGGCGGGGAAAGCCTTGCCGGTGCCTTCGACCGCTACGATGGGCTGGAAAGTGGCGGCGGTCATCAATTCGTTGGCCCGGGCCATTACCTTGGTAATGGAGGCCATCAACTCAGCATCCTGCGAGGTGACCAAGCCGTTGTAATCGCGGGCTACATACACATACCCATCGTTTTCGCCCAGCACGAACAGGTTATCGATCCCCAAAGCTTCCGAAACAGAGCCGCCGTTGGCGGTCATGGTTTCGTAGGAGGCGGCATCGATCAGGATGATCTCACCGGCGGGATAGGTGGAGTACTGTTCCAGCTCCTTTTCCATCATGGCGGCGGTAACTTCATCCACATCAGGGGAGATGTATTCCTGCACGTAGCCGGATAGCAGCTGTTGGTCGGTGTAGTTGATGGTCACCTTGGTGAAGCTGTCGGCTTCGATAGTGGTCTCCAGCCAGAAGCCTGCATCCGCATCTTCTTGCGTCAGGGGAAGGAACAGACCCGCTTGGGGCAGATCACCGAGCCCCTCTGCCAAGGCAGGGGTAAGCGCCAGCGCAAGGCACAGCGCCAGCAGGGTTTTCCATATGGTTTTCTTCATGAAAGGATACCTCCTGTTTGATATGCTTTTCTGGTTGCTCCTATTATAGTACAGTTGCTAAGGTTTTGCATCAGGAAAATATTCGTCGGGTCGCTTGGTTTTGTTGCGATCTCCCTCTTTACAAATACCCGTGAAAACCGTATACTGAAACGTAGTTGGGTACCCCCAGTACGTCCCTTGAAAATGCATAGAACGACAAAACGGAGGTTTGCATATGAGCGACATTTTGTTTCCCCGTACAGAAGTAGCTGGCGTTTCCCTCTCCCGTATGATCATCGGCACCAACTGGATGCTGGGCTGGAGCCACCGGGGCCCTGCCAGCGACCACCAGATCAAAAACAAATTCAGCGACGGCGAAAGGGCCTATCCCCTGCTGAAGACCTTCTTGGATCACGGCGTGGATACGCTGATGGCGCCCCTGCAGCAGGAGAAGGTGATGCAGGATGCCGTCAACTATGCCCAGGAGAAAACCGGCAAGAAGCTGATCCTCATCGATACCCCCATCATCAATGTGGATGATAACGAAGCCGCCCGTCAGGAGGCTCGCGCCACCATCCGCCGCAGCAAGGAATGCGGCGCTACCTTCTGTCTTGTGCACCACTCCAGTGCCGAGCAGCTGGTCAACAAGAACAAGCACATCATCGACCGCTTGCCGGATTATCTGGATATGATCCGTCAGGAAGGCATGATCCCCGGCCTGTCTGCCCATATGCCGGAATTGGTCACCTATTCCGACGAAAACGAGTACGATGTGCAGACCTACATCCAGATCTACAACGCTATGGGTTTCCTGATGCAGGTGGAGGTCGAGACCGTTAACCAGATCATCCACAACGCCAAGAAGCCGGTGCTCACCATCAAGCCCATGGCAGCAGGCCGCACCACGCCCTTCGTAGGCCTCAACTTTGTGTGGAATACCATCCGTCCCATCGACTGCGTTACCGTGGGCTGCTTCGACCCGGAGGAAGCCGAGGAGGATATCGAGATCTCTCTGGCCGCCATCGAGCGCCGCTGCCCCAATATCGAAAAACGCTCCAGCCCCAATGTAAAGCAGGATGCGTTTGGTAAATAAGTGAGCGGCAAAAACACCGAAAATACACCTTCCCGCCTTGACATACCCAGTATCACCTGATAAAATGTGTCACACAAACGCCACGACGGGGAGAAAAGGCCACGTCTCCGCCCACAGAGAGTCTGCGGTTGGTGCAAGCAGATGGGGAGAGAGGCTGATACTGGCCCCCGAGCGGCTGGCTCAACGGTGCATTGCACCCAGTAAAGTCAGACGGTTTCCACCGTGAAAAGGAGCGGCATTCATGGGATGCCAAAAGCGGGCGGCGTAGCCGCCAACAAGAGTGGTACCGCGGAAGATATGTTATTACATGCTTTCGTCTCTTGCAAAATTGCCGGAGACGAAAGCATTTTTTCTATGCTCCGGTCACCAAAACAGGGAGGTACAGGTTTTATGAAACTCGCATTTTCTACCTTGGGTTGCCCCGATTTTTCTTGGTCCGATATCTATTCCATGGCAAAGGACTTCGGCTTTGACGGCATTGAGATGCGCGGTCTTGGCGACGATATTTTTTCTGTGCATGCAAAGCCTTTCAGCCCCGAACGGCTGGATAAGACCATCGCCAAGCTGAAGCAGATGCGTCTGGAGATCCCCTGCCTGTCCACCGGTTGCGTGCTCAAGGATGCCTACAACTGGAACGAGACCAAGGAAGAGATCAAGGAATACATCCGTCTGGCTGAGAAGCTGGGCACGCCCTACATCCGTCTACTGGGCGACCGCAACGCCGATGCCGAAGGCGATGTGGATGATGATGCCGTGCTGCGTGCCCTCAAGGAGATCGCTCCCTACGCCGAGAAGCATAACGTGATCCTGCTGGTGGAAACCAACGGCGTCTATTCCGATACCGCCCGCCTGCGGGATCTGCTGGTGCGGGTGGAAAGCGACCATGTGGCCGCCCTGTGGGATATGCACCACCCCTACCGCTTTGCCGCTGAAAACCCCGAGACCACCGTGCAGAATCTGGGCGTGTACATCAAGCATGTGCACATCAAGGATTCCAAGATGGTGGATGGCAAGGTGAAGTACGAGATCATGGGCGAAGGCGACATGCCCTTTGAAAGCATGATCCGCGCCCTGCGCTCCGTCAACTACGAAGGCTATATCTCCTTGGAGTGGGTCAAGAACACTGCCCCAGAATTGCAGTCTGCCGGTATCGTGTTCCCCCAGTTTGCCAACTACATGGAGCAGTTCTTGGATGGCGACCGTACCAGCCACCGTTTGCAGGATAACGCCCGCAAGACCGGTAAGTACGTCTGGCCCAAGAACCACTTGATCGACCTGACCTTCCCGCAGGTGCTGGATCGCATGGTAGAGGAATTCCCCGACCAGTACGCCTTCCGCTATACCGAGCTGGATTATACCCGCACCTATACCCAGTTCCGGGATGATGTGGATGAGTTTGCCCGCAGCCTGATCGCCATGGGCGTAAAGCCCGGCGACCACGTTGCCATCTGGGCCACCAACGTGCCCGCCTGGTACATCACCTTCTGGGCCACGGTAAAGATCGGTGCCGTGCTGGTTACCGTAAACACCGCCTATAAGATCCACGAAGCTGAGTACCTGCTGCGCCAGAGCGATACCCATACCCTCGTGATGGTGGATGGCTACAAGGATAGCGACTATGTAGCCATCATGAAGGAACTGTGCCCCGAATTGAAAGGCCACGACCCCTTCCAGCCCCTGCACACCCGCAAGTTCCCCTTCCTGCGCAACGTGATCACCGTAGAAAGCAAGCAGGAGGGCTGCCTCACTTGGGAGGATGCCCTCTCCATGGCCAGCCGTGTGGATGCTACCGAGGTCACCCGCCGCGCCAACGCCATCAACAAGCATGATGTCTGCAACATGCAGTACACTTCCGGTACCACCGGCTTCCCCAAGGGCGTTATGCTCACCCACTACAACGTGGTCAACAACGGCAAGGCAATCGGCGACTGCATGGATCTTTCCACCGCCGACCGCATGATGATCCAAGTGCCCATGTTCCACTGCTTCGGCATGGTGTTGGCCATGACCGCCTCCATGACCCACGGTGTTACCATGAGCCCCATCCCCGCTTTCTCCCCCCGCAAAGGTCTGGCTTGCATCAACAAAGAAAAGATCACTGCTTTCCATGGCGTGCCTACCATGTTTATCGCCATGCTGGGTCACCCCGATTTTGAAAAGACCGATTTCAGCCACATGCGCACCGGCATCATGGCAGGCAGCCCCTGCCCCATCAAGGTGATGGAAGAGGTCATCCAGAAGATGCACATGGACGAGATCTGCATCACCTACGGCCAGACCGAGGCCAGCCCTGCCACCACCATGTCCAAGACCACCGACAGCATCGAAGCCCGTGTAAATACCGTGGGCGCTGCCATCTTCGGCGTGGAATGCCGCATCGTGGATCCTGAGACCAACCTGCCCGTGCCCGATGGCGTGGATGGCGAATTCGTGGCTCGCGGCTACAACATTATGAAGGGCTACTACAAAATGCCCGAAGCCACCGCTGCCGCCATCGACAGCGAAGGCTGGCTCCACACCGGCGACCTGGCCCGCCGGGATAGCAACGGCTACTACAAGATCACCGGCCGCATCAAGGATATGATCATCCGCGGCGGCGAGAACATCTACCCCAAGGAGATCGAAGACTTCCTCTACACCCATCCCAAGGTAAAGGATGTGCAGGTCATCGGCGTGCCCGATAAGCAGTACGGCGAGGAGATCATGGCATGCGTCATCCTCAAGGAGGGCGAGACTTCCTCCGAGGAAGAGATGAAGGAATTCGTTATGACCCATATGGCCAAGCATAAGACCCCCCGGTACGTTGCCTTTGTGGATAACTTCCCCATGAACGCCGCCGGTAAGATCCAGAAGTACAAGATGCGCGAATGGGCCGTGGAGTACTTGAAGCTGCAAGAAGCCAATGCGATCGTTACTGCGTAAAGATGTATAGAAAAACAAAAGCCGGAGCGCTCACGAGGC
>JAZSRK010000098.1:0-4092 GCA_045538465.1 Candidatus Limiplasma sp. | reverse complement strand
CTCTGTGGGTGGAAAATGTATAGCCCCTTCCGGCTTGCCGGAAGGGGCTATGTTATACACCGGTAATCAAAATCCACAATGATCATTCCGACAGCGGTTCATCAACATAGTCAAGCATTACGAGAACCTCGTCAAGAATGGACTGCCGCCATTCGGCGTTCTCAACCCGCTGAACACGCTTTTGAAGACATTTGATGAAATCTGCGCTTCGTGTACGGTCTGCAATATCTTCAAACACTTCACTCAGCCAGTACAGTTCTTCGTCTGTGCATTCAGTCTCGATGAATCGGATCGACTCTTGGATATTGGCAGTGAACTGCTTGATTTCTGCCTCCCACCAGGGATCGGCATAGTATTTTGCATTCGGATTTGTAATGCGTTCGCGTATGACCTGGTGGAATGGATGAAAGTCTGCCATTATGTTACTTCCTCCTTTTGCTTGGTTTGGGTTGATAGTAAGCATCTGGAAATATCGTTGCAATTTGGCCATGTGTTTTGATTATTCCGACCCTTACCCCTTTGTACGTCCCCCAGATGGTAACGCCATCTTTTGCACCACGGTTTTTCTTCAGCTTGCTAACATGCTCTCCTGCCCGTACCATATCCCGCTGCGTCCAATTCTTAGGAAACCAAGCCATGCCCACTCCGCTACGCTTGTCTTTATGTTTTATTGAGGGAATATTCCCTACTCGAACACCATTGGGATAAGTCTTGACGATGTTGTATTTTATCCCGTTCTGATCCATAACATCAAGAGCACTTTGACCATGACCACCACTCTTGATATTCTGAATTTTTCCGGTGCGCGGATTGCGGGTGAAGCGTCCATCGAAAGAATGAATCAGCGCACCGTGATGCACACGATTGCTGCCGTGCGAAGTATAGTAACGTCCAGATTCACCGCTGCCCATCAGACCACCTTCTTTCGCTTTTGCGAGATCCAGTCTTCATAGTGAACACAACACAATCCGGTAGGAATATCAGAGAAGACATCAGCGGGCATAGCGCCATGAATCAAAACGATTTCGGGATTAAGGAACGAAAGCATAGAGTGAAATCCGTCGTGGAAATGCTTCTTGTTCTCCTTGCCACGAATACAGCCATATGTGCTGACCGATACGATGCCATGCTTCTCAATTCCCATGAAAGCAAAAGGAATATCGGTTATTCCCGGAGCATAACTACGTTCATCACCCCAGCGAATGTTGGGGATCACGTTCATTCCTTGCTCTTGCAGATAGCATCCGACGGAGCGACTCATGTATGTATTTGCCATCTGAAGAACAAGTGGCATATCACGGTACAGAGAACAATCGGGAGTAATTATACCAGAAAACCTATATAGGCGTTCGACATACAATTCCGGTTCACGCAGGAAGTCTCTGAAAACCACATCATGTTCATAGAAGTGGACATACTCAGCGCAATCCACTGAATAAGCTGCCTTCGAAAAGGGAATAAGGTTTTGAGGAATCTCCATTCGTTTTGGTAGAGCTATGTTGGGCATGTCCAACACTTCATCAAAGGTAGCTGCGTTCACAAGCCACGGGTAAAAACCATCATCGATTTTTCTCACAACAACAGATCCTTTCTCACCTAAAACAGGTAATCATTTTGTGCAAAAAGGCAACTCTGTGTATGCACAAAAACCACGCAAGAAAAAACCTTGCGGTCAGGACCCGGATGTGGTAAAATACTTAAACAGCATGTAGGATTGTTACCACGATCCTGCCCTGAGCGCATAGAGCGAGTTGTTGGCGCAACTCATCTCAATGCGCTTTTTTGTGCATTTTCATTTCTTTCAATAAGCATTCCCCCTTTCAGCATTGTCACTCGCACAATCAGTACCAAGAGTCTCGCTCACGCTGACGAGCATACTCGTCCTCAAAGTCGAAAAAACTGTGAGAAGGACGAATTGCATCAAGAAACCCAGCGAACCGTAACAGAATAATATCATCGTATTCCTTTTCGGCTCTCGAACGCCATTCAAAATCTGTTTTTGCCAGCGTTTCGATACGCTTATCAGCCGCTTGTTTCGATACCCCAAACTTTTCTTGCAGAAAAGCTGATTTGATCGGAACACCCCTGCGCTGAAGCTCCCGAAGCAGTTGTTCCGGCATGAGCAACTGTGCTGCGAAGAAATTGGTTTCCACTTCGTACTTCTGATAGGCTTCACTATCCTTACGAGTGAAGTCATGTCCGTTCACCACATGCCCCAGTTCGTGAAGAATGGAAAACCGTGTATGCGTTTCAGGCTTCGTCTCATCATAAAAAATGATGCTCCTTTCGCCACGTTGCACAACAACTGCCGATTCGCTACCAAACGCCTTCATATCCAACCCATGTTTCAGCGCAGTCTTGAAGGATCGGCATACGATATTTGCCTGTTCCTTTACCAATTCCTTGGGCGAAAAAGGAAAAGAAGTCAGGAGTGGCGAGGTAGCCAATATTTCATTTGCCTTGGAGTATACACCCGCGAAATTGGGTCTGATCAGCATTGGCAATACCGTCACTCCTCGTCTTCATCGTCAAAAATATCGTCAAAGGCTGCTTTGAGAATAGTTTCTGCCCTCTTGAGCTGTTGGGGATCCAGCTTGCTGAGGTTGCGCTGCAAGTACAACAATTCATTCTCCACCATATCAGCAGAGTTGCTCGCTCCCAACAAATAGTCGGTTGTCGTATTCAGCGCATTGGCAATCCTTGTCAGCACATCGCTTCTTGGGGTGCGTTCTCCCTTCACATAGTAGGACATAGCTGATTCTGTCACTCCGGCTTTAGTTGCCAAATCTCTTTGACTGAAGCCGTGCCGAGCCATCAACTCGGTAATTCTTTCACTAAAAATCGACATGGTACCATCCTCTCGTTTGGAGTACATTACCATGATATTCCAAACTTATAACTTTGTCAAGTCTTTTTTCTAACTTTGTTCTCATCAAGTACAATATATTGTGGTTAACCACACCGGCTCAACAATTGCTTGCATTCCCTCCCCCACTCCGCTATACTGAACCCATCACAAACGAAACGAGGGGATCCACATGCGTATCCTGCGCGGCCTTCTCATTTTCCTATCCCTGCTGCTGTTGCTGGTGGGCATCGGCATACGGGTGCTGGTGGACAACGAACCCGATATCTATACACTGAATGGGCATTCAGCGGAGCTGTGCATCGAAAGGGTCGATCCCGGCATTGTATCCGCCCTGCTGGGAAAGGGCATCCGCATCGATGATACCGACCCCGTCACGCTGGATGATCTGCTGGAGGGCACAGACGAGGAAGAAACCATCGTTGCGAAGGTGATCTACACGCTCTATGCGTACTCCACATGGATCATCCTTCTGGGCGCATTCCTGCTGATCTATGGGGCGACCATGCGCAGGCGGCCAAAGGCCGAAGACCGGATGAGCTGGCAGGAAGAGGCTTGAAGAATATCTGGCTTTGCCTTACCGCATGGAGATCGTAGCCGACACGAATGAGGGCGGCTTTATTGCTTCCTACCCCGACTTGCCCGGATGCATTACCTGCGGTGAGACCCTTGAAGCCGTGATGAAGAATGCACAAGAGGCAAAGCGGGTCTGGCTGACGGCTGCCCTTGAAGATGGCATTACCATCCGTGAACCCGATGCTGTAGAAGCCGACATGGATGCCATCATTGCTGAAAACCTGCCCGCTTGGAACAAACTCGCCAAATAAAGGAATAGCAAAACACCGCCTTCGGGTGCAGAACGCTGCATCGGAAGACGGTGTTTGTTTCGTTTCTGCTGCTCACATCCCATCCAGCAGCACAAAATGGTTGCGGTCAACGGTGATGATGCCGTCCCGCTGCATCTTGCTCAGCTCATTGGACATGGCGCTACGGTCTACGCTCAGGTAATCCGCCAGCTGCTGGCGGTTGAAGGGGATATCGAATTCCCGGCAGCCGTGCTGCGTCGCCTGAAAGGACAGATAGCTGAGCAGCCTGCCCCGGATGCTCTTGGAGCTGGTGTGCATGATGCGACGGGACAGGTTCAGGCTTTTCCGGGCGGCGATGGTGAGCATATTGCGGATCAGCTTGTTATGGAAGCCGCAGGCGTGGGAGCAGACGGTGAACAT
>JAZSRK010000051.1:0-68504 GCA_045538465.1 Candidatus Limiplasma sp. | reverse complement strand
CGCCGCTAAAACTTAAGAGATCCATCCGAAAACTTCACTCCTAAGTCTCCGCTCGACTTGCATGTGTTAGGCACGCCGCCAGCGTTCGTCCTGAGCCAGAATCAAACTCTTATGTTAAATTCTGAATCGCTCTCGATCGTTTTTATCCGTCGAGTACGAATTTCACTCAAAAATTATTGACTGTCGTTCTTGCGTTTCTTTACTCTGTATCGTTTTCAAGGTTCGGTGCTCTCAAGCGAGCTTGTACATAATATCATCACTCCAATAGAATGTCAACACCTTTTTTCAGATTTTTTCGATTTTTTTGAAAGTTTTTCTGTATCCCGAACATTTAGACCATCAATAACAATATATAACGCATCTATTCCCGAACATTTATAGCAGAATATCCACATTATCATTCGTCTATTTGATGCTACTATGTATCAATAGATATAAAAATAGCAGTTGCACTTTTCTGCACAACTGCTACTAACCTTACTTGCCAAGAAGCTGCTTATTCTTTCGGATCAGTTCAATACGCTGCTTTACACAATCCACACTACGCATCGGATCGCTGGGCGTGCCAAACACATAATCCTTCAGCTTTTCGATGGTTGTGGTGGCCACATGCAAACGCGTATCGCTAGATGCATAGTAAATGAACACATTCTCCTTCTCATCCACGATGGCACCATTGGTGAAAACCACATTACTTACATCGCCGATGCGTTCCTCGTATTCTGGGGCGATCATAAATCCGCTGGGTTCAGCGATCACTTCCCAAGGCTTTACCAAATCGGTGGCGAAGGCATAGATCACATACCGCAGGCCTGCAGCTGTATTGCGCACGCCATGGGCAATATGCAACCAGCCCTTATCCGTCTTGATGGGCACAGCACCTGCACCGTTCTTTGCTTCGGTGATGGTATGATACTTGCGGCGGCTGGTGATGATCTCTTCATCAATAACGGCGTTGGTTATATCATCGCACAAGCCAAAACCGATGCCGCCGCCGGAGCCAGTATCGATAAAGCTATCCATAGGACGGGTATAGAAAGCATACTTACCCTCCACAAATTCTGGATGCAGCACTACATTGCGTTGTTGCGGCGAGCGTTTGGTAACCAAATTGGGCAATCTTTCCCAATGAACAAGATCTTTGGTGCGAACGATACCAGCTGCTGCGACCGCTGCACCCAGATCCGCATTCTCCAGATCTTTGCTTTCAGAGCAGAAAACACCATAAATGTAGCCATCCTCATGCTGGGTAACGCGCATATCATATACATTGGTTTCCTCAGGGCAGGTATCCGGCAGAAGAATAGGCTCATCCCAAAAACGGAAACCATCAACGCCGTTATCGCTTTCTGCTACAGCAAAGAACGACTTACGATCCCAGCCCTCCACGCGAGCTACTACATAATATTTGCCATTCAGCTGGATCGCACCGGCGTTGAATACCGCATTCACACCCAAGCGCTTCATAAAGAACGGATTGGCGTCAGCATCCAAATCGTACTGCCATTCTACAGGTGCATGGGCTTGGGTGAGCACCGGGTACACCCAGCGGTCAAAAACGCCGTTCTGCTCTTCCAGCTTACGGTTTTTACGAGAGAGAAGTTCTTCTTGTTTGGCCTTTACATTGGCGTATTCGGGATGCAGTCTCATACTTCCAACCTCCTGATCATTTCGATGCACATTCTGCCATTGTGATAAGGGCACTTCCAAGGTTCCACGATTTCAAGGGTAGAATCCGGTGTTCCATCTTCCCAGACAGCCCAATACCATTCGCTGCCTTCTCGTTTGTCAATGATGGTTTCCTTGATATATTCCCATACATGCTTGGAAGCCTCGAGGAAATGCGTCATTTGCGGGTTGCGCTGCCAAGCATTCATAAACCCAACAACGGTCTCGGCCTGCACCCACCAAATGCGTTTTTTATCATCCACACCATTTTCGCACTCGTTGTACAAGCTGTTGCCATGGTACGCTTTCGTGTATACGTTTTGTGCAAGTTCTGTCAAAGTAGGAATGAGGCGTTCATTTAACGCTTCATCTTTCATCAGGGAGCAACCCCAGTCCAACAACCATGCACTTTCAATGTCGTGCCCGTAAGAGTGCAGATCGACGAGCGATTTGTATTCGCCATCAAAGAAGACCTCTTGCCGGCGCAGCTTAGGATCGTAAATATGCGCATGATAAATATCCAACATTTCACGCAGGCGCATAGATGCGCGTTCATCCCCTGTGGCTTGATAAAGACCGGAATAACCCTCAAACACATGCAAAAAAGTGTTCATGGTGCGGGTGGCCATCACACCGTTATCGGATAGCTTCTCGTTGCTGACGGGTCGGAAATCCCGGGTGAAAGCCTCCAGATAACCATTTGCATCCCGGCATTTGCCCTCGATCACCTCAAAGATCGACCAAGCCAAATCAAGAGGTTCCTGTTTACCGGTAGCTTGTGCATAAGCTGACAGAGCGTAAACGGCGAAAGCCTGATTATAGGTGTGCTTTGTATCGTCGCAGACCGTACCATCGTAGTTTACAGACCAATACACACCGCCCATTTCCCTATCGATACAATGTTCTACCATGAACCGGTAGGCATGATCTGCATTTTTGATTAGGCTTTCATCCTTCAGGCACATAGCAGCACTTGAAAAAAACCAGAGTATACGGCTGTTGAGAATACAACCTTTCTCTGCTTTCTTATCCAGAGTCAAGTCATAATCCAACAAGCCATAATAGCCGCCAAATTCGTAGTCTGCTAACCCCTGCCAAAAGGGTATGATATGTTCCCTCAGTTCTTTTCGAAATTCATTTTGCCATTGCTGCATTCTGCTATTCCTTTCCCTTCCAGAATAACCACATCATAGGTTCACAATTTAACTCTCTGCACAAGTTAAAATCAACTTAACAGTTAGCCTAATGAATTCTAACACGGAAAGAAACAGAATGCAATAGTCAAATCAGCAAACTTGTTCGTCGATCCACGAAGCCATTTTAGCAACCAATTCCGGGTAGGAGTAAGCATTGATGGCTTCCTTGGAACTGCCATCCAGCATGGGCAAACGATCCTGCTTGCGCATCACAGCATCCCGCACGAATGCCAGCAGTTTGTCCGCATCGGCCTGCCCTGCTGCCTGCTCGTAGCAAATGCCGATCCCTGTCGTATCCAGAACGCCCTTCACATCGCTGCCGGTCAAATTGCCAGACATACAGCAGACCACAGGTTTGTTCATCATCATGTATTCAAACAGTTTTCCAGTCAGGATGCCCTTTCGACCCGTCATATGCCAGGAGGCCATGAGCAGGATATCGGCACTCAGCTGCAAGCGGATGGATTCCTGACGAGATACCATGCCATGATCCTCCACGCAGCTTTCCAGACCGCTGGCCGCTGCCACCTTTTCGAACAGGTGGCTTTGCGAACCAGCGTATACCAATTGGAGCTGTTCTTTGTGGAGCACGCCTTCATCGATCAGGGTTCGCAGCGCCCGCATCATGGGGCTCAGATCCCGATGCGGCGCATTCTTTCTACCTTCGCTGATATAGCCGCAGTATGCTATTCTCAACTGATCATCCTGCCGCTGCGCTGCGTCCTCCAAAGGAAGATCTTCCCGATCGAAGCCATTGGTAAGCACCCGACCGGTCTTTTCCATATCCATCATATCCAGTACGCCATAGGAAACCGCTGTGAGCAGATCGGCATGCCGACGCACCATTTCGACGTATCTGCGCTGACGCCCTTTCTGCCAAACAAAGGCCATATTCACCTCATCGCGGAAATCGGCGATCCACTTGCGCGCTTTACCGGTCTTTTGGGCATAACGTGCCACCTCGTGCACGCTGATGGTGGCATAGCTGGAAAGCACACAATCATAAACCCCTTCCAGCTGGCGAACTTGCTGTTTGGCTTTCCTGCCAAAATCCCGGTCGGCGAGCCAAGCCAGATACAGGTACACATTATCCAACACCTTACCCACGACCTGTTTGATGGCACTCATCACCCCGGAAGAACTCACTTTGGAGGCAGCCTGTGCGGGCTGCGTGGGCGCTTGCTGCCGGGCCTGCGCCTTGCGATATGAGCGCTCCCTAAGCGGATTCCATTCCTTGATAAGGTGGACATCCTGCAACTTATCCAGATCCCGCTGCAAGGTAGCGTCTACTTTATCATCATAACCGCCGCCGCAGATCACTGTTACTTCGTAGCCCATCCGCTCCAGATATTTAGCCATTTTTGTGGGACGAATAGCGCCGATGGTGTTTTGCGGTGCAAAATAATAGCTGATCAGCAATACACGCTTGCCCATGATAAACCTCCTTGTTGTGCTCCGCTTGTTTCCTTCATGGCTCAGCCAAGCATTTTTTCAAGCCCAGATGCATTTTGGAATTGATCCTGCCAACGTGCGGCAGCTGCTGCCCTGCGGCTTTGTGCCTGCTCAGGCGTTTGCGCTGCCAAAGCGTTCAGGCCTTGGCAGACCCCGTCCGCACCAGTCTCAGGCTCATACAGCCAGCCGGTTTCTTCCGTAACCAATTCCGGCAAACCGCCCACCCGGGGAGCGATCGCTGGTACGCCGCAGCGCATTGCTTCCATAATGGATACCGGAACGCCCTCCTTACGGCTGGTGTTGATAAACACATCAAAGGGTTCGTTCTCGTAAAGTGTCAATACTTCACCTGCGGACAAGCTGCCAAGCCAACGCACGATCACGTTTTCTTTATGGTCAAGCAGTTCTTCTGCCAATTTACGCACTTCATCAAAATCTTCCCCATCACCGATATGCGTCCAATGCACGGGGGCTCCTTCCCACTGAGCCAACGCTTCCACCAGCACATGTACTTGCTTGATGGGGATCACCTTGGCGCAGCTGACAATGCGCAGCACGCCTTCCTGATGGAAGGGAGCGGGCAAAATGGTTTCGGGTGCGCTGCCGGCAGAGCCGAAAGCCAACACATGCAGCTTTTCTGCTGGAATGCGTCCTTGCATATAGCTGCTATACTGCTCCATTGCCGTTTGGCTGATCAGATATACCCCGTCGGCTTCATCGGCAATGGCTTGCTTCATCAAATAAGGATTAACAGCGTTTCGCTCCACGTCAATATCGAATGCATGTCCCCTTACCACAAAGCGAACCTCCGGATGCTTCCGCGCACTGAGCGCTGCTGCATAGCCATCAAAGCTCATCCAGCAGGAATAGAGCGTGATATCTTCGGTGCCGTATTGCTTTAGCAACCTTTCGGTAAACAGATGCATTTTCTCCCCGCGCACAGCAAACAGCAGGATCTTCAGCGCATCCACCGGCCGAAAGCCTTTCTGCCGAAACAGGCGGCGGATCTCCTGCCAAACATCCTTGGAAAAAATCGCTTTCCACCATGCGCAAAGGCCCGCCATAGGCGGGCGCTGCAAAGAATAGCCTTGGTCTGTATGTTCTGTCAGCTGCGCAGTTCCCTGATAGGCCACCATCCACACATCATCAAAATGATGCACGAGCCATGGCTGCTCCATTTTCATAAATGGGTCGCCCTCGCCATTGGGATGTATTGCACAGGAACTGAGATAAATCAACTGTTTCGGCATCAAAGTCCCAGCCTTTCAAAAACAGGTTTGAGAATACCCGCCCAGGACATATGCTTCTTGGCATAGGCATGCATCAGCTCCGGTGCTTCGTAATCTTGCTTGGTACGCTTCACAAAGGCCACGAGCTGCTCCATATCCGGTATGGAATCGTCGTTGGGAAGCCGCATGCAGAAACGGGGCTCATCGGGAATGGAAGGGTCATCGACCGCATACACAAAGGGCAGACCGCAGGCCATGTATTCCCTCAGTTTTAGCGGCATGCTGACAAACTGCTTTTTGCGATGCAGCCCAAGACCACCGATCCCAATATCGCAGGCAGACACCATCGCTTCCAATTCTTTGCCATAAACCGGGCCTTCGCAGAGCACTTGCTCCCCTACGCCCAGTTCATCGGCCAATGTTTTCCACTGCGCCAAAGAGCCGTCGCCCTCTTCGCCGACCAGATGCAGAACCACCTTGGCATCGCCTTGGTAGGCTGCCATGGCGTGGATCAGCCGGTCGTAGCCCTGCCAGCGAGACATGCTGGCAAGCGCCAGCATATGGATATCCTCCGAATCGTTGCGGGGCTGATGGATCGTGAAGCGCTCCACATCCACACCGTTGACGATATTCATGGCGGGGCGGCCGTTCAGGCTGCCGTCGCAGGGGTCGCCGATGAGGGTATACAGGTCGATCATTGGCTCGATCTTGCGAAAAACCATATCGCAATACCAGAAAAATGGTTTTCTGAGCAGCGAGGTGGTTTTGCCGTTGGAAAACGGATAAGTGGGGTGCTCCACCACCAGCTTGGCACCGTTTTTCTTTGCATACGCCAAAGCAGCAGGCGCGCCGGCGAAAGTTCGCATAAAGCGAAGGTATACCAAATCTGGTTTTACCAAATCGGTAGCGATCCGAACGCCATCCATCAGATGGCAATGGAGCAGCGTGTGGCTGTAAGCCGGCATATGCGACAAATGGGTTTTGCGGATAAGCTTTGGCTCGCCATCACCGCAAAGCCAGATACCTTCCATGTTCCAGCCAAGCCAATGCACCTGATGCCCCAATTCCCGGGCAGCTGCCATCTGACCATCGTATTTGGTAATAAGATGATCGCCCTGATGCAGCGGGTAGCGCATTACAAACAAAACCGAAGCCATCAGCGGGCCTCCTTCAATTGCTCCTGATAGAGAACAGCCATTTTCTCCAAAATATCAGGCAGAGAATAATTCTGCATGGTATTGCGGTTTTCAGCTCCCATCCGTTCCCGCAGTGCAGGGTCTTCCAGCAGGGTGCGGATATCTTTTGCCATACCTTCGGCATCCATGGGGTCGCGCAAAAAACCGCCTTCTCCCTGACAGATCAGATCCACACAGCCTCGGGCGGTGGAGGTGACCACCGGCAGCCCAGCTGCCATGGCCTCCATCAGCGCCACAGGCAAACCTTCGTGGAGGGAAGGAAAAACAAACACATCTGCCGCCGGATAGACCTTGGGCAAATCGTTACGGAAACCAAGAAACCGCACACGATCGGTAATACCGAGCGTATGCGCCAGCTCTTCCAGTTGCTGTTTGCCTTCGCCCCAGCCGCAAAGAAGTACCTGCACCTCAGGCAGCATGGCAGCAGCCCGAAGGATGGTGCTGTGATTCTTACGCACGCTGTGCTCGCCTACCGACAAGATCACTTGTGCATCCTGCGGCAGTTCCAAAAGCTCACGGGCTGCGCGGCGGTCACCGGGAGGATCGAAACGAGTCAGATCCACACCAACGCCGCCGACCTTCACCGCTTTTTTCGCCGGGAGATGGCGGGCCCGCAGGGCATCCTCCTCGTTGGTGGTAATGAGCAGATCGGTCCAGCGTGCCATCATCCATTCAGCCGGATAAAACAGCAGCCAGTTTTTCAGCGGTGCACCTTTAAAGAAGTGGAAGCCGTGCGCTGAGTAGACAACACGGGTGCCACGCTTGCGGGCAGCACGGGCGCAGTAGCGCCCCAGCATTGCACCCACGGGGGTGTGGCAATGGATGAGCGCATAATCATTTTCGTCGATGATCTGCTTCAGTTGCTTCATAACGCCGATGTTCCCTTTGTGGAAGGGTGAACGTTCAAAAGGCAGATCAAAATACCGGTCGCAGTTGGGTACGATAAAATCGGGGTCACCGGTATCGTTCCGGCTGCACAGATGCACCTCATAGCCTTGCTGCTGGAACCAACGCATATACGGCAAATGGAACAGCAGCACATGCCCTTTAAGCACCGTTGCTACAAACAATACCTTTTTATTCATTGGTGCGCCTCCGTCCTTTCGATGGTAGCGGCAAAATCCAATTCATCCTCCGGGCGGAAGGCATCACTCATCTGCTGGTGATAGATCAAGCTGCCAAACACTTTGCTTACCAAAGAGACTTTTTTCTCCAACCGTTTCAAAAGCCAGCCGAAACCGCCAAGCATCCGGATGCGCTTATCGTGGCAGCGTGCCACATGGCGTACTAAATCGGTCGTGTTAACGTACTCCCTGTTTTGGGGAAAATACAAACCACCTTTGCCGCTGAGAAGCAGAGCCTCCACAAAGCTGCAAAGAGTACCGATATACAGCATGCTGCGTCGGTTATCCACCTTAGGAAACACCGGCAGTTTTCTTGCCAGTGCAGACAGGCGGGGATAATTGCCCCGGCAACCCGGGCCGTAGATCATCGGCGGGCGCAGCGTTGCCACATGGAAGTTTTCATCTTCCAGCTCGGCAAGGCCTTGTTCTGCCTGCCACTTGCTTTGTCCATAAGCCGTATTGGGGACAGGTACGGTGGATGCATCAATTTCGCCCACCGTAATGCCATACACGCTCATGCTGGAAAAAAACACAAACTGCTTAACGCCATTTTCTTTGGCAGCCGCTGCCACCTCAAGCGCCAGGTCACAATTAATAGCGGTATACAACGAACGGTTTTCGTCGGTCTCCTTCTGGTGAGCGATCCCAGCCACGTGGATCACTGCGTCAAAACCGGCCAGCGCATCCGGCTGCCAAGGCTGGCTGACATCCAGTTCCACCGTTTCGAACGTTTCCGGCCGCTGTGCCAAATGCTGTGCAATACGGGTGCCGATATAACTGCCTGCACCGGTGATGCAAATGCGAATCATGTTATTCCTCCGTTTTGGCTTGGTCAGAAGGGTTCTTGCCTTCGTCGCCGTCTGCCACGCCGCGCATGCCCAGCACGTTGACCACAGTCAGTGCCAGACATTTCAAATCAAAGCCAAGGCTGATATTCCGGGCATATTCGCCGTCATATCTCGCCTTCTTTTCTTCCTCCAAGCCCAGCAGATCGCGTCCGTTCACTTGGGCCCAGCCGCTAAGACCGGGCAGCACATCGTTCGCACCGCATTCATCCCGCAGACGGATGAGCTCATATTGGTTCCACAGAGCAGGGCGGGGGCCAATAAAACTCATTTCGCCCTTGAGGATATTCACCAATTGCGGCAGCTCATCCAAGCTGGTTTTGCGCAAGAAACCGCCCAGCTTGGTAATGTAGCTGTTGGCGCCCCGCAGGTCGTTGGTAGGCACATCGCTGGGGGTATCGGTGCGCATGGTGCGAAATTTGTAGATGTGGAAGTGCTTTTTGTCTTTTCCGACCCGCTTTTGCTTAAAAATGACCGGTCCTTTGCTATCCAGCTTGATCAGCAGCGCGACCAGCGCCAAAACCGGCAAAAGAACGATCAGCATCAGACCGGAAAACAGAACATCCAGAAAGCGCTTCAAAAATTTTTGGTACATATGCATCCTCCATCGTATTCCTTCAGGCATCGCCTGTGTTTTCCGTTGCTGCTTTCAGCAAGCGCTGCGCGTATGGGAAAACCGATCATTCATCCAGCTTGATGTACGGCAGCATTTCTGAAAGTTTGCTTTCTCCGATGCCCTTTACGCTGAGAAGGTCTTGCGGGTAATAGAAACGTCCATGAGCAAGCCGCTGTTGTACGATCGCCTCTGCCAACGCCGGTCCTATACCGGGGATAGCAGTAAGCTCGTCCACGGTGGCTGTGTTTACATTCACCGCCTGTGGCAGCGGTATTTGCGATGGCATTGGCGCAAGCGTGCGTACAGCCGCTGCCGGCGAGGTCAAGACCCGCATCGGCAGCGGCTCTGCAGGTCGCAAATGCGCCAGCACCAGCACGATCGCTGCAAGGCATAATAGTGCAAGCAGCCAATTTGTCAGACGGGCACTGTCGGCTTTCTTTTCAGCCGATTTGGTTGGCCGTTCCATCAAACGCCCTTGCGTACTTTCTGGCCAGCGGCAGTATCTTCCAAAATATAACCCATGGCTTTGATCTGGTCGCGAAGCTCGTCGCTGCGCTTCCAGTTCTTTTCCTTGCGAGCCTGTGCGCGCTCATCCACCAGCGCTTGCACATCGGCGGGCAGACCATCTTCCTTCTTCATGAGCAGACCCAGCACATCGGTCATGCCCAGCAGCTTTTCCTTACCGTAAACAACTGCCTGACGGCTTACATCGGTGGCGTTCAGCTTGTGCACTTCACGCACCAGTTCAAAAATGGCGCCCAAGGCATCGGCGGTGTTCAGGTCGTCATCCATGGCAGCGATAAAGCGCTCACGGGACTGATCTGCAAACTGCATAAAGGCCGTTTCCGCTTCGTTGGGCTGGCGATCCTTGGCTGCGTTTTCCAAGAAATTCAGCTGGTCGCGGGCGATGTAGAGGCGTTCCAGACTGCTCTGCGCCTGCGCGATCTGCTCCCGGCTAAAGTTGAGGGGGCTGCGGTAATGGGCAGACAGGGTGAACATACGCACTGCTTCCAGATCGTATTCCTTGGCGATATCGCGCACGGTGAAGAAATTGCCCTTAGACTTGGACATCTTCTCGTTATCGATATTCAAAAAACCGTTATGCATCCAGTAGTTCACATAGGGCTTGCCGGTGGCGCCGCTGGTCTGAGCGATCTCGTTTTCGTGGTGCGGGAAGAGCAGATCCTTGCCGCCGCCGTGAATATCGAAGGTTTCGCCCAGATAGGTGGTACTCATGGCAGAGCACTCAATGTGCCAGCCGGGGCGACCCATGCCCCAAGGGCTTTCCCAAGCAGGTTCGCCGGGCTTCTGTGCCTTCCACAGGGCAAAATCCAGCGGATCTTCCTTCTGCTCATCCACGCTTACGCGGGCACCGGAAGCCAGATCTTCCAAGTTCTGGCCGCAGAGGCAGCCGTAATTTTCAAAGGCTTTTACACGATAGTACACATCGCCGTTGCTTTCGTAGGCCAGCCCTTTTTCCACCAATTTCTCGATCATAGCGATGATTTGGGGCATATGTTCGGTGGCGCGGGGGTGTACCGTAGCGGGACGAACGCCCAGCGCCTTGGCATCGACGAAGTACTCAGCAATGTACTTCTCTGCAATAGCGGCAACGGTGGTATTTTCCTCGTTGGCACGGCGGATCATCTTATCGTCGATATCGGTAAAATTCTGCACAAAGGTCACCTCGTAACCCTTGTACTCAAAATAGCGGCGCAGCACATCGAACACGATAAACGGGCGGGCGTTGCCGATATGGAAATAATTATATACCGTAGGGCCACAGGCGTAGATGCCCACTTTGCCTTCGTGAATAGGCTTGAATTCTTCCTTTTTACGGGTCATGCTGTTGTAGATCTGCATATATTACACTCCTTTTGGTAGGGTTTTTGCTTACTGTTCTTCGGTCTGCAGGGCGTTCTGCGACGCTGTGCGGCAATGCTCGCAATCGCCGCTGCAACGGTGAATGGAGCTGTGTACTGCAGCTGCCAGTTCTTCGCCTGCGGCGGCTGCATTTGCTGCTTCTTCTACGCAACACTCGGTACAGCCCAACTGCTCGGCATGGCGCTTCAAGCAACTTTCCAAAGTGCTGAGCCGCTGCACCAGTGCTTCCATCCGTTCCAGCATGGGGTCGGGCAGGTTGACCTGATCCAGATCGACACCCTGTGCAGGCTGCTTTTTCTTAACAATACGGCCCGGATTGCCTACCACTGTGCAGTTATCCGGTACATCCTTGAGCACGATGGAGCCTGCGCCGATCTTTACATTGTTGCCGATGGTGATAGGCCCCAGCACCTTAGCGCCTGCGCCAATGGTCACATTGTTGCCGATGGTGGGATGGCGTTTGCCCACATCCTTGCCGGTACCGCCAAGGGTAACGCCCTGATAGATGGTCACATCATCACCGATGATCGTGGTTTCGCCAATGACCACGCCGTCGCCGTGGTCGATGAACACCCGGCGGCCGATCTCTGCGCCGGGGTGGATCTCAATGCCGGTCTTGTGCCGCGCCCGTTGGCTGAGCATACGCGCCAGCAAAATATGCCCTTTATGGTAGAGTACATTGGCCCGCCGGTGCACCCGCAGGGCCTTGAGCCCGGGATAGCACAACCGGACCTCCGCCATAGATTTGGCGGCAGGGTCGCGCTGCAATACCGCTTCCTGATCCTCTTTCACCAAAGCTTTCCAGTGGCTCATGCATTCTCTCCTTCTTGGCAGGTGCCTTCAAATACATTTTGTACCTGCTTTAGCAGTACATCCTGCGCATCGATAGCCGGGGCGTCTTCCTCCTTAAGGGAGTAGGAGCCATCGGGCAAACGCACCCGCAGCTGCTGATTATCGCTGAGCTGCAATTGCAGAACGTTTTCTACTGCCTGTTTGCAAGCCGGGTCTTTTACGGGGAACATCAGCTCCACTCGTCTGTACAGATTACGGCGCATCCAGTCAGCCGATGACAGATAAACCTCCGGCTGGCCGGCGTTTTCAAAGCGGAAAGCACGGGCATGTTCCAAATTACGCCCCACCAGCGAATACACTTCGATATTGTCGCTTTCGCCGGGAATGCCGGGAATAAGGCAGCAAATACCGCGGATGATCAACTGTACCTTGACGCCAGCCCGCCCGGCCTGACACAACGCCTCCACCACGCTCTCATCGCACAGGGAGTTCATCTTGGCAATGATGCCGCTGGGCAGACCCTTTTCGGCATTCTCCTTCTCGCGCTGGATCAGTTTAAGAATGGTAGGCTGCAATGTTTCGGTGGCTTTGATAAGTTCCTTCAGTTCGGGGGCCTCGTTGCCTTTAAGGCTTTCAAAGAAGGCCACCGCATCGGCGGTAAGGGTCTCATCGGCGGTGAGCAAGCCAAAATCAGTGTACAATTTGGCGGTGCCATCGTGGTAGTTGCCGGTGCCCAAATGCACTACGCTCTGTAGCTGTCCCGCTTCCTCCCGCTGGATCAAAGCGATCTTGCTATGGGTCTTCACGCCCGGGAAGCCGTAACATACACGGCAGCCCGCACGGCTGAGCCGCTCGCCCCAGAAAAGGTTGTTATCCTCATCAAAGCGGGCGCAGGATTCCATCAGCACAAAAACATCCTTGCCCGCAGCTGCTGCATCGGCCAGCGCTGCCACAATGGGGCTGTTGCCAGATACGCGGTACAGCGTCATCTGGATGGAGCGCACACACGGATCCTTGGCGGCCTGCTTGAGCAGATTGACCACCGGAGCAAAGCTATGGTAGGGATGGTACATGAGATAATCCTTTTCCAGAATATGCTGGAAGGCATCCTCGCCCATCAGTTCTTCGTACACCACAGGCTCACAGGGCTCGTATTTCAGATCGGGGCGCTTCACCATGCCGTAAAGCCCCATCATCAGCTTGTTCAGATCCAGCGGGCCGGTGGCACGGTAGCGCTGCTCCGGCTTGATGCCGAAGCGCTGGGTAAGCATACCCAGCATTTCTTCGCTCATGCGCTCTTCCGCTTCCAGCCGTACCACTTTGCCGGTGTGCCGCTTATCCAGCATTTGCTTAACGGCATCGGAAAGGGTCTCCGTGGTGCATTCTTCCAGATCGAAATGCTGGTTGCGCAAGATACGGAAAGCAGCGGCGTGCTCCACCGTCTCCTTGGGGAACAGCTTTTCCAAATGGTGCTTCACGATCTCTTCCAAACGGATCAAATAACGGTTTTCGCTATCGCTAGAAAGCTCGTACAATCTGGGCAGGGAAGTAGGCAAGGCCACCACAGCAAAAGAATTTTTGCGGTGATTGCCCGATTGCAGCTTTACACAAATATGCAGCTGTTTTTGGGCAGGCTGGGCATCCTCTGCCAGCACCTTCATATTGGGGGCGATCTCATTTTCGAACAACGCCAGTTCCCGGGCGCGCTGTTCCTCCGTCATCGTAAAAACGGGATACAGCCGTACCCCATGCAGATACAGCTCGCTGCGGATGCCCTCGTACAGCAAATATTGAATATTGTTTTGGCGCAAAATCTCTTTATTGATCTTTTTGCGCAAGTTTTCGGCAGTGATGCTGCCCAATAATTTTTTATCGGGATTCGTCTCGGCTTTCTGGAGATACCGGCCATAACGCACCTGCACAAACTCATCCAGATTAGAGGTTACGATCGCCAAAAATTTCGCTCTTTCCAACAGGGGATGATGGGTTCTGTCCGCCTCCATCTGCACACGACGGTTGAACTGCAGCCAGCTCAACTCTCGATTTTGCAGAGCCTTTTTGGAGCGCTGACTCTTTTGCATGGTTTCCATCTCTCCGACCTCCTGTATTCGTCCATAGGGATACAGCCTATACTATACCATATTTCACAGGGAACGTATAGTGGCATTTTGATGAGAGGGTGGTTTTTCGGTGTATGAAAAGCGGGTAATAAAAAAAAGCCAGTGGGGTGCACCGGCTCTTGCGCCATCCAACAAACGGTTGGATTTATTGAGGCATTCTCATATCCGTATACTCCGAACGATATTCACCAAACCCGATCTTTCGATACAAAGGGTACCCTTCCTTGGTTGCCTTTAATTCAACAAAATCCAAATGGCGCCCCTTTGCATAGCTGATCAGATCATTCACATGAACGTATCTCCTATTTGCATCCCCGCTGCCGGACGATCTCATACATCAAAATGGAGGCGGCACAGCTTACGTTAAACGAAGACGCATAGGAGCTTTCTGCCATGGGAATGGTGCACAGCACATCGCAGACTTCCTTGAAGGCCTTGTTCAGCCCCATGGTTTCATTGCCCATCATCAGCATGAGGGGCACGGTCAGATCGACATTGTAAACGGGCAATTCCTTGTGAGCGGTGGTGCCCAGCAACGTGAAGCCCGGATACTGCTGGCGAAGGCGCTCCACATAGGCAAACAACTCGTTGTTGTCCTCCACACGGATCACCGGCAGGTTGAAAAACGAACCCATGGCGGATACCACCACATCCGGGTCGTACAAGTCCACTGCATGGCCTGTGATCAGCAAAGCATCAGCGCCCAAAGCATCGCAGGAGCGGATCATGGTGCCCAGATTGCCCCGGTTGGAGGGACGATCGAACAATACAAGAAACGGTACTTTGGAAAGCTGCAGATCGCTGAGGTCATCCCGGCGCATTTCGATGATCGCCATCAGCTCCGAGGTGTCCGCTTTGCCGCTCAAATCCCGCATCAAATCGGCTGTCAGGCAATAGTTCACCTCGGTAGGCGTTTGACGGATCATATCCTTTGCCCAGCCGGACAGGTTGTTCTTATCATACAGCAGAGATTTGATCTTCCAGCCGTTCTTCACGGCTTCATTCAGGCTGCGCACGCCCTCCACCAGAAACTCGTTGTACTTGTAACGCTTGTTACGGTTGGTTTTGAGCACCTCGAACTTCTGATAAGCAGCATTCTTGGAAAAAACGTTGATCTCTGCCATGCTTCCACTTCCTTTGCTTGATGGACAAATGATACCCCAGAAAGCTTTTTTCGTCAACGGCTGGGCTATGCGTTTCGGGTTGATGCCCGGGTATTTCCGGACATGCACAGCACATATCCTGCTATCAGGAGGGATTGATGATGCCATTATCATTTTTGCTTTGGATGATTCAGGATTGCCTGTTCCTGCTGGGCTACATATCCGGCAACCAATGTTTCAAAAAGCCGCTGAGTGCAAACGAAGAAAAGGCGCTGCTTCTGCGCCTGAAACAAGGGGACGAGGAAGCACACCAACTGCTGATCGAGCATAACATGCGCCTGATCGTGCACATTGCGCGAAAATACAAAGTGCCCGGCTGCACCTTTGACGACCTGATCTCCATCGGCGCTATCGGGCTGATCAAAGCGGTACGCAGCTACGATATGGATGCCGGTACTTCGCTTAGTACCTATGCTGCACGGTGTATTGAAAACGAGATCCTCATGAGCCTGCGCCAGAGCCGCAAGCAGCAGGCAGATATCAGCTTAAACGAACCGCTGGGGCACGACAGCGACGGCAATGCCGTTACCTTTGCCGATCTGCTGGGTACCGACCCAGATCTGGTGGAGGATGAGGTGCGGCGGCGCATCACCTTGCGGGCAGTACGGCAAGCCTTGCCAAGCCTGCCAGAGCGTGAAAAACTGGTGCTGAGCATGCGCTACGGCCTCACGGACGGCAAAATGCATCCGCAGCATGAGATCGCACGGCTGTTGGGGATCAGCCGATCCTATGTGTCCCGGGTGGAGAAACACGGCATTGAGCTGCTCCGGGAAGCCTTGGAGGAAAAGAAGGATCGTATGTAGAAAAATAGAACGATTCTCATTTTTCGGAGGCCTTATGCACGAGCAGCTGCTTTTCTACAATGCTTACGAGGATTTCTATACCATGGCGGCAACCTCCCCTGCCTTTCATGCTTTTTGCTGCGATGCCTACGGAGCAGACTTTTCCCAAGATGGCTTTAGTGACCTGTGGCAGGTAGAACAAATTCTGCCCCATATTCCCCGGCATAGTGAAGCACATGTGCTGGACATCGGCTGCGGAAACGGCAAAATGCTGGGTTACCTGCAGAAACAAACCGGTGCGGTCATCCACGGATTTGATTACTCCCATCAAGCCATCGCCGAGGCAAAGAAGAATTTCCCCAACCATTCCGTTTTTCAAGTGGGTGTGATCGGGCAGCAAGACTATCGACCATGCAGCTTTGATACCGTCATTTCCATGGATACGCTCTACTTTGCGCCGGATATGAATGCTCTGCTTCAGCAAATCAAGCGCTGGCTCAAGCCTGATGGGGTATTCTTTGCAGGCTATCAGGAAGGGGATGTGATTCCCAAAACCAGCGGTTGGGAAGCTTCTCAGCTGGCACAGGCATTGCGCACAAACGGGATGAGCGCCCATGTAACCGATATTACCCACCCCACATGGGAGATGCTATGCCGCAAGCGTCAGGCAGCGCAAAAGCATCAACAGGCTTTCGTGGAGGAAGGTTTGGAACGCTGGTACGAACTGCTCATCCAACAGACCGACTGCGCTGCCGAGGGCTATGAACCCTTTGCTGCGAACTACGCCCGCTATCTGGTGGTTGTCCGTTGCATTGCGATGCCCAACGAAGGCTTGCCAGATTCCCTATGATCGACGAAACCACTCAAAGGAGAAAGCGATGCGCTACGCCATCATTGCAGATGTACACGGAAATTTGCCCGCCCTTGAACAGGTGCTGAAAGATGCTGCCCAGCGGCAGGTGGATCACTACCTGTTTGCCGGGGATTACTGCATCAGCATGCCCTGCCCCAACCAATGCCTGTCCACCGTCCGCAACCATCCCAATAGCACGATCATCCGGGGCAATGATGATGGGCATCTGGAACGGCTGCTTGGGCAGGATCCCACCACTTGGACGGATGGACAGATGCAGGCTACCTACTGGTGCTACCAGCAGCTAAGCCCGGATAACAAGGCTTGGCTGTTTGGGCTGCCCCATCAGGCGGAGCTTTCCTATGCCGGGGTGCAGCTGCACATGGCGCATGGTTCCGCTGCTTTCCTTGGCAGTTACGTGGCAGAGCATTGGGGCTGTGCCAATCTGGACAAGCGCTATCAGGGGATCGACGTAACGCCTGCCCTGCTCGCTGAAGATATGCAGCATTCCTTGGACAACGACCCCGATTTCCACAAGCGGTTCGATGCGCTGCCAGACGGCATCTATCTTTTCGGGCACAGTCATGTACAGTGGCACTTCGCATCCCCGGATCGCAAGAAATGGCTCATCAATCCGGGCTCCTGCGGTTTGCCGCTGGATGGCATGCCGGGCTGTGCGCCTTACAGCATTGTGGAAATTGCGCAAGATGGCAGCATCGCATTGGAAGAATACCGTCTGCCTTTTGATGTTGCTTCGTTTATCCAGCAGATGGAAGACAGCGATATGCTGCGCCATGCCCCGGTGTGGTGCCGGGTGATTCAGGAGGAATTGCGCACCGGACGGGAAAAGGTTACATTCTTCTTGCAATTTGTTGAAAGCTATGCCCGGCAAATCGGCGATATGCAGCGCCCTTTCTCCGTATCCACTTGGGAAGCAGCCTATAACCTTTGGCAGCAAGAGCTCCTGTGATCGATGCCATCACATCTCGTTTGGCATAGGCCGTCGTTGGTTTTCTATGTGCATCTTCCACAAATTGTGGTATGTGTTTCGCATCATAGCGCCAAAATTCAATTCGTTTCGCCATTTTCCAACACAAACCATTGCACAAGCTGCACTGTATATGGTATAGTTCATGTAACAATTGATGGGAAGTACGGTGACCGTTCATGAATGCTTGGCTGTTTGCGCTTGCTTTTGTTTTGTTGGTTGGTTTGGTTTCTTTTTTGGTGTACGAACGTCGGCAGAACCGCAAACATGAGCAGCGCGTTCGCAAGCTATATGCCTCCCCCATTTTGGATGAATTACAGGATGTTCTCCATTTTGCAAAAAAGCATGCTGCCGAACTGGTCACAGTAGACAAAAGCGGTGTGTACATCCGTTTTCTCAGTCCAGGCTACGGCGATTACTATTTCAGCATGCATGCGCACGGCTTTCAGCAGTTAACGCCAAAACAGCAAGCCGCTATGCGAACGATTTTGGAAGAACGTATGCCCCATCTAAACGAGAAAAAGCATTACCACCTGAGCCGTCAAACCAAGCGCCTGCCCAATGGTAATATCGAACACGCCTTTACCTATACCATGGACAATCAATACAAAAAGATGTTGACCCGTGCCCCCTACTATGCACCCCAGATGGTGCCTTACATGGGGTAAGAATAGTATATATACAGAAAGCCCACCGCAAAAAAGAATCTTGCGGTGGGCTTTCTGTATGTTGTTCAAGTATGATAGCAGAATTGGGCGGGTAACAGAAGGCCATGTTCCTTTCCGATCACGGTAGCAGCTTGCTCACCTTGATGGGTGTTTCCAAGCGGCTTTCCACATACCGGCGCAGCATATCGAACAAACGGCTGGGGGCGGTATCCAACTGCTCACCCAGCGGATTTTTGATCACCCGGCACATCCAGATATATTCCTCCATGGTAACAGGCCAAGTGTTGCGGGACGCGCAGTTTTCGCAGCAAAAACCACCGGCTGCAATATCGAACCGCCATGGGCCGTTATCCGGCAAAGGCGTGCGGCAATGCGCGCAGCGGCGCATCCGGGGTCGGTAGCCCATTACATCGGCAAATTGCAACAGGTACGCTGCCACCTGCGTTAGCGGGTCGGTATACTGGTTATAACTGAGCAGGTATAGCCCTCTGAGCAGCAATTCAAACATCAGCCGCGCCTCCTGCCCGGGCTGGGCACCGGCATGGCACAGCGCTGTCATATAGCTGGCGCAGGTGAGCCGATAGGGCTCCAAACGAAGCGGATAGAAGGTATCATCCAGCTGGCAGGAGGTCAAAGTGAAGCGATCGTTGGAGCGGAAGAGCACAAACTCCCCATACACAAACAGCTCACTGGCGGGCATCAGGGCACTTTTGGGACGGCGGCAGCCGCGGGATAGTGCATCGATCAAGCCGTATTCCGGGCTTAAAATACTCAGCATACGGTCGTGCTCCCGATAGTTGGCAAAACGAAGCACGATGCCCCGTGTGGTAACGGTCGCCATGGCTGCGCCTCCTTTCCGTAGATTGCTGAAGATAGAAAAAGGGCTGCCTGTTAAAAGAGGCAGCCCTTTTGAGATTAGCCGCGGACGGTCTCCACCAGCTTGGTGAAAGCAGCAGGATCGTTGACAGCGATGTCGGCGAGCATCTTGCGGTTGATGGAGATGTTCTTCTTCTTCAGACCATTCATCAGCACAGAGTAGCTCATGTTGTTCATGCGGGCAGCCGCATTGATGCGGGTGATCCACAGACGACGGAAATCACGCTTGCGCAGGCGACGGCCCACATAGGCGTAACGAAGGCTGCGGGCGACCTGCTCGCTGGCAGCGCGGTACTGCTTAGACTTGGCGCCGAAATAGCCCTTGGCAAGCTTAAACACCTTGCGGCGCTTCTTGTGGGCATTAACAGCTGCTTTAATACGTGCCATATTCTTTATCCTCCTTGAATGTTAGCAAAGCTTATTTGTAGGGCAGCAACTTGCGGATGGTACGGGCTTCAGCCGCATTATCCACGATGCCGTCCGCACGCAGGTGACGGGTGCGCTTGGTGGTCTTCAAATGCACCTGATGGTTAGCGTTCATCTGCTTGTGGGTGACTTTGCCATTCTTGGTGAAAGAAAAGCGTTTGGCTGCGCCGCGGTCGGTTTTCTGCTTAGGCATCGGGGTTGTCCTCCTTCCGTATGCTATCCATAACCTGTCAGGCTTTGGCCTGAACCGGGGATGGCTGGGTTAACAGGGTCAAATCATATTCTCGCTTTCGCGCTTGACCTTCTTCTTGGGCTGGGGCTTGGCTTCCTTGGGAGCATTCTGCTGCTCGGCATCCTTGGCAGCCTTCTTTTCCTTGCGTTCCTGGCTCTTTTCGGCGAAGCTCTTCTTCTCGGCCTTGGGAGCAAGGATCATGATCATGTTGCGGCCTTCCAGCAGGGGGCGGCGCTCCATGGTGCCGTACTCCTCGATGCGGGTAGCGAAGTCCTGCATGATCTTCATACCGATATCAGCGTGTGCGATCTGACGGCCGCGGAAACGGATGCTCACTTTCACCTTGTCGCCATCCTGTAGGAACTTGACGGCATTCTTGAACTTGGTCTGCACGTCGTTTTCCTCGATGGTAGCGGAGAGCTGCACTTCCTTGAGCGTAACGATACGCTGATTCTTGCGCATATCCCGCTCGCGCTTGGACTGTTCGTAGCGATGCTTGTCGTAGTCCATCAGCTTGCAAACAGGGGGCGTGGCATTGGCTGCGATCTTGACCAGATCCAGACCGGCTGCCTCAGCCTTTTCCAATGCAGCGCGGGTCGGCATAACGCCCAGCTTGGTGCCGTCTTCTGCGATCAGAAGCACTTCTTTGTCGCGAATTTCTTCGTTGATCATCGGCTCGTTGATATCCATACACCTCCAAAAGTCTTTGGCGTTTTAGGCTTTACGCACAAAAAAACGCCGGGCACACACTACCCGCCGTACACACCCCATGGACTTATGTGCCATGACCAATGCAAGATGTTCGCATGGTGAGAAGCGGGCAGCCTCTACTTACAAACTGGAGTATACCATGGGGTGTTTTGGATGTCAAGCATTTTTCCACCGCTTTGCAAATTGTTTTTTATATATTGAATAGATCATTCCAAAATGATAGAGGTATTCACGGTCTACTTTACCAGCACCACACCCAACAGCCCACTCAGCGCCGTCAGTTGGTCGGCGGTCAGGCGCACGCCGTACAGATCGGGCAATGCGATACGGATGCCTTCGATACGGCACTGGCTCAGATCCTGCCCTTTAAGAGGGGTAAAGCTCCATTCGGATTGCGTCACATCAGCATCGCCAAACGCGACCCGTCCCAGTTTGTTATTGACCCACAGGCTTTCCCTCATCCGGCAGTTTTGAAAACTTACCCTGTCCAGCTTGCTTTCGCTGATAGAGAGATAATCCATCATGCAGTTTTCAAAGCCCACATCACTCAAAGATGCTTTTTCCAGCCCAAGGCCGGTCAGGTGGCAATCGGCAAAGTGCACACGCTTCATGGCAGCGCCGTTCATGGCAAGATTGCTCATTTCGCACTTGGTAAATATGCAATCCACAAAGCTCATCCGGCTTGGCTCGATCTGTTCAAAAATACAGCGGTCAAAACAGCAGCCTTTAAACTCCAACACGCCGCCCTCGATGTTTTCCAGCGTTTGCTGGATAAACTGGCGCTCGGCTACATCCTCATCATCTTCGACCGCCTGCACTGCTGCTGCTTGCAGCGAATAGTCCGTTCGCAATGTCTGTGGCAGCTGCGGCGCATCCATCTTCCAATCGCTCATCGTGCATCAACCTTTCTAGGCTTACCGCCCTGCCAGCGCCCACCGGCGAATAGCATAGGCCACGCCATCCGCTGCGTTGGTCAGGGTGACGGCATCGGCTGCCGCCTGTACATTGGCCGGGGCGTTGCCCATGGCCACCGCAAACCCGGCGTAGCGGAACATGCTCAAGTCGTTGTCATAATCGCCGATGACCATCACCTGCGAGGCATCCAACCCCAGCTCCTGCGCCAGTTCCCGCACAGCGAGCCCTTTGTCTACCCCCACGGGCATCAATTCCAGATTGTTTACCCAAGAAGTGGTCACCTGCAGCTGCGGGTCGGCTTCCAGCACGGTGCGCAGCTTGGCTAACACAGCCGCATCGTTCTCTGCACAAACGATCTTGTTAACGCCCGCAGCTGCCAAACACTGTACATCGCCACCCTTAACGAGCGATGGAGCACCCGGCATATCCCAATGGCTGCCCCAATCGCGCGGCAAAAGCTTGGTTTTACCATCGAAAACCACCACCGTATTGCCAAGGAACATGCCGTGAGTGATGCCCTCTGCGGCAAAGAGCCTGCAGCAGTCCAACACCGTCTTCTGCGGCAAAATGTGGTTCACATAGGGAGCCTCTGTGGGGGACTGCTGGCAGCAACCGCCGTTGAGCCCCAATATGGCTATCTGCTCCAAACCATTCTCCAAGGCAAACAAGGCGCTGTCCCCCGGCATTCTGCCGCTGCAAATAGCCAGTTTGATCCCTGCCGCCTCTGCCTCAAGAAGTGCTTGCCGGTTTTCTTTGCTCAACTTCTGGTCGGGGTTGAGCAGCGTACCGTCCATATCCATGGCGATCAGCCGGATGGTCGTTTTCATATGCCTCTCCCTGCTAAAAGGATGGTTTGGTCGTTAGTTTCAAGTCGTTCAAATAAACCCACTTTCCATCCAATGAAAAGCGCAGCTCTGTGGCGCAGAGCATGAGACGGCGAGTCTTTCTCTGCTTGTTGAAGGCACGGTCGCCGTATTGGTCATCTCCCAAAAGGGGATGACCCAGTGCCGCCATTTGCGCCCTGATCTGATGGGTGCGCCCGGTATGCAACGTTACCACCAGCCTTGCGCACTCCCCCGCCTCCGCTACCCGATATTCGGTAACGATAGGCAGTGCACCGGGGGCATCGTGGCTCAGCACCTGCACACGAGCTTTGGCGGCATCCTTGCGCAGCCATGCCCGTATCGTTCTTTCCCTTGGCTCCGGCGTGCCCCGAACGATGCAGGTATAGCGTTTGCCGATCTTATGGTGGTAGAAAGCTTCTTCCATCGCCAACCGGGCTTCTTCGGTGCGGGCCAGCAGCAACAGCCCCTCGGTTGGGTTATCCAACCGGTGGCATGCTACAGGGCGGGCGGCATCAGGCTCACGCTGCTTTAAAGCGCGGTATGCCAGTTCATCGACCGTTAAGCCGCCCTTATCGTCTGCCTGACAACTGACCCCTGCTGGCTTGTGAATGACCATGATCGAATCATCCAGATACACGATCTCCACTTGGGGCGTTTCTTCTTCATAAGGAGTGTACAGCTTTACCTCAGCGCCTGGCGTCAATTGTGCATCCCGCCCCACACGCTGGCCGTTCTGCTTTACATCCCGTTTATCGAAAGCCTGCCGTACCGCATGGTCGGGCAATTGGGGCAGCATGCGCCGGATGAGCGGATACAGCCGCCCCGGCTGCTGGTTTTCGGGTATGAGAAAGGTGTACAGCTTCATTTATTGCATCCTTGCCGCCGCAAGCCCAGCCCAACGCGGCGTGTTCTGGTACAGATCCATCAGGGCAGCATCCATCTGGCTGGTAGGCAGCTGCACCAGCATGGCCTTCATAGCTTCGTATACTTCTATGTAAGCGTAGTCCTGCTTAATAAGCAGGCGCAGGTCTTCGGCGCATTCGTCCGGTTCGTAATCGGGTCTGACGGCATCCATCAGCAGCAGGGTCATCCGGTTATGCAGGGAGATCTCTCCGGGCAGGATGTCGGTTTGCTGCTCAAAATCGCCAGCGCTCATCCCCTGCCCGGCAGGCTGGCCAAACATACTGATGGCAATGCCCATCTGGCACTGTTCCATCTCCGGCGTAAGCACGCCGCTGGGGCGCTGCAAAGCGAGCATACGCTCCGGATCCACCACGGCCGGGTGCAAAAGGATCAGCTTGCCATCAGCATCGGTGATGTAATCAAACTGGGTCTTCATATAGCGTCTGGCCACATCATAAGCCATCCAGTCATTCCGCTGGATCACTTCGCTAAGAAAGATCTCCATAGGGCGGCGTTCATCCACCAGACCGGCGGTATACAAAAGACCGTATACCACATTGTTGAACCGGTGCAGCCTGCGTTGGCTGCAATTTTGGATCCACTGATGGTGCGCCAATTCCAGCGGTTCCCGAAGGGCGGAAGGCAGCGTAAGCTGCCAGCCTTCGCCCTCTTGCTTTACGCTGCACCAAAGCCGCTTCGCCAGCGACTCCACACTGCCAAAACGAGCAGGATCTTCCACCACGGCAGAACCGCCCTCTTTCAGCAAAACCATCAGCAAATAGCGTTCGCTGGCATCCAAATACTGCATTTCCAACGGCAAACGGCTCAGCACCGCCGCACGCAGCTCGCTAATGGTCAAAAGCTGCCGCCGGCTCAGGTTGGTCGCGTTATCAAAAGAAGCATTCAGCAACGCTTGTGCATCGGCATCGGTAACGGTATCGGAAAAAAGCGCCTTCTGCGGAAAAGCGGACAAGCGGCGCTCGCACGCTTCAAACTGCTTAATGCGCAGCATGGTCATGGTCATATCATAGGGATCGCTGTGTGCAACTGCTTCTCTTAGCAAAAGCATCACTTCCTTTCCTTATCTATAAGAACAAAAAGCCATCATCACTCCGCCTGAGGCACTTGCACAAGCACTTCCTGCGCGGTTTCGTCCAATTCAAACGTAAAGCCGGTCAAGACCATCGCTGTATGCACCGGCAGATAATACATGCCGTCGGCATAGCGGGCATCCCGATTTTCCAGCGGCAAAGGTTCATCGTTACAATAGGCTTCCAAGCCCACGGGGTCGCCATTCTTCTTATCGGTAAAGCTGATGAGGTACAGGCTATCCTGAGCAGCATAGCCGATCTCGATCTTCTCCACATTATCATCAGAGCATACGACCAATACGCCAGCTTCCTCCAGAATAGCCGTAAGCGGAACATAGGGCACATTACCAAAATGGTAGACCTTTACAGGCTGTGCAGCGTCCTCAGCAGCAATGGCAAGCGGCTCCTCCTCCTGTGCAAAACGGATGCTCCAGCCTTCCAAAGCTGCAAAAACAGGTTCAGCCGTAGCCTCGGGGGTGGCTTCAGGGGTCGCCTCCGGCTGAATGGTGGGCTCCGGCTCAACAGCTGCAGCAGACGCAGGCTCCTGCGTTTCGTCAGGAGCAGGCGTATCCTGCTGTTCCGGGGCTGGGGTCGCTTCGGCAGGTACTTCGGTCTCCATGGGCAAAGCGAGGGTAAGGGAATCCGCTGCCGGGGAGGGCGTGGGGGTCGGCTCGGCGTAGCGCACCTGATTGCTGTCGTACAGCACGGTAAGGGTATTTCGCCCTGCGATGCCATCGGCTACCAACCCGTGGTTATATTGGAAACGTTCCACTGCATAGCGGGTCTGGTTGCCATAGCGGCCATCCAGATCGCCTACATAATAGCCGTAATCGGTAAGTGTCTGCTGGAGGCGAAGCACTTCGTCGCCCTTATCGCCCACCTGCAAGGTCTTATACTCTGGATTGGGCGATACGGCAATGGTGGGCACAGGCGTAGGCGAAGGCGTGACCACCGGCGCTACGGTGACCTGCACTGTGGGTTCGGGGGTCGCATACTGCACCATAAAACTCTGCGCATCCGGCATGGTCTGCACAGAGGATACAAAAAGCATCGTCATATAAAGTACAAGCGTTCTCAGAAGATCCATTCGTACTCCTCCTTCAGCTTATCGCCGTTCGTTTCATGCTTGGGCGGCGTGTCCCTTGGGTTTGCCTTTACGGTAGGCCTTGCCGTCTACCTTGTAGATACCCTTCAGCTGGCGCATCTTTACACCTGTAAAGACCACACCGGTGAGCCGCGCGCCCCGCTGGATCAGCCCTGCGGCAACGCCGGTAAGCTCGTTGGCTGTATAGCGCTGATCTTTGGCCGCCAGCAGCGTTTGATCCGCTGCGCTGCACACAGCTTCCGACCCGCCGCCAAAGGCAGCAGGCGGCGCGCTTAGAATAACATAATCATAGATCGCCTGCGCATCCTCCACAAAGGTGCGGAAAGCCAGAGAAGCCGACACAGTACGCATCGTTTCGCCGTCGTGGCAGCAATCGATCATGTGCAAGGTGTTGATGCGGGTGGGGCGCAGCGCCATGGGCAGCCGGCTGTCATCGTCCAGACAATCCACCACATCCGTCTGTCCGGAGGCGCCCAGATATTTCCGCAAAGACGGCGCATCGCCGTCCATTTCGATCATCAGTACCGAATAACCGTCGGCTGCCAGTGTCTGCCCCAGCAAAACTGCATAGGCAGGAGCGTTATCCTCGCCGCGCACACCAGTGACCGCTACAGAACAAGACTGCATACCAGCGGCGGCGCGCACTGCCAGCGCTATTTCCTCCACGCCTTCCCGCACCAGACGGTTTACATAATGAAGCATTCTGCCCTCTGCCTCGCTTGCTTTCTTGCGGGATAGGCGGCGGGCGCAATGCTCACATTCCTCGCTGCATTGGGCCACCTGACCGACCACCGGCAGAGCCAGCTGCTGGGGCGGTGTCATCCAGCCCACATGTTCCCGACGGGAACCAAACAGCATCGCCAGAAGCGAAAGTACGCCAAAGGTAAGCAGCATCGTTTTGGCAATGCGCACCAGCTTATCCATTTCGGTAGGCTGTGGGGCCAAGTGCGCCCGGTTTACAGTATGAACACTTTCCACGCCCAGCAAGCTGACGGATTCAGCTACCAGCCGGTCGCCCACCGCATCGGCAAGCCCCAGAACGATCTCCGGGTCGACACCCACAGCGCGGATGACCACCATATGGTCGGTGGCGCTGCCGCGGGCACTGATAAAGGTTTTGCCGTCGCTAAGCTGCTGCGCAACGATCTGCATGCGGAAGCCTTCGCTATCCAGCAAGTGGTCGTAATCGCGTATGAGCATCCACATGCTCAGCGGCGCAGGGTTTTCTGGGTTGCGGTTCTCCCGTACAGCATTCAGGGTGTACTCCGCAATGTACCGTTCAGGTTCGTACATATGAATGTACACAGCCATAGCCAGCGTTACAATAAAGGTAAGCACCAAGATCCAACCCATAGCGCGTCCCCATCTGCGTCCTGCTCTGCGGAACATCCAAATCGCCTCCCTGCGCTTTCATCCCATCATAGAATATCACGCAGAGTTGCAAAAGACAAGGGCTTGTTGCGAACACCAGCAAACCCTCCAAAGTGTTTTCTTGACAGATTTCCATGTGCTGGTTTATGATATGCATATTGGTATCATCGCCAGTTACAGCGGTGTTCCTTCATCCATCCTATACATGCTTGAAGGGGGAACCTATGAATAAGCAAAAGAGACATCAATTTCTATGGAGAATACTCTGCACGCTGGCTCATCCCTATTTGCGAAGCAAGTTTGCCTATACGCACGATGAAGCCTCCCGCAGCGAACCCTGCCTGATCATCTCCAATCACGTATCCAACTGGGATCCCCTCTTGCTGGCGATGAGTTTTCGCAAGCAGCAGATCGCCTTTGTAGCCAGCGAGCATATCTTCCGCTTAGGCTGGGTCAGCAGCCTGATCCAGTGGCTGGTGGCGATCATTCCGCGCCGCAAGGGCAGCACTGGTATGGATACCGCCATGACCTGTCTTCGCCAGTTAAAAGCTGGTCATTCGGTTTGCATTTTCGGCTCCGGCGAAACCACTTGGGATGGGGCTACTGTACCGGTATTACCGGCCACCGCCATGCTTGCGCAGATCAGCGGTGCTACGCTTATCACCTATCGCTTAACAGGCGGCTACCTGACCAACCCCCGCTGGGGCAAGGGCGTGCGCCGCGGCAAAATGAGCGGCAACGTTGTGGGCGTGTATTCTCCCGAACAGCTGAAGGCCATGAAAAAAGACGAGATCCTGCGCCTCATCAACAGCGACATCAACGAGGATACATGGGCCGAACAAGCTGTGCAGCCCGTGGCTTACAAAGGTATAAACCGTGCACAGCACATGGAATCTGCGCTGTTTATCTGCCCCCAATGCAAACAGATCGGCACCCTGAAAAGCGAGGGCGACCATATCCGCTGCAATTGCGGCTTCGATCTGCTCTTTACAGAATCCGGCTTCTTTGAGCCCGCCCAGCCCTTTGCCACCATTGCCCAATGGGATGCCTGGCAGCTGGAAGCCTTCCGGACGGGCGATTACACAATGCCTGAGGACGGCATTGCAGACGAAAACGTCACGTACCTCAAAGTGACCGATGATCACAACACCCAACTGCTGGCAGAAGGCCGCCTCAAGCTGCAAAACGATGTGCTTACCATTGGCGACCATACGCTGCCCCTTGCCGAAATCGGCAACATGGCCATTATACGCACCAATCGGCTCACCTTCTCCATGGGTGGAGACTATTTTGAGCTGAAAAGCCAAACCAGCGGCTGCTGCATGCGCAAATATCTGCTGGCCTGGCAAAACGCTCACACATCCGCAACAAAGTAAACGGAGGTATACTCTATGGATTACTCTGCCGCCAACCAACCCTTGTGGAATTTCATCATCCAAATGGGGCTTCTGGCTTGCTCGGTAATGCTTGCCAATATGCTCCGCCGCAAGATCCCTGCGTTTCGCAAAACCCTGATGCCGGTATCTGTTCTGGCTGGTTTTCTCTTGCTGATCTTTAAAACCATAGGCATTTACAAGCCCGATGAATCGCTGCTGGAGATCATGGTGTACCACTGCATTGCGCTGGGCTTTATCGCCATGTCGCTGCGTACAGTTACCAAAGATGATACCCAAGCAGGCAGTGCCTCTGGTTTTAAATCCGGCGCTATTATCGTAAGCACTTATCTGGTGCAGGGCGTTATCGGTCTGCTGCTCACCATCGGTCTGGCCTACACCTTTATGCCGGAGATGTACAAGCCTGCTGGTCTGCTGTTGCCCATGGGTTTTGGTCAAGGCCCCGGACAGGCCAACAACATCGGCACAACCTACGAGGGCATGGGCTTTGCAGGCGGGCGTAGCTTCGGTCTTTCCATTGCCGCAGCCGGTTATCTGTGCGCTTGCATCGTAGGCGTTATCATGCTGAACATCTGGCGTAAGAAGGGCATCCTCAAAGGACAAAGCGGTGCTCACGACAACGAAAACCTGTCCGCAGACTTTTTTCAGGATAAGAACGAGATCCCCGTATCCGATTCCATCGATAAACTGTCTGTCCAGATCGCGCTGGTGCTGATCGTCTATCTGTTTACCTACCTGATCACTTGGGGGCTTACCTCTGCCATCTCTGCCATTTCTCCCGGGCTTGGCAACACCGTCAACACCTTGCTGTGGGGCTTCAACTTTATCGTTGGTTCCGTTATGGCGATGCTGGCTCGTGTGCTTTTGGATAAGGGACGGAAGTGCAAGATCGTTACCCGCCAATACCAGAACAACTACCTGCTCAACCGTATTTCCGGCTTTTTCTTTGATATTATGATCATCTGCGGTATCGCCTCCATCCGGCTGGAAGACCTGAGCGGTCTGTGGATCCCCTTCTTGCTGATGAGCGTTGCAGGCGCTGCTTGCACTTGGCTCCACCTGCGGCTGGTCTGCCGTAAAAACTACGGCAGCTACTCCAACGAGGGGCTCATCTCCATGTATGGTATGCTGACCGGCACCATCGGTTCCGGCGTATTGCTGCTGCGCGAGATCGACCCTGAGCTTTCCACCCCCGCAGCCAACAATCTGGTGGTGGGCAGCAGCTATGCTATCGTTCTGGGTGCTCCTATGCTGATCTTCGTTTCCCTCGCTTCCCGTAGAGACCTGATGTGCTTTGTGACCCTTGGCTTGGCTGTGCTGTACCTGATCGCGCTCAACTTCGTTCTGCTGCGCAAGCAGCCTAGCAAAAGTGCACCGGAAGAAGCATCTGTTAAGATCGAAGGCTAATTGAATCGTCAAAAAAGCATTGCCCCCGAAGCCGCTCATGGCTCCGGGGGCAGTTCTTTTCAATTTTTAAGCGCCATTCAGGTATTTTTCTCAGAGGGTACCGCTTTTTCCAGCACTTTGCGGTAGGGCGCAAGCATACCTTCATTCATTTTGTTACCCATCTTGGCTTTGATCTTCGGCGAGGATAGCAGCGCCCCCACCAGATACATCTTCATGATCGTTCCCTTTTTCTTCTGGGGGAAATCGTATTCACCATGCTGCTTATAGAAACGGTGATCTGCCTTCATCATGCCCTGCATCAGGTAGATCAAGTCGCGGAAGATCTTCATACCGCCAACGCCCAAGAAATTTCTGGGCTGGTGGTAGCGAGTCTCCAACATTCGCTGAAGAGTCGCCAGCCATTTGATCGATGGCAGCATTGGGGTCGGATTCGTCCGTAGCCACACCGGCCAGCGGGTTCTGCCCCACCTGAGAATGCCCCTCGATGATGGTTTGCAGATTGCTTTCCTGCAAATAATCGCCGCATACCAAATAACCAACCGGCATACCTACCGTAACCGTGCGGTGACCGTTGCAGAACTGGCGGTCATCGTACATCTTAAACAAAGCGCCCATGGAATGGTCTCGAATGGTAAAGGCATAAACGATGGCCTCACCCGACTGTACCTGATCGCGCAGAAAGCTGTCGAAGCCATCTTTATAAATGCATACACCGTCGGTGGCACAGTTGAAACAACCCAGACAGCCGCCCTTGAAGGGATACTCCCGCAGATTGATGATACGGGTCTTACGGGGGATGACCCTGCGGAAACGTTCGATCATTGCTGAAAGACGGGTGTCCTCGGGCAAAAGATCGGTAACGATAACGATATCACCGGGCTTTTCCTCCATGGGCTGGGTCGCTGGCGGTACGGTGGCAACGGCGTGTTCTGCTTTCGCAATCGCAGGCTGCACCGGTTCGCAGTAGCCCTGCTCCATGCACCAGAGAACATGGTTCAAAAACAGCTCCGCTTCCTGCTGGCCCTTTTGGGTAAGCAGGTCGTCCATATCAGCCGACAAGCCACGCAGCACCTTCATGCCCAGATCCTGCCCGTTCTCCTGCACATAGCGATGCGCCGTAGCATCGAAAAAATGCTTGGATGTGCTGATCTGGCTCATGTACTTGCCAGCAACCGGGGCGTTGTGCTCCTTCATCAGTTCGATAAAGCGATGCAGCTGACAAGGGGCGATAAAGGTGTACACCGGATAGGCGAACAACAAAAGCTCTGCTTTAGCGATCGCCTCCAGCGCAGGTGCAAAATCTTTTTCCAGCGCCTTAATGCGCTGCCCGGCATTGAGTACCTCGAAATGGTGCTCCGGGTGGCGTTTTTTCAAATACAAAACCGTTTGCAGTGTAATGCTGTAATCGCCCTTTGGGCTACCGTTGATCACCAGTATATTCATGTATTATGCCTCCGTGCGGCTGTAGCGCCACTTTTGTTGTTCCATAACTATCGTTTTCGATACAAACCTCCCAAATTCCTTCTAGGCGCGCATTGCCTTTCTACACGCAAGAAACGGGTCGGCACCGGCAGCAGCCAGTACCGACCCGTTTCTTGGTCTATGTTTTTGTCTCAGCGGACAAAATTCGTATACACCTTGCGGTTTTCCGGCGGGCACACGCCATTTTCCTTGCCTAGCTGGATGCACTTGAGCAGCCACGCCATATTCTTGCCCAGATTGGTCATGGTCTGCAAACCTTCCACATCCTGCTCCACCTCCTGCGGGGTGTTGCCGTGCACATGGTTCCAATAGGTAGCGGATACCACTGGCATTTCGTTGATGGTGAAATGCTTATTGATAACATCCATGGAGGCCGTGTTGCCTGCCCGGCGTGCGCTGAGCACCGCTGCTGCAGGCTTGAAGCGGAAGTTGCCACCGTTTGCATAGAATGCCCGATCCATAAAACTGAGCAGCCGACCGCTGGGGTGGGCGTAATACACCGGCGAGCCGAACACGAAGCCGTCTGCTTCTGCTGCACGCAGGGCAAACTGCGCCGCTGCATCATCGATGACGCAATGTCCCAATTTGCTGCACTGACCGCAGCCCAAACAATCGGCGATCGGCTGGTTGCCAATAAACAGCATTTCCGTTTCAATGCCCTCGCTCTCAAGAGCTTTGGCTACTTCCTCCAGTGCACGGGCGGTACAGCCATGCTCCCGGGAGCTGCCGTTGATCAGGATCACTTTCATGTTTCATCCTCCTCCAGTTTGGTCGTAAAGACTGATGCTCTATCTATATGTCCACCTGCCGCAGGCAAATGCTGCCTTTGTGGCAAAAATCCCCCGGGCGGGGTAAGCCGACCCGGGGGGGATGAGCATCTTTTACCGTTCAGAAGGTTCAGCCCAGCTGCACGACCTGTTCCTTATCCGTCTTATTCAGGGTGAACTGTGCAGCCTTGCCGTCGCAAGTGAGGTTGTACAAACCACGGTAGCCTTCCACCTGCACCTGACCATTCTCGTCGGTCATCACTTCCAGGCTGGTATGCCAATCCTTGCGTACACGCTGCTTAAGAGCTTCGTAGGAGGGCTTCACACTGCCGTCTTTATGCACAAGACCGGAAGGCGCACCCAGCCATGCACCGTCTTCGAAATCCCAGCAGGTGAAGGCTTCGATCTGGGGATGGGCAAAGAGGCGATCCAGCATGGTGAGCAGATCCCGTGCCTGACGATCCTCGCCTTCGGGAGTGGAGGGCCACTCGGGCACCTGCCAGTCGTTCAGGTCAACGATGTGGGCGGGCATCAGATCGCCGGAAACGAAGGTGTTCTCGGTGAAATGCATGGGCTTACCGAAGCGCTCGAAACGGGCGAGAACTTCCTCCAGCTTCTCCATGCCCCAGAAGCCCTGATGCTGGTGGGACTGGATGCCGATCACATCGATCGGTACGCCAGCGGCCAAGCAGTCTTCGATCAGCTGGCGATAGTTCTCGCTGGTGTTGAAGTCGTTGAGCAGCAGCGTAGCATTGGGATCCATCTGACGAGCCTGATCGAACACGGCCTTCACCAGACCCACACGGCCCATTTCCTGGCACAGTTTGGTAATGGCGTTCTCTTCCTTCTCGAAGATGGGCATAATGACCACTTCGTTGATCACATCCCACAGGGTGATGTAATCGTGGAAAGCGCCGATCTCACGGCGGATACGGGCCAGCTGATTTTCCAGCACAGCCTTGTTATCCTTTTCCAAAAGCCAAAGGGCAGAAGAGGTATGCCAGCACAGGGGGTGACCCTTTACGGTGAAGCCGTTCTCCTTGAGATACTTGGCAGAACGCAGGGTCTCCACTTCCTTGGTCTGGCCTTCCACAGGCTCGTAACGGCCCTGATAGAAGGGCAGGGTGGCATAGTTGAAAACTTCTTTCCAGTTATTCCAGTAGATCTGATAGCGCTCCTTCAGGTGCTCGGGGCAGGCGGGGTTGAGCAGCTCCTGCAGCCAGAAGCAGCCGCTGCCAAAGAGAAACTCATGACGGGCAAGATCGACCTTTACTTTGCGGCCAGGCATGGGGCGTCCCTGCGCATCTTTCAACGTCAGGGTGCTTGCGGACATACGATGGGCGTATTTAGACATGGATAGACCTCCTTGTATGCAATTGCATTGCAAATTTGTCTATATCATAACATCGTATTGCAGTGCTTTCAAGAGGGCATTTTTTCTTGCACAAAAGACAAAAAGCGCCACACGCAGCAAGCAAAGCATTAGCAGTGTTATAAAAACTTAACATTTGTCGTTCTGTGCATTCGATTGCATTTTCTGCTATTGATACGTTAAAGCGCCAATGTAAGACGTTTTTTCGAAGATATTTCTTTTCTTCGAAAATGTTTCATAAATAATAAGTGTTCATTTAGTACAAAACAAGCACATTTTCGTAACCATAACTGTTACTTAAACAAAGAAACAAAATTTCACCTGCCAGCAGTCTCGAAGCAGCAAGAAGCGAAAGCTGCGATTCAGTTAGCGTATGTTGACACACGAATAAAGAACCAGTATAATCCGTATATACGTTGCGATACGAATGTCCTATCCAGCATCGGTTTACCGGTTTCAGTACAAAACGATGTTCGTATTTGCAATCTTTTTTTCCGCCACAACCAAGGAAAAAAAGTGTCAAAAATTGCTGCGTATTCTTCGCAGCTAACCGGGAGAGAAAGCTTCATGGGAAAGAAAACACGGGGAATACTGATTGGTATCCTTTGCGCAGTGGTCGTTATCGCTGGGCTTCTTTTGCTTTCGCGCGGTGAATCGAATTTCCGCTCCAAGTACGAGGGCGTAGATCTGAGCACCGATATCGAAGGCATCGGCCGCAGCGATACCTACAACGGCTACCTGAACGCTCACGCAGGCGTAGGCACTGGTGCCGAGGCGGTAGAACTGGATCTCCTTGCCTTCGAAGGCGATGGTGAGGTTCGTGAGGAGGATGGCGCACAGTGCGTCTATACCGCCGATGAAAACAACACCACTTGGAAGGTGACCCTGCCTGAGGAAGGCATGTATACCATTCTGATCGATTACAAAACTGTAGAATCCCGCGGTGTGGATATCGAGCGTGCAGTGTATATCAACGGAGAACTTCCGTTTTCCGGTGCTGCTACACTGCGCTTTTCGCGCCTTTGGACGGATGACCCCTCGGATTTTGCCGAGGACGGCTCCTTCCGTAAGGACAATCAGGGCAACCACATCCGCCCCTCTCAGATCGAACGCTATGATTGGCAGCAAGCCTACTGCCGGGATGATATGGGCTACATTACCGAGCCCTATCAGTTCTACTTTCAGGCAGGCGAAAACACGCTGACACTGGAAGCCGTGAACGAGCCTGTCATTTTGCGTTCCATCAAATTGATGCCTGTTGCTGACTGGCAGGATTACGACACCTATCTGTCTGCCCAGCCTCAGGTGGAAATGAGCGAAGAAGCTCAGAATTGGGTCTGCACCATTCAGGGTGAACATGCTCAGCTTCGCTCCTCTCCCTCTCTGTACCCCCGCTACGACCATGCTTCTCCCGCAACCGTGCCCTACGATGTGAGCAAGACCACGCTCAACTACATCGGCGGCGACCCGTGGAACAACGCCGGTCAGTGGATCCAGTGGGATTTTGAGGTGCCGGAAGACGGCTATTATCAGATCACCATCAAGGCTCGTCAGATGTATCAGCGCGGCGCGCTCTCTTGCCGCAGCGTGTATATCGACGGCGAGATCCCCTTTGATGAGCTGTCTGCCGTAGCCTTTGCCTACGACACCCGCTGGCAGCAGTGCACCCTGAGCGATGACAAGGGTACCCCCTACCGCTTCTACCTGACGGCCGGCAAGCACACCATCCGTCTGGAAGCCACCTTGGGGCCCATGGGCGATATTCTGACCGATATGGAAGAGAGCATTTACCGCCTCAATCAGATCTATCGCAAAGTGCTGGTGCTCACCGGTGTAAACCCCGACCGCTTCCGCGATTATAACTTGGCCAACGTTTACCCCGAAGTAATCCAGGCAATGGATCTAGAATCCAAGCGCCTGTATAAGCTGGTAGACGATACCGTGGCACTGACCGGTCAGAAGAGCGACCGTGTTGCCGTAGCCCAAACGCTGGCTGTGCAGCTGGAGCAGTTTGTTGACCGCAACGACCGCATCACCAAGTCCTTTACCAACTTTAAGGATAACATTACCAGCTTGGGCACCGCCATGCAGAACATGGCCGAGACCAAACTGGATATCGACTGCATCATCATCAGCGGCGAGCAGGTAACGCTGCCCAAGTATAAGGATGGCTTTGTTGCCCGTTTCATCCACGAAGTTCGCGCCTGCACGGCTTCCTTCTTTGTAGATTACAACGCCTTGGGCGATGTTTACGATGAAGAAGACAGCGACCTGATCGAGGTCTGGCTGGTAACCGGCCGCGACCAGAGCACCGTGCTCAAGACCATGGTCGACGACAGCTTCACCCCCAAGACCGGCATCAAGGTAAACGTCAAGCTGGTTGCCCCCGACGCTATTTTGAATGCTGTTATGGCAGGCAACGGCCCCGATGTTATTTTGAGCGTGGACGGCTGGTTTGCCGTTAACTACGCCATGCGTAATGCTGTAGAAGACCTGACCCAGTTCGAAGATTACGAAACCGTGGTCGAGCCCTTCTACCAGAGTGCGCTGGATCCCCTTACATATGACGATGGCAACCACATTGGTGTGTACGCCTTGCCCGAGACCCAGATCTTCTCCGTTCTCTTCTACCGTGAGGACGTTCTGGAAGAGCTTGGCTTGGAAGTACCCCAGACTTGGGACGACCTGATCGCCATTCTGCCCACCATTCAGGGCAACAACATGTCTGTTGGCGTTCCCTTCCCCGATATTTCCACGGTTGATATGTCCGGCTTCAACTCTCTCATTTACCAAAACGGCGGCACCATTTACAGCGAGGATAAGCAGCGCACCGTGATCGACAGCGAAGCCGGCGTAGCCGCCTTCAAGCTGTATACCAGCCTGTACAACGACTACGGCCTGCCCACGGTATTCGACTTTGTTAGCCGTTTCCGTTCCGGCGAAATGCCCATTGGTGTAGGCCAGTACACCCTGTACAACACGCTGACCGTTTCTGCCCCCGAAATTCGCGGTCTGTGGGACTTTACCCTCTACCCCGGTACCCTTAAGCCGGACGGCACCATTGACCGCTCTGTACACGCCAACGGCGCTTGCTGCATGATAGTCGCCACTGATGACGAGAACATGAAGCAAAACGCTTGGGAGTTTTTGAAGTGGTGGGTCTCCACCGAATCTCAGGTGCGTTTCGGCCGTGAGATGGAAAGCGTTCTGGGTGCCTCCGCTCGCTACACCACCGCTAACAAATATGCACTGGAGCAGCTGGCTTGGTCCACCGATCAGCTGGCTGTGCTCAAGGAGCAGCAGTCCTGGGCCCGCGGCTTCCCGGAAATCGCCGGTGGCTACTCCACCACCCGTCACATGACCAACGCCATCCGCAAGGTCATCAACGACAAGGATGATCCGCGCGAGACGCTGCTCACCTACACCCGCACTATCAATGAAGAGATCAAGATCAAGCGGCGCGAATTCGGCCTGCCGATTGATGGAGAGGAGGGAACGAAATGAATCAAGTACAGACCGGCTCCTTCGGTAAGCGTTACCTGTCCATGAAGTCCGAAAAGCTCCAGTACGACTGGGCAAAGGCCAAGCGTATGAAGGTGTGCTACCTGTTCCTGGCCCCCTACGCCATCCTGTTCTTCACCTTCTTCATTCTTCCTATCTGTACTTCCATTTTCTACAGCTTCACCTACTACAACATTCTGGAGCCTGCGCGTTTCATCGGCTTGCAGAACTACCTCAACCTCATTCTGCAGGATGAAGTATTCCTGACCTCTGTTAAGAATACCTTTGTTATCGCCGTTATCACCGGCCCTGTCGGCTACATCCTCTCGTTCTTGTTCGCATGGTTCATCAACGAGCTGCCCAAGTGGCTGCGCACCATTGCTGTGGTTGTGTTCTACGCACCCAGCATCGCCGGCAACGCCTACTCCATCTTCTCCATCATCTTCCGCGGTGATGCCTACGGTTACCTGAACTCCATGCTGCTCAACTTCGGCCTGATCGATGCGCCTATGCTGTGGCTCACCGACCCCCGCTACATCATGCCTGTGTTGATCGTCGTCATCCTGTGGATGAGCATGGGTACCGGCTTCCTTAGCTTTGTTGCCGGTTTCCAAGGCATCGACAAGAGCATGTACGAAGCCGGTTATGTGGATGGCGTTCGCAACCGTTGGCAGGAGCTCTATTACATCACCTTGCCCAGCATGAAGCCCATGCTGCTGTTCGGTGCTGTTATGAGCATCACCTCCGCCTTTAACGTATGCGATGTTCCGCGTGCTCTGGCTGGTTACCCCTCCACAGACTACGCAGCCCGTACGATCGTTACCCACTTGTTCGACTACGGTTTCAGCCGTTTCGAGATGGGTTATGCTTCCGCCATCGCCACGCTGCTGTTCCTGGTTATGATTCTGTGCAAGAAATTTATTTCTGCTGCGCTGGAAAAGGTAGGTACCTGATATGAGTGAATTTAATAAGATCAAATCCAACGGTACCTTCTTTCATGGCAAAAAGAAAGTTCGCGGTACGCTGAACTCAAACGAAACAACGGCGGTCTTCGTAAACAAAAAGGGCGAGACTGTGGTGGAATTCCCCTACAGCGAAATTGCCCAGCTCAAGAATGTCCGTCACGGCGGCCTTTCCAGCACCGTAACCGTCAAGCTCAAGGATGATGCGGAATACAGCTTTACCCTCGTTGAAGGCCAGAAGGTTTATAACAACATCGACAAATTCTGGCTCAACAAGCCCTTGCAGGCCTACAGCCGCGCCGAAGAACTTCGCCGTTTGGCAGAACTTCGCGGTGAAAAAGTGCAGAAGGTCAAAAAGCACAGCATCCGGCGCCGCCACCCCAATCGTTCCATCGGCGGCGATATCGGCATCTACTTCCTGCTGGCCGTTGTCGCTTTTGCTATGGCTTTCCCGCTGATCTTTGCTGTGGGTTCCGCCCTCAAGCCGCTGGACGAGTTGTTCCGCTTCCCGCCCACGGTACTGCCCAAGCACCCCACCTTTGATAACTTCTCCGACTTGTTGGTCACCATGGGTCAGAGTTGGGTACCCTTCAGCCGCTACCTTGTCAACACGGTACTCATCACCTTTGTTGGCACCTTCGGCCACCTGATCATCGCTTCCATGGCGGCTTTCGTGCTGGCCAAGTACGACTTCCCCGGCGGCAGAATGTTCTTCGGCGTGGTAACCACTGCGCTGATGTTCTCCGGCTATGTTACCGGTATTCCCAACTATGTGATCATGAGCAAACTGCACATGATCGATACCTACTGGGCGCTCATTCTGCCTGCCTTTGCTGCTCCCATCGGCCTGTTCATGATGAAGCAGTTTATGGAAGGCTTGCCCACTGCTTTGATTGAAGCTGCTCACATCGATGGCGCAGGCGAATTCCGCATCTTCTGGAACATCGTTATGCCCAACGTGAAGCCTGCCTGGCTGACGGTTATCATCTTCAGCGTGCAGAGCCTGTGGAACAACAGCGCTACCACCCTGATCTACTCCGAGGCAAAGAAGACCTTGGTCTATGCCTTGCAGCAGATTCAGGCCGGCGGTATCGCTCGTACCGGTCAGGCCGCTGCGGTTACCGTAGTGGTAATGGCCGTGCCGATCCTCATCTTCATTCTGAGCCAGAGCCAGATTTTGGAAACCATGGCCAGTTCCGGTATTAAGGACTAACGCACAGTTTCCATTTTTCAATCATTTCAGAGGGAGGAACGATTTGTGAAAGCTCATTACAGGCTTATGGCGCTGCTCGTCACACTTCTGCTGCTGGTCTCCACTTGTGGTTCGGCCTTTGCTGTAGACGACGGCTTTGCCAGCACATACACATACAATTACGATTACTGGGGCGATATTCGAGAATCCCCGGACGCCTACCGCGTAACCGACGTCATCTACAGCAAGGATCTTGGTCTGGATCTGGACATGAGAAGACCTGCCAGCTTGTATGTCCGCAATAACAAGCTGTATGTTTGCGATACCGGCAACAACCGTGTTCTTGAGCTGGAAAGGACCGAAGAAGGTTTTGCCCTTGTGCGCATTATCGACAGCATCAAAGGCACCGATGTTACCACCTTTAATGCGCCCAACGATGTATTTGTTGACGAAAACGAGAACATTTACATTTGCGATACCAACAACGAGCGCATTGTGATGGTCGACAAGGAACTGAACTTCATTCAGGCCTTTGTAAAGCCCAAGAACGCTACCTTTACCATCGCTGGCCCGGACGGTTTTAACCGCACGGTGTACTATTCCGACTTTAAGGCAGAAGGTTTGCTTCTAGAGAATGTTCCTGCTGGCGAATACACCATTACCGAAGATTACAACTCTGCTTTGGTGCGGGATCATATTCTGGTGATCGAAGGAAACGGCGCTGCCGTTACCGTAGAGAAAGGCGCTACTACCGAAGCCACCATCACCAACCGCTATTTTGCCGATTTCGGCAATTTGCAGCTGACCTTGGTAGCCGCTGGTGCCGAGATCCCCGAAGGTGCAAGCCTCACCGTTACTGGCCCCAACGCCTTTAGCGCCGTGGTTCTCGCTACCGATTTTGCAGATGGTGCCTATGTGTTCGAGGATCTGCCCATCGGCGATTATGTTGTAACGGTAGACGAAACCACCATCAACGTGGACGGTTACACCCTCGCTGTAAAGGATAACGGCACTGCTTATACCGTAGAAAAAGATTCTACTGTTGAAGCCGTGGTGGAGATCCAGTACGAGATCATCCCCACTCCCACTCCGGAACCCACCCCCGAACCTACTCCTGAACCCACGCCCGAACCCTCTGTGGTTCCTGCAGTTGGCGAAGGGGGCGTAGTTGCAGAAGGCGCTGAGGTTCCCGCTGAGCCCGTTGCCAGCGAAGCTGCTGCGCAAGCCGCTCCCGAAGCCACGCCTGAACCGACCCCCGAACCCACTCCGGAGCCCACGCCTGAACCCACCGAAGCACCGGTAGAAGAGCCCGCTGCGGAGCCTGTTGACGGCGCTGCTGCTGACGAAGCTGCTCCTGCTGACGAAGCTGCTCCTGCCGAGGATGCCGTTGCCGAAGGCGATACGGAAGTTCCTGCGGATGAAGGTGCGGCCACCGGCAATTTGCTGATCAAGCTGAATGCCATCGGTGCAGAAGCGCCCATGAACGGCTCCTACGACCAAACCGTCAGCTTCCAGCCCACAAAGTTTGTCGTTGATGTGTCCGGCCGTGTGTACACCTTGGTTTCCAAGGTAAACAAGGGTATTGTTAAGTTTGAAGCCAACACCGATTTCAAGGGGTATGTCGGCGCAAACAAAGTATCCTACAATTTCTACGAATACATTTGGAAGAATTATCTTTCCACCGCAGAACAGCGTGCTCAGCAGGCCTCCTTTGTGCCCACCGAGTATTGCAACCTCTACATAGATGAAGATTCCTTCATCTATGCCACCAACGTTGTTTTCAGCGAATACGACTTGGCCAGCGATGTGGCACAGCCCATTCGCCGCCTGAACGGCATCGGTAACGATATCCTCATCAAGAACGACCGTTACCCCCCCATCGGCGATCTGTACTGGATCGAGCAGAACAACCACTACGGTCCTTCCAAGTTCCACGATATCACCGTTCTTGGCGATGATATCTACGTAGCTTTGGATAAAACCCGCGGCCGTATCTTCGGCTACGATTCTCAGGGCATCATGCTTTGGGCCTTTGGCAACAGTGGCAGCAGTGAAGGTAGCTTCAATTCCGCTATTTCCATTGAGCACATGGGCAAAGACCTGATCGTGCTGGACGATATGGAGTGCAGCATTACCGTATTTACCCCCACGGAGTACGGCAGCCTGATCTTCGCGGCAAACGAAGCTTATCTTCGCGGCGATTACGATGGTTCTGCCGAACTGTGGAATAAAGTGCTGGATCTGAACGCCAACTATAATCTTGCCTTTATCGGTGTTGGCCGTGCGCTGATGCGTCAGGAAAAATACACCGAAGCTATGGATTATTTTAAGATGGCAAAGGATCGCGATAATTACGGCCGTGCTTTCCGCCTGTACCGCAAGATCTGGGTCGAAGAGAACTTCGGTTGGATGGTAGCCGTTATTGCAGCCGTGCTGATCATTCCGTTGGTCATCCGCTTTATTAAGAGAAAGAAGATGGAGGTGGAAGCATATGAGCGCAGTCAAATTGGAAAGTAAAGCGAAAAAGGTCCAGAATGAAAAATGGGCTCACTTTATCTCTTCTGTCAAGTATGCTAAATACGTTTGTTTCCATCCCTTCGACGGCTTCTGGGATCTGGTGCATGAAAAGCGCGGCTCCATTGCAGCAGCAACGGTGTTTCTGGTCATGTTCCTGATCACCCATGTGGTGAAGCTGATGTATACCAACTTCCAGTTCATCAACGCACCTTTGCAGTATGTAAACGTGTTTGAGCAGGCTGCTTCGCTGCTGCTCCCGTTCCTCATTTTCTGCATTGCCAACTGGAGCTTTACTACGCTGTTTGAGGGCAAGGGCCGCTTTAAGGATATCTATATGGCGATGTGCTATGCGCTTGTGCCGTATGTGGTCATCCAGCTCCCCCTTGTGTTCGTCAGCAACATCATCGCTTTTGACGAAGCTGCTTTCTACAACGTTTTGATGGGCTTCTCCATTATTTGGTCTGTAGGGCTTGCGTACATCGGCTTGATGCAGATCCATGATTACGGCCCCGGAAAAACGTTCATTTTCCTGATTTTCACCCTTCTGGGCGTTTGTATTATCATCTTCCTGCTGCTGGTGTTCTTCAGCCTCTTGGGCGATGCCATTGCCTTCTTTGTATCGTTCTACCGCGAATGCGCATTCCGCTTAAATTAAAGGAAGGAGGAATCGAAAATGAAAAAAATCATTCTCAAACTGCTTCCTTGGTTGATCGTGTTGGGTGCGCTTGCTTGCCTGATCGTTTTCGTGTTTGTTCCCATCTACTCTCAGGAAGATACGCTCAAGCTTACAGAGCCTGATATCCTGTTCTACGACGGGCCTACCGATCCGGTATTGATGGAGAACGATGAGCTGTTGTTCACCATGGATCCTGCCACATCTCACTTTACCGTTACCAACAAGGCCACCGGTGTTGTGTTCAAGTCCAATCCCGATGATGCAGCTTCCGACCCCGTTGCCATCGAGGAAAGCAAGAACCTGATGCAGTCCACGGTCGTGGTCACCTACACCAATTCCAGCGGCTCCATCGACATGAACAACTACACCTTCTCCATTCAGAACACCAACTATACCATTGAGCAGCCTGCGGAAAACGAAGTGGTCGTTCGGTATGCCATTGGTAAGATCGATCGTGTGTACAAGATCCCCAGCGCTATTACCAAGGAGAACTGGGATCTGCTTCTGGATGGCATGAAAAAGTCCACGAAGAAAAAAATCGAGAGCAACTACTCCAAGTATGGCCCCGACAATATTGACGGCAAGGAAAACAAGGAAGAGATCATTGCTCTCTACCCCGAGGTGCTCAACCAGACCCTCTACATCCTCAATTCCAGCGCTTCCGCCAGCAAGAAGGAAGACATGGAAGGATACTTTGCCGATGCCGGCTATACCGATGAAGACTATCAGCGCGATATGCTTCTGGTGGCTGGTTCCCGCGAAACCGGCGGCCCGGTTTTCAACGTGACTGTTAAGTACCGCTTGGAAGGCAAGGACTTGGTGGTAGAGATCCCCTACAACGAGATCACCTACCGGGCTGACTACCCCATTACTTCGCTTTCTGTGCTGCCGATGTTTGGCGCGACCGGCACTTCGGAAGAAGGCTTCATCTTCGTACCGGAAGGCGGCGGCGCTCTGATCGGCTACAACAATGGCAAGCTGAAGCAGTCCCCCTATTTTTCCAACATTTATGGCTGGAACTACAGCACCTATCGCTCCGAAGTGGTCAACGAGACCAGAAGCGAATTCCCCGTATTCGGCATGACCAATCAGGGCAGTTCCTTCCTGTGCATGCTGGAGGGCGCAACCTCCTACGCCAACATTCAGGCAGATGTCAGCATGCGCAACAATGCCTACAACTGGGCAAACGCCGAGTACAGCATACTGCACTTTGACCAGTACAACGTATCTTCCCGTACCACGAGCCTTGTGTTCATGTACGAAAAGCAGATCCCCGATGATACCATTGTGCAGCGTTACCGCTTCTTCGATAGCGACAAGTACACCGACATGGCTGCTGCCTACGGCGAATATCTGCGCGAAGATCCTGCTTTGGCAACCGCTGTTTCTTCGGAGACGGTACCTGTATCGGTCGAAATGGTCGGCGCTATCGATAAGACCGTTGTAAAGTTCGGTCTGCCTTTGGACTCCGTTGTTCCCACCACCACCTTTGCTCAGGCAGAGGAAATGATGTTGGAAATGAAGAACAGCGGCGTTGAGAACCTGATCGTTCGAATGAGCGGCTGGGTAAACGGCGGCATCAACCAAGAGGTCTTTACCAAAGTGAAGGTACAAAAGCAGCTTGGCGGCGCAGCCGGTATGGATCAACTGATCGCTGCCGCTAAAGCCAACGGCGTGCCGCTGTACTTTGACGGCATCACCTGCTTTGCCTACAACAGCAACAGCTTCAACGGCTTTGTTCCCTTCACCGATGCGGCTCGCTACGCAACCAATGAGCAGGCTAAGATCGATCCTTACGATCCCATCATCTACCTGCCCTACTCTCAGGGTGCCGAACGCGATCCCTTCTATTTGGTAAAACCTGCCTATGCAGCAGCCAATGCCCAAAACTTTGTGCAAGCGTTGACTGCACATAATGCAGAGGGCGTTTCCTTCCGCGATATCGGCTACCTGCTCAGCGGCGACTACAACCCCAAGGCCACCGTCACCCGTGAGAACACCCGGCTGATGAACATTCAAACGCTGGCTGATATCAAGGCTGCCGGTCAGAAGGTCATGATCCGCCGCGGCAACGATTATGCTCTGCCCTATGTTGATATCATCACCGATATGGACATGTACGGCACCAAGTACTCCATCATTGACAAGCACGTTCCCTTCTACCAGATCGCATTGCACGGCATGAAGGACTACACCGGCGAACCCATCAACCTCGCTGGCGACTATGTCAATGAGTTCCTCAAATGTGTTGAATACGGCGGCGGCTTGAACTTCACCTTTATGGCTGAAGATACCAGATTGCTGCAGGATTCCTTCCATTCCACGTATTTCGGCGCCAGCTTTGATAGCTGGAAAGAAATCGCTTTGGACATGATTACCAGATATCAGCAAGATACCGACGGCCTGAACCAGCAGAAGATCGTGGATCATCAGCAGTTCAGCGAAGACGTCTTCGGCACCACATACGAAGATGGCACTGTGGTCTATGTAAACTACAGCGACAGCGAGTATACCGTTGACGGTGTGGTAGTACCTGCCCGCAACTACACTGTGCAAAGGGGGAATGACTAATGAAACGGAATAATGCAGTAAAAGAGCATTGGTATTCGCCTTTGGTAGAAAGCGTGCAGACCTATATTCCGGGTAATACCGTTTATAATACCATGCGCGCCAAAAATGCCCGCATTGGTACGCTGTTCATCCTTCCTTTCATTCTGGGTTTCCTGATCTTCATGGTACGGCCGCTGATCGAGTCCTTCTACATGAGCCTTTGCCATGTAGAGATCAAACCGGGTCAGGGCTACATCACCACCTTCTGGGGTCTTCGTCAATACAAGAACGCCCTGCGGGTAGACCCTAATTTTAACCAGTTCCTGGTAGAAGAAATTGGCCGCATGGTCATCAACACCATTGCTACCTTGGTGGTAAGCTTTGTTGTGGCCGTCATCCTTAACCAGGATTTCAAGGGCAGAACCCTGTGCCGCGCCATCTTCTTCCTGCCGGTCATCCTCTCTTCCGGCGTGCTGCCCGGCATCGAATCCCAAAATGAGTTTTTCAACATGATGCAATCCATCAGCAACGAAATGGCGGATGCTTCCGGCGTAAATATTTCGCAGGCTTTGCAGGATCTGTTGGCTGTTTCGGGTGTAGGTTCCGGCGTGTTCGATGTGGTTTTCTCCATGATCGATGCCATTTACGATATCGTTATGGCGTCCGGTATCCAGATCATTGTTTTCCTGACGGGTCTGCAGTCCATCCCCACCTCGCTGTATGAAGCAGCGGATGTTGAAGGCTGCTCTGCTTGGGAATCCTTCTGGAAGATCACCTTCCCCATGGTCAGCCCGCTGCTGTTGGTAAACTGCATCTACACCATCGTGGACTTCTTTATGAAGAACGACAACGCGGTCATGGAGCACATCAACGCTGTACAGAGCAGACTGGACTATGGTCTCAGTTCCGCCATGAGCTGGATCTACTTTGGTGTGGCAATCGTGTTCATTGCAATTTGCTCCTTTATCATCTCCAAGGGGGTGCATTATTATGAAGACTAATGCAGCTGCAGTCAACACCGTGCCGCCAAGCACCCGAAAGCACTCCGCAGGCTACCGCCGTGCAAAGCTTACCAAGACTTGTATCTCCATCGTGCGCGGCCTTTTGCTGTTCGGCCTTTGCTTTATGATCATCCAGCCCATCATTACCCGTTTCTGCACCAGCATTATGCAAGAAAAAGACCTGTACGATTCCACCATCGTGCTTCTGCCCCGCAACGTAACGATGCAGAATTTCAAGGATGCCTTTATCTTGCTGGATATGCCCAAATCGATGTTGAACTCCTTGTGGACGTCTCTGCTGCTTTCCGTATGCCAGATCGTGTCCTGTACACTTGTTGCCTACGGTTTTGCCAGATATGACTTCCCCCTGAAGAAGTTCTGGTTCGGCTGCGCAGTAGCGTTGATCGTTATTCCCCCGCAGACCATTGCCACTTCGCTGGTATCGTCGTTCTCCAACTTCGATATCTTCGGTATCGTCAAGCATTTCAATGGCGGCAACACCTTGAACCTGAAGGGCTCCATTCTCCCCTATACGCTGATGAGCCTTACCTGCATGGGTCTGAAGGACGGCTTGTATATCTACATGCTCCGCCAGTATTTCAAGGGCGTGCCCAAGAGCTTGGAAGAGGCTGCATACATCGACGGCTGCGGCACGATGCATACCTTTACCAAGATCATGCTGCCGGACGCTGTGCCGGTCATTATGAGCTGTTTCCTGTTTGCATTCGTCTGGCAGTGGACCGACTTGTTCTACTCCCGCAACTTCCTCTCCGGCTACTCTATCTATTCCGTAAAGTTGTCCACCATGGTTTCCTCCATGGCCTACTACTTCTCTCAGGAAGCCGGAACACAGGTCGTTATTCCCAACGCACGCTCCCAGCAGTTCATTTCCATTGGTGTCGTTATTTGCTCCACGCCTCTGATCATTCTCTACTGCTTCACGCAGAAGACTTTTGTAAAGAGCTTGGCCATGACCGGTACCAAAATGTAACATTCGGAATTTAGGAGCAGGAAATGTACATTTTTGATATTGATTTTTTGACATTGATGGAATATAATTGTTCCACAAACTGATTTCAAAAAGTCAGTGTTCAAAGATTACTATATGGGATACACGTTTTGTTATGTCCCATATGGAAATAAAAATAGGAGGAACTCAACATGAAGAAACTGGTTGCTTTGCTTCTGGCTGTCCTGATGCTCTCCATGAGCGTTCTGGCGCTGGCTGAAGCTCCCGAAGGCTACCCTGAGGTTGTCGAAGGCATCGATTTCGGCGGCCGCACCGTAAGCATCTACTCCTGGTACGATAACATTCGTTCTGCCGAGCCCACTGACGAAGAGCAGGCTCTGTACGACTATCAGGACTGGATCGAGACCACCTACAACGTAAACGTTGAGTGGGTTGTTCCCTACGATTGGGCTGGCTCCATTCAGTATCTGACCGACTTCGTTACCAACAAGAATTCCGACCTGGTTATCTTCACCATGCCCATGGACTTCATTGGCCCGGCTCTGAAGAACAACCTGCTGACCCCCTGGAACGACTTGGTTGACACCACCAACCCCAAGTGGAATCAGGGTACTGTTGAATTCATGACCATGAACGGCAACGTTCTGGGTCTGTGGAACGGCGCTTCCGAACCCCGTGAGTGCGTGTTCTTCAACAAGCAGCTGCTCCGTGATGCCAACATCGATCCCGAGACCATCTACGACATGCAGGCTGATGGCACCTGGACCTTCGATGCTCTGCTCGACCTGTGCGCCAAAGTGCAGCAGGACAAGGACAATGACGGCGTTGTTGACGTATGGGCCACCACCGGCTCCGGCGACGACCTGATCCTTGGCGCTATCTACGGCAACGGCGGCACCGTGTACCAGATGGACGAAAACGGCAAGATGACCCTCGGCTTGACCAGCGAGAACACCATCGAAGCCCTCACTTTCGTACAGACCATCCGTAACACCTACTTCCGCAAGGCCATGACCGATGCTGATGGCAACACCGAGAACTGGGACTACTACAAGACCGCTTTCGCTCAGGGCGAAGCCGTGTTCCGTTTTGGCCAGACTTGGGAAGGCTACAACGGCAACGAGGCCATGAACGCTGCAGGTTTCGAGTGGGGCTGCGTTGCCTTCCCCACCGGCCCCAAGTCCGAGCCCGGTGCTTACATTTCCGTTGTTAACGACAACATCACCTGCATCCCCAACGTTTACAGCGCTGAAGATGCCAAGCTGCTTGGCTTCCTGTGGGATGTTTGGACCAACCCCACCCCCGGCTACGAAGACGATGACGAAGCTTGGATCGGCAATAAGTACAACTACACCGACGATCGCGCTGTAGATGAGACCTATGCCCTCATGCGTGAGCCCGAGCACACCGCTCGCGATCCCTACATCCTGCTCGGCGACAAGAACACCGTTCTCGGTCCCGACCTGTTCTGGCAGATCGACAACATGGATGCTGCTGCTCTGGTAGAATCCGTTAAGGATGTATTCCAGTCCCGCGCTGACGACTTCAACAAGTAATTGTTGAAACCTACTTCGTTGATTGCAAAACCAACGAAATAAGGATTGGAGCACTGCGTGCAAACGCAGTGCTCCTTTTCTATTGACCACAAAAAGCCGCCCATGCGGCTTTTTTGTGGTCAGCACATATGATCAAAGCATTACACTTTCGCATCATACAATTCTTTTGCCAGTTGTTTGATCGTTTGTTCGTTTTCCTCCGTCACAGCTGAGCGAATGGTGACCACGTTATCCATTAGGGTCACATTTTTGCAGGTTTCCAAAATGCCCTTCATTACTTTGGCGGCATTGGGTGCCCATGTACCGTTCTCCATCAGAGCGATCACACGGCTCTGGTAGTTACGCTCCGTCAAATGGTGCAGGAAGGTCTTCATAAAGGGAAACACATCGTTATTGTAAGTAGACGCAGCCAATACCAATTTGGGATAACGGAATGCATCCTCTATCGTTTCTGCCTGATCGCAGCGTGCCAGATCGTGCAGAGCCACCTCGCAACCCAAGGCTTCCAATTCCTCAGCCAACAGCTGCGCTGCCTTGGCTGTGTTGCCGTAGATGGATGCGTAAGCAATGGTCACGCCCTCATCTTCCGGCGTGTAGGTGCTCCACAACTGGTATTTGCCGATGTAGTAGCCCAGATCTTCACGTAGCACCGGCCCATGCAGCGGGCAAATGGTCTGAATATCCAATTCTGCGGCCTTCTTTAGCAGCAGCTGTGCCTGTGCGCCATACTTGCCCACAATGCCAAAATAGTAGCGGCGTGCTTCGCAAGCCCAGTCATACTCCACATCCAGCGCACCAAACTTGCCAAAGGCATCGGCAGAAAACAGCACTTTTTCGCTTTTCTCGTAGGTGACCAATACTTCGGGCCAGTGCACCATAGGCGCCGTAACGAAGGTAAGCACATGGCTGCCCAGCGGCAACGTGCTGCCGCCTGCTGCAACGATGCGCCGACCCTCGTATTCCTCGCCAAAAAACTGCTTCATCATGGTAAATGCTTTGGCAGAGGCCACCACGATGGTTTCGGGGTAGGTAGCCAGCAGCTTGGCAACGCTGCCGCTGTGATCCGGCTCCATATGCTGCACGATCAGGTAATCGGGTCGGCGGTCACCGATCTCCTTTTTCAGGTTGCACAGCCATTCCTCAAAAAAGCGGCTGTCCACTGTATCCATGACTGCGACCTTGTCATCTAAAATAACATAAGAGTTATAGGCCATGCCGTTGGGAACGATATACTGCCCTTCAAACAAGTCGATATCATGGTCGTTAACACCAATATAGCGGATCTTCTCAGAAATATTCATACTTTCTCTCCTTTGCTTACGATACTTTCACAGTGGTAATGCGAGCCTGTTTCGCCTGCCGTTCGTTCCAACCGAACGCCAAATACTTGCTCGACAGTTCCGGAGGCAAACAACTGCTCCGGCGTACCTTGCTGCACGATCTGCCCTTGATCCATCAGCACCAGTTGGTCTGCCATACGAAAAGCATGCGCCAGATCGTGCAGGATCATCAGGATGGTTTTGCCCTGCTGTGCAAGGCTCTGTGCCTGATGCAGCAAATGCAGCTGGTGCTTGATATCCAAGAAGGTGGTGGGCTCATCCAGCAAGATGACCGGTGTATCCTGCGCCAACGCCATAGCGATATAGGCTTTTTGCCGCTGACCGCCGGAGAGGGTCTCCATCGGGGCCTCAGCCATCTCCAGAATGCCCATTTGCGCCATGGCAGCCTCTGCAATGGCATGGTCCTGCTGCCGGTAGCGCCGTGGGTAGCTCAGATACGGAAAACGCCCATGCAGAACAAGGCGCTCCACCGTAAGATCTGGCACTTGGCGGTTCTGTGCCAGATACGCCAGCTTGCGGGCCCGCAGCTGGGCAGGCAGCGCCAGTACATTTTCTCCTTGCAGCAGCACCTGACCGCTTTGGGCATGCAGAATGCCGCACATGGCCTTTAGCAGTGTGGTTTTCCCGCAGCCGTTTGGCCCCAGCAATGCGGTGACCTTTCCTTCGGGAATGCGCAAGTTGATGCCTTTGAGCACTTGTATTCCCGGATAACCGGCAGTCAAGTCGCGAATCTCAACCAAGGCGCTTCCCACCCTTTCCCTTCATCAGAATAAACACAAAGAACGGCGCCCCCAGAAAGGCCATAATGATGCCTACAGGGATCTCGTAGGGCGAAAAGGCGGTTCTTGCGACTGTATCGCACAGGCAAACAAAACCCGCTCCATACAGGGCGCATAGATCGATCAGATGGGAGGACTTGCTGCCTGCCAACCGGCGTACCGCATGCGGCACAAGCAGCCCCACAAAGGAAAGCAGCCCAGCAAGCCCCACCGCACAGCCTGCCAGCAGCGCAGCAAAAACCAGAAACAGTGTGCGCATCAAGGCGGTATTCATACCAAGCCCTTTCGCGCTTTCCTCGCCCAAAGTGAGCACATCCAGCTCATTATGCAGGCTGTGCAGAACGAGCACCACTACGCAGATGAGCACCATCGCTGGGATGAGTTTCTGATAGGTAACGGCAGAAAACTCGCCCATTTTGAAATCGTTGCTCATTACGCCCACTTCCGGCATGAGTGTGGTGATGGTATCGGACACTGCCCCCAGCAGACTGTTCATTGCCACGCCGATCAAGATGACCGTACCGCGGGATGCACCCCATCGCTTGGCCCCAAAACTGACCAGCGATACCGCCCCAAAAGCGCCCACAAAGGCCCACAGCGACAGCTGCCACCCTCCCAAGACTCCAAGGGCCGTGCATAGGGTAACCGCAAGCCCAGCGCCAGCGTTTACACCAATAATGCTGGGAGAAGCCAAGCGGTTATCCAGCACACCCTGAATGACCGCGCCTGATACCGCCAACGCAGCACCGCAAACCAAAGCCGCCAGTGTGCGGGGCAGCCGGCTGTACACAAAGATACGGGTACCGGCTGAGTGGTGTGCTCCTTTGGCGAAGGCATCGGCGATCTCGCCAAGAGAAAGGGGCGTGCTGCCCAGCAACAACCCCAGCAAAGCCGTAGCAGCTGCAAACAATACACCGCCTGCATATAGCCATCTCATCCTATTGGTCATCTTATTCCTCCGCCAGCAAGATCTCTTTGAGCAGCTCATACGATTCTGCCCATCTTGCATTGGGCTTGATGTTGAACAGCTTACGATCCATCAGGTGAAGCCGCCCTGCCTGTACAGCCTCCAGTGTGCCCCACGCCGGGTTTTCCTCCATCATTTGCAGCAGATTGGCTTGCGCTTTTTCGGTGTTGTTGCCCATGGTAACAACAAAAATACGGTAGGGGTTTTGCCGGATGATGCTTTCCACGTTCAGTTCTTCCAGCAGAGAAACATCGCTGTCTGCAATGTTGATGCAGCCCATATCGTTTAGCATCTCTCCAAGAATGGTGCCCTCGCTGCCCTTGACTTTTACAAAGCCAGTAGCAGCCCGAAGCAGCAAAACCGTACGCTGGTGCTGCGGCAGCTGGGCTTGTGCTACTTCTTCTTTGGCAGCCAAGATCTGCTGCTGTAGTTGAAGCCCATTGCTTTGGTACAGATCTTTCCGACCGGTGATGTCTGTGCAAATATCCAGCATGTGCAGGTAGTCGTCAAAATTGTCCACATCAAAATAGGCAACGGTGATGCCTGCGGCTTCCAGTACAGGCAGCATCTCCACATTGGCTGCTGTAGAAGCGCTGGCAATAACAAGATCCGGGTCAGCAGAAAGAAGCGCCTCCAGATCGGGCGAATGGGCGCCGCCCACATGGATGGCCTCTGGCAATTCCAGCCCAAAATCCTCCCACGCATCCTCCGGGGCCGCTACCACTGTGCCGCCGGAAAGCATCCATACCTCTGCAAAGCTGCCGATCAATGTGGCCACACGCTTGGGCTGCTGCATAAGGGTCACCTGCCGCCCAAGAGCATCGGTAAAGGTCATAACGGCGTTTTCGCCTGTTTCCGTGTTCTCAGGCGGCTGCTTGTTTTGGCAGCTGCAAAGTGTCAGCACCAATAGCAGGATCAAAAGAAAGGCTATCGATCGTCTCATGGTTTTCCCCTCGATGATTGTTTTTCCAAAAACTACAGAAAAGCCGGACAGCAATGGCAGCCAAAAGGCGCAGCATCCCCCTCAGGAAAACTTTTGGCACCTGAGGGGGATCTGTTGGAAGGCCTTGTGCATCCTCTATGCAGTCCCGCAGAATTCCTGTCAGAGAGGATGCATTTAGCAGGTAGCGCCGCCTTTTACCGTTTTGTTCAGAATGGCCGCCTTATCGATGGTGCCGGTGGTCAGTTTCTCATTTACATAGTCAAAGCCCAAGCGGTTCAAGGTATCAGCAAAGCGCTCACCGGAGATGCCCTCATCCCGGAACAGCAGAATGGCCTTCTCTACCACATCCAGCACTTCTTCCTCAGTGGTGAAGATCTTCGTGAGGGGCTGACCGTGAGCCACCTTCTTGCCCCAGCGTCCACCGATGTAGACCTTAAAGCCGTACTGATACTCCTCAAATGCGCCAAAGGGACATTTACCAGCGCAGCGACCGCAGTTGTTGCATGCATCGTCATCCACACGGATCTTGCCATCCACTACCTGAGCGATCTTGATGGGGCAGTTTTCCACCACCTGACACTTGTTGCAGCCGCGGCACTTGGCATGATCGATCATGGGCACCTTCTGGCCGATGATGCCCAGATCGTTCAGGCTGGGCTTGGCGCAATTGTTAGGGCAGCCGCCAACGCAGATCTTAAACTTATGGGGCAAGGTGACACCATGGTACCCCACATAGAATTTCTCGTGGATCTTCTCAGACAGACCGTAAGTATCGGCCAGACCATATTGGCAGGTGGTACCCTTGCAGGAGACCACCGGGCGCACAAGACTGCCCGTGCCGCCGGTGGACAGGTTATGCTCGCCAAGGAAATCGATCAATGGCTGGATATTGGCATGGCGCACACCTTGAATTTCAAGGGTGAGGCGGGTGGTCATGGCCACAGCGCCGGAGCCGAACCGATCCGCAGCCTCGGCAATGGCACGATGTTCCTCGGAGGTGATCTTACCATTGCGGGTAATAACACGCACGTTGAACACATCCGGGTAGCGCTTATCCTGCAGGCAGCCCAGCCCCTTTACACGCTTGATCTCCTCTGGCGGCAGCGCAACGCCTTCGAAGGATACCTGCACCTGATTGACAGTCAAGCCGCCTTCCAAGGCCAACGTATTGGTATAGCCAAAGGCTTTCAGCCGGTTTTGCAAGAAATACCCACGTTTGCCCCGGGCACATACCAACAGCAGCTTTTCATCCAGCGGGATGCCGTCGATGGGGCCGGTCACCTTAGCCAGATCGACCCAGCGGGCACCGGGGATACTGGGTTCGGGGCTTGCGTCGATCACTTGATAGCCCTTGCCCTTGGTGGCAAGGTACTGAGCAGGTGTCATGCTTTCGTATGTACCGCTCATCTTGTTTTCCAGAATGTAGCAAGCTTGCACAAAAGGATGGATCGCCGTGGAGAACGGAGGGGCATAAGCCAGATCCAACGTATCAAAGTCCTCCACCTTTGCGCCCATGGCTATGCCTGTTACAGCCATATCCACCATCTTGTCCACTGCGCCTGCGCCCAGTACCTGAATGCCCAACAGCCGATGGGTCACCTTGTCGGCGATCAGCTTGGTAATAAAGCTGGCGGCATCGTGGTAATAATGCGCCTTGTCATCGGTCACGCAGGTCGCCGTGATCACATCATAGCCTGCTTCTTTGGCTTGCGCCTCGGTAAGGCCGGTGCGCCCGGCATTGAGACCCTCTGCCAGCTTCACCACGCCCGTGCCCATGCAGCCGCCGTAGGGAGCCTCCATACCGGTAAGGTTCTTGGCTAACAGCCGACCCGTAATATTGGCGGTAGAGCCCATGGCCGACCACTGTCCCTTACCGGTGAGACGGTTGAACACCTGCGCGCAATCGCCAACGGCGTATACATCTGGAAGGTTGGTGCGCTGGTACTGATCCACCACAACGGTGCCCCGGTTCATTTCGAGGCCACAGCCAACCAGCCAATCGGTAGCAGGGCGCACGCCGATAGCCAGCACCACTGCCTCCCCTTCAAAATGACCCACATCGGTGGCAACGCCTGCAGCTTTCTCTGTGCCCAGCACCTGCGTAAAAGCTGCACCGGTTACGATGCGAATGCCCTTTTTTTGCAGCTGGCGGCGAATGTAGTCCGTCAATTCGCTATCGAATAGATTATGCAGCACTTGATGCGCCATATCTACCACGGTCACCTTCAAGCCCTTTGCCACCAAGTTTTCGGCCACTTCAAGCCCGATAAAACCAGCGCCTACTACCACAGCGCTGCGGCAGTTGTTACCATCCACATAGGCGCGCAGTCCGATGGCATCATCGGGGGTGCGCATGGTAAATACGCCGGGCAGACGAACCCCGGGCACATCAGGTACGATGGGGGCTGCGCCGGTGGCGATGACCAACCGATCGTAGGAGACGACCTCGCCATTGGCAAAGGTGACTGTTTTGGCAGATGCATCCAAAGCGATGGCTTCCATCTCGGTGCGTACGGCTGCACCGGTAAGACCGGCATACTTGGCAGGGGTATTCACGATCAGCGCTTCGCTGCTTTCGATACTGCCGCCTACGTAATAGGGCAAGCCGCAACCGGCGTAGGAGATCTCCTTGCTCTTGGTATAGACAGTTACTTTTGCACTGCGATCCTGCCTGAGCAGCTTCGCCGCAGTCTTGGTACCAGCGGCCACACCGCCGATGACAACAACATTCATCCTTTGTATCTCCTTTCGATCGCTGCATTCTGTTAGAAACCCGTTCCAGCTGAAGCATAACAAACTCTTTCCATACTTGATTATAGCCAGTAAATGTAATAAAATCAACTCATAAAGAAGCTAATATGTCGATAAGCATTTCTTATCACTTGGAGGTACGTATGCTGGATCATCGAATGGAAACCTTTTTACAGCTCTGCAGGCTGATAAATTACCGAAAAACCGCAGAGGCATTGGGGATCACTCAGCCTGCGGTAACACAACAGATTCATTTTCTGGAGCGGCAATACGGCTGCAAACTGTTTCTATACCAGAACTCCCGTCTGCAAAAAACCGATGCCGCTGTACTGCTTGAACAGTATGCGCAGGCTCTGCGCCAGCAGGAACTTCAGCTGCGCACAAAACTGGGTTCTGGCGCGCGCAGCCTGAAGATCGGTGCTACCAAAACCATCGGCGATTATGTGCTGCTGGATAACATCCACCGCTACCTGCACCATGAGGATAACGCCTTGTCGTTGGTGGTGGATAACACCGAGCGCCTATTGGCTATGCTCAACCGCAACGAATTGGATTTTGCCGTCATAGAGGGTTATTTCGACCATTCTCATTTTGAGAGCCAGCTGTTGCGAAAGGAGCCCTTTGTTGGCATCTGCGCGAAAGAGCACGCCTTTGCCGGGCGTGAGATCACACTGGAAAAACTGTTTGCCGAAAGCATCATCCACCGGGAAGAAGGCTCCGGTACCCGGGCCATCCTAGAGCAAAAACTGCGGGGCTACAACGAATCGCTCAGCCACTTTAAACGCCAGATCTGCATATCCAGCTTTCCTGTTATCATAGACCTTGTAAAACAAGGCTTCGGTGTTTCCTTTGTATACGAGGTGCTGGCCGACAGCGACCCAAACCTTGGCAAGTTTGCCATTCAGGGCGAAAGCATCGTGCGGGAGTTTAATATCGTGTACCCGAAACATGTAGATGTTCACGAAAAGATCGCTGGTTTCTTTCCTGAACTGTAAAAACATATCCATACTGCCGTGTGCGTACCGGCAGTATTTTGTTAACAATAGCGTTGATCATCGGCACGCTCGCATTTAGAAAAACAAAAAACACGAGCATTCTTTCGAACACTCGTGCATTTGGCGGAGAAGGAGGGATTTGAACCCTCGCTGCACTTTCGCACACTACTCCCTTAGCAGGGGAGCCCCTTCGGCCACTTGGGTACTTCTCCATGTGGACGGCCTGTATGCCCTTGCTCCTTTGAAAAGAAGCTGGCGGAGAGAGAGGGATTCGAACCCCCGGTACCTTTCGGTATCACTGGTTTTCAAGACCAGCGCCATCAACCGCTCGGCCATCTCTCCTTGCTTTAACCAGCTTGATTATTATAGCACGCTGCCCATGGTTCGTCAATCCCCCATTTTATCTTTTTGCAAACTTTATGTTGCTAAGCTGTACCAAGTAAGGCTGCACCTACTTTTTACCATATGTCAGTGCTGTGCCCAGCTTATTACCAAACTGTAAAATACTTAATTTTCTTTGCACGATGCCGTTAATATGCTATAATACAGTTAGCCGTACCTTATGCGGCACGAGAGGAGCACCCGGCATTGTATATTGAGAAGCGACATATCCGAAAGATTACAAAGGTATTCGACAGCCTGAGCATAGCCTTGCGGCTTGTGGATGCTTCGGGGCAATGCATCGCGCCGGAAGGCGGCAGCGACTTTGCCTTGCCGGAAACCGTTCTTTCCCCCTCCATCAACCACCATATTGGCCGCAGCATCTGCCGCGGGCTGGATATGAACCCGCCGGTGTATTTGGTTACCGAAGCCAGCGGCACCAGCGTGGAAGATCTGCTCACCGTAGCTGATGCCATGCTGATGAACATGCTCAAAAGCAGCTACTCCATTTCCAGCTGCTCGGATGTATACCGCCGCGTTTTGCGGCAGGAGCTTGGCAGCACCGAGCTTACCACCCACGCAAACGAGCACCAGATCGCCGTTAATGCCAAGCGCTGCGTTATGCTGTTCCGGCTGGACAGCACAGACAAAAACGCCTATGCACTGCTGGGCGAACTAATGCCGCTGACCGATACCGACGTGCTGGTGGAGATGAACCGTTCCAGCGCCGCCCTGATCAAAGATATGCAAGGGGTAGACGGCATCGAAGAACTAAAACAGTACGCCATGGCGGTACGTGAGACCGTTATGGAGGAACTGGGGCTGAATGTGAGCGTGGGCATAGGCGAAGAAAGGAATACCCTTTCTCTGCTCGGGCAAAGCTACGCAGAGGCAAAACGTGCCCTGGAGATCGGCGGTCTTTTCCACCCGGAAGAGTGCATCTACATCTTTAGCCACATGCTGCTGGAACGCTTCTTGATGGGCATTCCGCAGGAGGATTGCCAACACTTCCACTCCCTGCTTTTTAACCGACGGACCGCCAAGCTCTTTAACGAAGAAATGCTGCAAACCATCGACATGTTTTTCCGCAAGGATCTTAACCTTTCCGACACCGCCCGTCAGCTATTTATCCACCGCAATACACTGGTGTACCGGCTGGATAAGGTGCTTCGCCTTACCGGGTTGGATCTGCGCCATTTCGATGATGCCATCACCTTTAAGATCCTCTACGAATTGAATAAATGCGGTAAAGAAAAAACGCTTCCGCAAGAATAATCCATTACAGAAAGGTAGCATGCTCTATGAATCATTCCCCCAAACCGATCACCAAAGTACTGATGCTGATCATCTGCCTCATGCTGATGCTGACCAGCTGCTCTTTGCTGCCCACCAGCCTGACCGATATTCTGGCCGGTCAGTCCTCCGGCAGCCAGAGTTCTTCCGATGGCGATACCGTTACCATCTCCCGCGAGGAATACGAACAGCTCAAGCAGTATGAGACCTTGGTCGAGCTGATGGAAGTGGTGGATATGCACTACTATCAGGAGCCGGACCACGAAGCCATGCTGGATGGTGCTGCAATGGGTCTGCTCTACGGTCTGGACGACCCCTATACCTTCTACTATACCCCCGATGAGTTTGCCGCCATGTGGGAAGAAGACGAGGGCGAATATGCCGGTATCGGCATCCAGATCATGGGTAACTACAACACCGGTCTTTGCACCGTCAGCCGCGTATTCTTGGACAGCCCCGCCATGGAAGTGGGTATGCTCAAGGGCGACGTACTGATCAAGGTAGAAGATCTGGATGTTACCGCCACCACCCTGCAGGATGCAGTGGATATCATGCGCGGCGAAGTGGGCAAACCCGTCAATGTGCAGGTAATGCGCGGCGATCAGGTGCTGGATTTCGTTATCACCCGTGCGGTCGTACATGTTAACTGGGTCAACTCCTGCATGCTGGAAGGCGATGTGGGCTATATTTCCCTCTACGAGTTCAGCGGCGATTGCAGCGTGGCCTTCGAGCAGCACTTCAACAAGCTGATCGATCAGGGCGCAAAGGCTCTCATTATGGACCTGCGCGACAACCCCGGTGGCTGGTGCGACGATGCTGTGAAAGTAGCTGACCTGTTTTTGGACAAGGGCGAAGTGGCCACCCTGCGCTACCGCGACGGCTCTGGTGAGACCTACACCACCACCGACGGTTCCAACCCCATCCCTCTGGTGGTGCTGGTGAATGAGAACTCCGCTTCTGCCAGCGAGATCCTCTCCGGCGCTCTGCAAGACCGCGGCCGTGCCACCATCGTTGGTGTACAGAGCTACGGTAAGGGCGTTGTGCAGTACGTGCTGCCTGTTGGCGACAGCGGTGCAGGCATGCAGCTGACGGTCGCTCAGTACTACACCCCCAACGGCAACGAAGTGCACAAGATCGGCATCACTCCCGATGTTGTAGTAGAGATGCCCGAAGAACAGAAGAGCATGTTCTTCGAGATCGGCGACCTGACCGACGTGCAGCTTAACGAAGCCTACAAGCTTGCCCTTGACATGGCTCAGGGCACTCAGGTACAATAAATAGCGACAACCAATAGTGCTCAGCCGCCAAAGCCAAGCGGAAACGTGAAGCCAAGGGGGCTGAGCACTTCAAAAAAACTCCGGGTTGCGGGCGCGGGAAGGTTCCTTCGCCCAAGATGGAAAGGAGGCGCTCTTATGATGCGTTCTTTATCACCGTAGATGCAGCCCACGGGTTGTGATCTGCGGTGGTTTTTTTCTGGTTTCAACAAAGGAGGAAACGGGTATGACGGAAGAGAGGTTAGGTTTTGTCGGTATTGTTATGCAAGACCGCACCGCTGCCGAAAGCGTGAACCGGATCATTGGTTCCTATGCGCACATCATTCGCGGAAGAATGGGCATTCCCGATCAGGACAGCGGAGAAGCCGTGATCGGTCTGATCGTGAAAGGCAGCAATGACGACTTAGGCTCCCTTACCGGCAAACTGGGCAACCTGCCCGGTGTGCAGGTAAAGAGCGCCCTTACAGCCTCCACCAAAAGAAAGGATTGATCATTTATGAAAAAGCTGGTTTCTGTTTTGATGGTTTTGGTTCTGATGCTTTCCCTGTCTGCTGTTGCCACCGCCGAACCTATGGCCAATGTGGCTGCCCTGAAGGGCCCCACCGCCATGGGCATGGTAAAGATGATGAGTGACGATGCCGGTGCCAACTGGAATTTCTCCATTGCTGCTGCCGCTGATGAGATCGCGCCCAAGCTGATCCAAGGCGAGCTGGATATCGCTGCTGTGCCTGCCAACTTGGCTGCCACCCTGTACAACAAAACGCAGGGCAAGGTACAGGTGCTGGCTGTTAACACGCTGGGCGTTCTGTACATCATCGAAAACGGCGAGACCGTTCAGTCTGTCGAAGATCTGAAGGGACGCACCATCTATTCTGCCGGTCAGGGCGCCACCCCTGAGTATGCCCTCAACTACATTCTCAAGGAGAACGGCATCGACCCCGCCACCGATGTGAACATCGTTTTCAGCAAGGAGCACACCGAGTGCCTCAACGCCCTGCTGAACGACGAAAACGCCGTAGCTCTGCTGCCCCAGCCCTTTGTTACCACTGCCATGTCCAAGGCTCCCGGCGTGCGCATTGCGCTGGATCTGAACCAGCTCTGGGCCGATGTGCAGGTCGGCAAGGAAAACCCCAGCGCTCTTTTGACCGGCGTTGTGGTCGCCCGCACCGAGTTTGTACAGAACAACCCCGAAGCTGTAAACGCCTTTATGGATGCCTATGCCGCTTCTGTACTGTTTGCCAACGAAAATGTGGATGAAGCTGCAGCCATCATCGGCAGCTACGAGATCGTACCCGAAGCCGTTGCCAAGGCCGCTCTCCCCTATTGCTGCATCGTTATGATCGAGGGCGAAGAAATGCAGCAGAAGCTTTCCGGCTATCTGCAGGTGCTCTTCGACCAGAACCCCGCCTCTGTAGGCGGCGCAATGCCCAATGAAGACTTCTACTTCCAGCGCTGATAAACGCAGGATCTCCCTCTGGGCGGTGGTTTTCTGGCTGCTGGTATGGCAGATCGGTGCCATGCTGATGCATCAGCCGCTTTTGCTGGTATCTCCTCTTGAGACCCTCAAACGGCTATCCGCATTGGTTTTGGAAGCACCGTTCTGGAAAGCCATCCTCTATACGGTGGGAAAGATCATGCTAGGCTTCGGCTTAAGCTGCGTGCTTGGCATTGTGCTGGCTGCGCTGGCGTACCGGTTTCGACCGGTGCGCCAGCTGCTTTCCCCCCTGACGGCAACCATCAAAGCCATTCCGGTGGCTTCTTTCGTCATTTTGGCTCTGCTATGGGTCTCCAGCAAAAATCTTTCCATCCTTATCAGCGTGATGATCGGTTTTCCAGTCATCTACCTGAACACGCTGAATGGTCTGGATAGCATCGACCGCAAATTGGTGGAGATGGCGCAGGTATTCCGTGTACCGCTTGGCAAGCAGCTGAGCGTTGTTTATTTCAGCCAAGTGCTTCCCTTTTTGCGCACCGGTCTGAACATTGCCGTTGGTCTTTGCTGGAAAAGCGGCGTAGCGGCCGAGGTGATCGGTATCCCCTCCGGATCGGTGGGTCAGCAGCTCTACAACGCCAAGGTATACTTGGAAACAGCCGACTTATTCTGCTGGACATTGGTGATCGTGCTGCTGAGCGTGCTATGTGAAAAACTATTGATGCTGCTGCTCAAGCTGGCGGAAAGGTGGGCTTTGCGATGATCGCCATTCAAAAACTCTGCAAAGCCTTTGACGGCAAGATCGTGCTTCAAAACTTTGACTTGCACCTTGCAAAAGGGCAGCGTTATGCCCTGATGGGGGCTTCCGGCAGCGGCAAAACAACGCTGCTCAACATTCTGATGGGGCTGGAAAAACCCGATAACGGCACAGTGACAAAGCCGGAAGGGCTGAAGATCAGCGCTGTGTTTCAAGAAAACCGACTGCTGGAAAACATGACGCCCGAAGCCAACATCCGCTTGGTTGCGCCTGTTTCCCAACAGAAGATCCACGATGTATTGCTGGCGATGGGCATTGGATCCGATAGCCTCCACCAGCCTGTGGCCACCTACAGTGGCGGCATGAAGCGCCGTGTCGCCATCGCTCGGGCATTGCTCAGCGATTACGACCTACTGCTGCTGGACGAACCCTATAAAGGGCTGGACGAAGATACCCGCCGACAGGTGATCCATCTGGTAGAGGAAATGACCAATGGCAAAACCGTTCTAATGGTCACTCATGACCCCGAAGATGCAGCAGGGCACCATCTGATCGAATTGGATGTGCCCGCACAGACAAACACCGCCTGCTGATTTATACAGGCGGTGTTTGTCTGTCGATAAACCTTGGGAGGTGTCGGAGGGTCGCAACCCTCTGACTGTGATCCGAAACCAGCGACATGTATTGCGGCCCAAATCCGATTACATCGGCTTTGGGCTTCGGCGCTGCGGAGTCTTTCAGGCTGTCCTCACGCCACGGTTCGTTTTACTCACCCTTCCGGTGGTTTCGGAACCTTTGCGCAGCAAAGGGCTCCTATCGCCGTTTGCCGCCCGGCGAGCTGTAAGCGAGTAGGCAAACGGTGCAAGCCTCGTCGAAAAAATCGCCGCAGGCGAGTTTTTCAACGACCCGACGCCGCCTGCTGATTTATACAGGCGGTGTTTGTTCTATACAGCAGCACCGCAGCTCTTGGATGGCTGCGGTGCTGTCTTTTTATCTGCCGGATCTTCTCAAAGTCTCCTGCCAGCCAGCTTCCACCGCTTTCTGGTGGGAAGTGGCGTAGGGACCGATGGATTCCACCTGCGACATGGTACGGGGGAAGTGCACGCACAAGTGACCCGGGAAATTGTTATTCTTGACGTGGTATACCTCGTGGGGCGTGTTGTGCGTGGTAGCCATATACACGGAACCGTCGCTGAACACGATCCAGACCGGCTTGGGCGTCCACGTGGTCTTGCCGCCAAAGGCACGGTTCATATTGGCAGTATCCTCGGCGGTAATGGGCTCTGCATCGGCGTGAGCGCCATTGGAGAAGATGTTCAAATGCCAGGAAATGCCGGTGGAATAATCGTACACCGTTACGTTGGGATAGGTGCGAGCCTTGGTGCGTACTTCATCATACCAGTTGGCGTAGCGCACATTGGCGGCGCTGATGCTGCCAGTGGGAACGTTCAGCGCACCGGTGTTGCTCTGCGTGCCGGAGGAACCGATCGCAGTGGGCTTGTTGATCAGCGTAAGGGTCTTCTTACCGGCGATACCATCTGCGGTAAGACCGTTGGCTTTCTGGAACTTGATGACAGCCAAGCTGGTCTTGGTACCAAAGATACCATCAGCCTTGCCAGTCAGGTACCCCAGCGCGATCAGGCGGTTTTGCAGCGCCTGTACCGAGGCGCTTACCGCACCTTCACGAAGGGTGGTACCGGTTTCCACCTTGTTGGTCACAACAGAAGTAGAATCCAGCGCTGCCAAGGTTTTCGCGCCAGCCACACCGTCTCGCACCAAACCGTTTGCCTTCTGGAAGGCGATCAAAGCGGTGCGGGTATTGCTACCGAACTTACCGTCTGCACTGCCGGTCAGGTAACCCAAGGCGATCAGGCGGTTTTGCAGGCTGACCACTTCGGGGCCTTCGCTCCCCACACGCAGGGTCTTGCTGGTGGTGACCACCGCATTGCCTCGCACAGCATCGCTGCTGAACAGCTTGCTCTGTGTATCGTAACCAGCTTTACCGTCTACCTTGAGACCATTGGCACTCTGGAAATTGCGAATGGCCGTGATATCATCGCTGAGGCATACGCCATCCAAACGGGAGGAATAATAGCCCAGCTCCTGCAAGCGCTTCTGCACCTGCAAAACTGCATCGCCGCGGCTACCAGCCATGATCAGCACCACATTATCTTTTGTAACAACAGGATAGCCACCAGCCAGTGTAACGTTCGTATCTTCCTCGGTAGAGGGGGCGGGAGCCGGGGTGGGGTTTGCATACACAGGGTGCGGTGCAAACAGCACGGCGCGGGTCTTGATGCCGCAGATACCATCCTGCTCCAAACCGTTTGCTTTCTGGAAGGCCTTAAGGGCGCTCACACTGCCGCTGCCAAACTTGCCATCCAGCTTGCCGGTGTAGTAGCCAAGCTCCTTCAGACGGGTCTGTACCTTAAGAGCATCATCGCTCTGGTCGTCGGGGCGCACAATGGTGGTGGGAGGCGCCGGAGTAGGCGCAGGCGTGGGCGTGACCACTGCCGAAGCCGAAAGCACGGTAGCTCCATAGAGCACTTCCTGATCGGCGGGATCCAATTCGCCATCCTGCATCAAACCGTGCTTGGCTTCAAAGAGCTTGATGGCCGCCTGTGTGGCCTTATCGTTTTCGCCGGTGATCTTATCGTTGTAATAGCCCAGTTCTTCCAATTGCTTCTGGGCACGGCGCACAGCCTCGCCTTTGCTTTCCTTACGGATGTAAGGGGTACCGACGGGGGCGCAAGTCTTGAGCACTTTACGATAGCCCTGCTTATTCTTGGGCTTGCCCTCGTACAGCAGGTACTGCAGTTCTTCATCAGCAATGCCGGTCTGCTTCAGGCCATTCCGCTTTTGGAACAATTTGACTGCCGCAGCCGTCTTGCTGCCAAACTTACCGTCCGCTTCTCCTTTGTCCAGATAGCCCAACTCAATAAGGGCTTCCTGCAAAGTTTTTACATGCACGTTGGCATCGCCCACGGTCACAGAGGTATATTTGGCTGCCTCCGGGCGAACCGTGGGGGCCGGGGTGGGGGTAGGCAGCGGAATATCGGCCAGATTCAGGAATCCGGCGACCACATAACCGGTCTTGCCCTCGTGCTTGATCTTGGCAAAGCCGTTTTCATCCACATCGATCACTTCTACAAATGCGCCGGGCAGCAGCGTGCGGATAACATCGCCATTGGCAACTGCCTTTTTACGCATCTTTACCCGTCCGGCTACGGTGGTGTCGTAGGGATAGGTGCTGATGGCAGCTGGCGGATTGAGCCGAATGGACGGGTCCGGGCTGGGATCGGGGCTGGGATCCAGACCATCCACATATTTGCACATGGCATAGCCGGTTTTGCCGCCGTGCTCTACCTTATACCAATCGCCGGTTTTGCCCAGCACACGGATGGGGTCGCCTGCCTTGATCTTGCTGACCACAACAGCGCTACTGCTGGCTTGCTTGCGCAGGTTTACATCATCCATGCTAACGGTATCATAGGGGTAAGAAGCCGCCGACGCCGGCGCGATCACACCCAGAAGCAGCGTAACGATCAATACGAACGCCGCCATACGAACCAGATACTTACTATGCTGCATTGTGCACCCTCCAAAAAGGCATATCTTTCCTTCGCGGTTCGGCCAGCCGCCCCGTGTGGCGAAAACCCTTGCCGCGCATTTCTTTGCTATGTTACCATTCCTTATTGTAGGGTAATTTATTAAGCGTGTCAAGTATTTACGTCATAGTTGCGTAACATTTATGAAAATTTTTTGATCGTTCGAGCTATGGTTCTGCATTTGTTGCAGTGTTATGATTCCTTCTCGCCTATCGGTACAGGTACTTCCCCACCCCATACCACGTTTTTGTAATGTACAGGGTCGGTATCTCCCTCAGTAGAAAACAGCAGCACCCTGCTGGAAGCATTCAGGGATAGCGCGGCCCGCAGCTCAGCATAAGCCTCCCTCTGCATTACCGCTGCCACCAGCCCCATGCCCACAGCGCCGCTTTCGCCGGATACAATGGGGCGATCCCCTTTCAAAGGAGCAGCCAGCATACGCATACCCAACGCAGAGACCCAATCCGGGCAACTGACAAAAGCGGCTGCGTGGTTGCGAAGGATCGACCAGGATATAGGATTGGGCTCGCCGCAAGCCAGACCAGCCATCATGGTTGCCAGATCGCCATCTACAGTGCGGATCTGCCCATCGCCTGCCAGCGCGCTGCGATAATGGCAATCGGCTGCCGATGCCTCCATTACGACGATCTTCGGCGGTGCTTCCGGAAAGCGCTGAACGAAATAGCCAGCAATGGCACCAGCCAGCGACCCGACCCCCGCCTGTACAAACACATGGGTCGGAGCCTGCACACCCTGCTGATTCATCTGCTCTACCGCTTCGTCTGCCATGGTGCCGTATCCCTGCATGATCCAGCTGGGGATCTCCTCATACCCCTGCCATGCGGTATCCTGCACCAGAACATTGCTGAGGGAGGATGCTGCCTGCTTTGCCGCCAAACGCACACAATCATCGTAATTCAACGGCTCAATGGTCACTTCTGCACCTTCCCGACGGATGTTTTCCAGACGGCTTTGGCTGGTGCCTTGAGGCATGCGTACCACTGCCCTATGCCCCATAGTGCGGGCCGCCCATGCCACGCCCCGCCCGTGGTTGCCATCCGTAGCGGTATAAAAGGTAACAGGCGCAGATGCCGTATTTTGCAGAAAAGCTTTCAGATCACCTATGTCTTGCAGATGCTTATCTTTTGCGAAATATCGGGCGATGGCATAGCTGCCGCCCAGTACCTTGAAGGCATTCAGACCAAAGCGCTCGCTTTCATCCTTTATATACAAACCGCCCAAGCCCAGCGCTGCTGCCATGTTTGATAATGAATGCAGCGGGGTTTCCTTGTATTCGGCAAAGCTACGGTGAAAAGCCCGTACTTCCTCCACGTGTTTTGCCGCCATCAGCGGCAGCCACCGATCCTCGCCCGGTTCCATCCGGTTTACTACCCAATGTATGGTTTGCATACTGTTGCACCTCTTTTTCTGGTTTTGCTGATTGTAACACAGCTAGAGCACATACACAATGCTACAGCTGCTTAGCCTATTTGCACACCCCTTTTTGCCATCCTTCCCCGAAGCGATGATAACGGCAGTAAAAATACAGGATTGATACACCACAAATGTTGACAGAAAACGCATTGCCGAATACAATAGCAATGATCTCTTTGAAATGTTCGGGATCGCAAGAAACCGGGCATGGAGGGAACTCCGGAGAATCTCAGCAATGAGTGCCGAAGGTGCAAAGCTGGCATCGCCAGCCGAATCTCTCAGGCAAAAGGACGGAGCAGGCATCAAAACACATACTGTAAACGGTATGCATAGTCTGCATCTTTCCCCGGAGCTGCCAGAGATGGCAGCTATTTTTGATTTCAAAAAGGGGGACACTCGAACATGGAACAATTCTTAGCAAACCTTGCCAAGTACAATGATGTGGTCAACACCTTCATCTGGACCACACTGGGTCTTGTGCTGCTGCTGGGCACCGGCCTGTTGACCACTGCCATCACCAAGGCTTTTCAGGTAAGCCGTTTGGGGCTGTGGTGGAAAAACACCATCGGCAGCCTGTTCAACAAAGAAGTTATCGGTCACGAAAAGACCGGTAAGGCCATCTCGCCCTTCCAGGCGTTGTGCACTGCTCTGGCAGCCACCATCGGCGTTGGCAACATCGCTGGCGTTGCAGCTGCTATCTGCATCGGCGGCCCCGGTGCTGTGTTCTGGATGTGGATCGCTGCCTTCCTCGGCATGATGACCAACTATTCCGAAAACGTGCTGGGCATCTACTACCGTCGCCGCAACGAAAAGGGCGAATGGAGCGGCGGTGCCATGTACTACCTGCAGGATGGTCTGGGCTCCAAGAAGGGCTGCAAGGTCATCGGTAAGGTGCTGGCTGTGCTGTTTGCTATCTTCACCCTGCTGGCCTCCTTCGGCATCGGCGCCATGGGTCAGGTCAACAAGATCGTGGTGAATATCGAATCCGCTTTCCCCATTCAGGCACTGGCCAATGTGCAGCTGTACGAAGGCGTTAGCCTGTACTCCCTGGTCATCGGTCTTGCGCTGGTAGCGCTGGCTGCTGCCATCACCTTGGGCGGCCTCAAGCGTGTTGCTGCCTTTGCAGAAAAGGTCGTTCCCTTCATGGTGGTACTGTTCATGGCTGGCAGCATCATTATCGTGGGTATCAACTACAAGAACATCCTGCCTGCCTTTGGTTCCATCTTCTCCACTGCTTTCACTCCCCTTGCCGCTGCCGGCGGTGTGGCCGGTGCTACCATCAAGACCGTTATGGTGCAGGGCTTCAAGCGCGGCGTGTTCTCCAACGAAGCTGGTCTCGGTTCCTCCGTTATGGTGCACTCCAACTCCAACGTGAAGGAGCCCGTGAAGCAGGGCATGTGGGGCATCTTTGAGGTGTTCGCCGATACCATGATCGTTTGCACCCTGACTGCTCTGGTCGTGCTCACCTCCAACCTGTACGATCTGAACACCGGTGTTCTGGTCGAAGGTGTAACCGATGCTACTCTGGTCGCTACCGCCTTCAACAATGTATTCAGCTTTGGCAACATCGGCAGCCGCTTCGTGGCCATCGCCATCCTGCTGTTCGCCTTCACCACCGTGCTGGGCTGGAACCATTACGGCACCAAGGCTTGGGAGTACCTGTTCGGCGTCAAGTCCACGGTCGTGTACAAGGTGATCCATCTGGTGATGGTGCTCTTCGGCGCTCTGCTCACCTCTTCTCTGGCTTGGGACATCTCCGATACCTTCAACGGCCTGATGATGATCCCCAACCTGATCGGTGTTATCGCCCTGTCCGGTCTGGTATGCAAGATCACCAAGAACTATCTGGATCGCAACGTGCGCAATCTGGATGTGGCACCCATGATCTCTGCTTTCCCGGACGAAGAACAATAATCAAAAGCATACCAAAGGCGCACCTGCTTGGCGGGTGCGCCTTTCAGGTCGTCAAAAAACTCGCCAGCGGCGATTTTTTCGACGAGGCTTGCACCGTTTGCCTACTCGCCTACGGCTCGCCGGGCGGCAAACGGCGATAGGAATCCCTTGCTACGCAAGGGTTCCGAAACCACCGGAAGGGTGAGTAAAACGAACCGAGGCGTGAGGACAGCCTGAAAGGCTCCGCAGCGCCGAAGCC
>JAZSRK010000132.1:0-17987 GCA_045538465.1 Candidatus Limiplasma sp. | reverse complement strand
CGACAAGACCGAAGGCTACTACGTTCTGGTTACGATGAAGGCTCCCAGCGATCTTCCCCGTGAGATCGAGCGCAACCTGGAAATCAACGAGAACATCATGCGCTATCTGACCATCAAGCTGGAAGAGAAGAAGCACAGCGTTAAGCCCCGTCCCGCCCGCGTCGCTCCTGCGGCTCCCGTGGCCGAGGCCGAGGTGACTGAGGCTCCCGCCGAAGAAGTCGCCGAAACTCCCGCTGAGTAAGGAAGGGTGTTAAACGATGAATAAACTGCATATCATCGGTAACCTGACCCGCGACCCCGAATCCCGCACCACGGCTACTGGCAGCTCCGTCTGCTCCTTCACCGTGGCGGTAAATCGCCGTCGTTCTTCCCAAAACAGCAATCAGCCCGAAGCTGATTTCTTCCGCGTTTCTGCGTGGAACCAGCTGGGCGAAAACTGCCAGCGTTATCTGGCCAAGGGCCGCAAAGTGGCCGTGGTCGGCCGGGTTTCCGTCAGCACCTATCAGGGCAACGACGGCACCACCCGCGCCACACTGGATGTGATGGCAGAAGATGTTGAGTTCCTCTCTTCCCGTCAGGACGATGCGGGTTATGCCCCTGCCGCCCCTGCCGCTGCCGCTCCCAAGGCCGCTCCTGTTATGGATACCGGCTTCCAGGAAGTGGATGACGAGGACCTTCCCTTTTAATGAATAACGGCTTTTGCCGTTTACCGGAATGAATGCCAAAGGAGGTACAGACCATGTCTGAGGATCGTGGCGAAAGAAGACCCGCTCGTCCCCGCGGCCGTAAGCCCCGTCGTAAGGTTTGCAGCTTCTGCGTGGACAAGATCGAGTACATCGATTATAAGGACGTGAACCGTCTGCGTCGCTTCGTTAACGAGCGCGGCAAGATCATGCCCCGCCGTATGAGCGGCAACTGCGCCAAGCATCAGCGCCAGCTCTCCGAAGCCATCAAGCGCGCCCGTGCCATCGCCTTGATGCCCTACTCTGTAGAGTAAGCGTTAACGTTTGACCCATCAGCCCCGTGTGCTATGCACCCGGGGCTTTTCTTATGCCCTTTTGGTGATTGAAAATCCCCCTTTGCTATGGTACAATAGAAACAATGGAAATTGATGCGGAGAATCGCAGCTTACTATCAAGACAAGTGTAGTATGCCCTGTAATCGCTGTCATTCTGCCGCTGGAAGGGAAAACGAAAGGAGTTTTCATAATGGATAAGCAGCAACTGGCAACCCTCATTACCGAAGGCAAAGCTGTACTGGGCATGGAGCTTGGCTCTACCCGCATCAAGGCTGTGCTGATCGGCGAAGACCACAGCCCCATCGCCATGGGTGCTCACGACTGGGAAAACCGTCTGGAAAACGGCGTATGGACCTACCATCTGGAGGATGTATGGACGGGCGTACAGGATGCTTACGCTTCTCTGGCGGCTGATGTAAAGGAAAAGTACGGCGTGGCCTTGACCAAACTGAGCGGCATCGGCGTTTCTGCCATGATGCACGGCTATCTGCCCTTTGGCAAGGATGATCAGCAGCTGGCTGAGTTCCGCACGTGGCGCAACACCATGACCGAGCAGGCTGCTGCTCAGCTGACCGAGCTGTTTGGCTTCAATATTCCCCAGCGCTGGAGCATCGCCCATCTGGAGCAGGCCATTCTCAATGGCGAAGCTCATGTGGCAGACATCGCTCACCTGACCACGCTGGCTGGCTACATCCATTGGCAGCTCACTGGCAAAAAGGTGCTGGGCGTGGGCGAGGCCTCTGGTATGTTCCCCATCAGCGATGAGACCGGCAAGTTTGACGAGAAGATGATCGCCGCCTACAACCAGCGCCTTACTGAGCGCGGCATCGCTTGGAAGTTTGAAGACATCATGCCCGAAGTGCTGAACGCTGGCGAAGATGCTGGTTGCCTGACCGAAAAGGGCGCCAAGCTGCTGGATCCCACCGGCACTTTGCAGGCTGGCGCGATCGTTTGCCCGCCCGAAGGCGATGCCGGTACCGGCATGGTAGCCACCAACAGCGTGGCTGTGCGCACCGGCAACGTGTCTGCCGGTACTTCCGTCTTTGCTATGATCGGTCTGGAAAAGAGCCTGTGCAAGGTCTATCCCGAGATCGACATGGTCACCACCCCCACCGGCAAGCCCGTGGCCATGGTGCACTGCAACAACTGCACCAGCGACATCAACGCTTGGGCCGGTATGCTCCATGGCTTTGCCGCTGCTGCTGGTAAGCCTGTGGATATGGGCGATGTGTACGTCACCCTGTTCAACGCCGCCATGGAAGGCGACAAGGACTGCGACGGCATCATCAACTACAACTACTTCTCCGGCGAGCCTGTCACCGGTCTGGACGAGGGTCGTCCCATGATGGTTCGCATGCCTGACAGCAAGCTGACCTTCGCCAATTTCGCCCGTTCTTTGGTGTACGGCGCTATCGTAAGCCTGAAGCTGGGCATGGATATTCTGGCTGGCGAAAAGGTGCAGATCGACTCCCTGCTGGGCCATGGCGGCTTCTTCAAGACCCCTGTTGTGGGCCAGAAGCTGATGGCTGCTGCGCTGGGCACTCCCGTTTCCGTCATGGAGACCGCCGGCGAGGGTGGCCCCTGGGGCATGGCGCTGCTGGCTGCCTACCGTGTCAACCGTCAGGAAGGCGAAAGCTTGGATGCTTACCTGAGCAACAAGGTGTTCGGCGCCAACAAGGGCTCCAAGGAAGAACCTGATACCGCTGATGCCGAGGGCTTCAATGCTTATGCCAAGCTGTTTGTGGCTGGTCTGGATGCCGAAAAGGCTGCCACCAAGTCCATGCGCTGATTTGAGTACAGGAGGCTAATATCATGTTGGAACAACTGAAACAAGCCGTTTATGAGGCCAATATGGAGCTGCCCCGCCGTGGGTTGGTCACCTACACTTGGGGCAATGTGTCCGGCATCGACCGGGCCAGCGGTCTGGTAGTCATCAAGCCCTCCGGCGTGGAGTATGAGGATCTGAAGCCTGAAGATCTGGTGGTGCTGGATCTGGACGGCAAAGTGGTGGAAGGCGACCTGAACCCCTCCTCCGATACCAAGACCCACATCGAGCTGTATAAGGCTTTCCCGGAGCTGGGCGGCGTGGTGCACACCCACAGCCCCCATGCAGTGGCTTGGGCACAGGCTGGCAGCGATATTCCTTGCTTTGGCACCACCCATGCGGATTATTTCTACGGCCCCATCCCCTGCGCCCGCAGCCTGACCCCTGCCGAGGTGGATGAGGATTACGAGCGCAACACCGGCAAGGTGATCATCGAGACCTTCGGTGAGCGCAAGCTGAACCCGGTGCATGTGCCTGCGGTCATCTGCCGCAACCATGGCCCTTTCACTTGGGGCAAGGATGCCGCACAGGCAGTGTATCATGCCGTGGTGCTGGAAGAAGTGGCTAAGATGGCCATGTATACCCGCCAGATCAATGGTCAGGTGGAGCCTGCTCCCCAGCATGTGCAGGATAAGCACTTCCTGCGCAAGCACGGCCCCAATGCTTACTACGGACAGAAAAAGTAATGGGTGCCTTCCCTGCCAAAAACGCAAGGTGGGGGAGAGGCGTATATAAGAACGCAAAAAACGCCGTCGGAGGTTTGCTTCCGGCGGCGCTTTTCGATTGAGCAGCTCTATGGTACTATGTCAAAAATGCAGCAAGAAAAGAAACATCCGGACGATCAAACGATCCTCCGGATGTTTCTTTTCTAACTTTACGAAGCGGATTCATCCGCCTTAACGGTCTTCTTACGGGGCTTGCGAACCGGCTTGGGAGCAGGCAGCTCTTCACCTTCCAAGACCAGCTTGGGTTCTTCCTTGCCCAGCACCGCTTTTTCGGTGATGACGACGCTCTTCACATCGGTGCGGGAGGGCAGGTCGAACATGGTATCCATCAGGATGTTTTCCACGATGGCACGCAGGCCGCGGGCACCACTCTTGCGGTCGATGGACTGCTTGGCGATCAGCTCCAGCGCCTTGGGCTCGAAGATCAGATTGATGCCGTCCAGACCAAGCAGATAGCCGTACTGGCGCACCAGAGCGTTCTTGGGCTCGGTGAGGATGCGTACCAGCTGGGCTTCGTCCAGCGCATCCAGCGTAACGGTGATGGGCAGACGACCCACAAACTCAGGGATCAGACCAAACTTGATCAGATCCTCGGGGCGCAGCTGGTGCAGGGTCTCATTCAGGCTGTGGTCATCCTTGCCGTGCAATTCGCTGCCAAAGCCAAGGCTCTTCTTGCCTACGCGGCTTTCGATGATGGGCGCGATGCCATCAAAAGCGCCGCCGCAGATGAAGAGAATATTGGTGGTATCGATCTGGATAAACTCCTGATGGGGATGCTTGCGCCCGCCCTGCGGGGGTACGCTGGCAATGGTGCCTTCCAGAATTTTCAGCAGGGTCTGCTGCACGCCCTCGCCGCTCACATCACGGGTGATGGAGGGGTTCTCGCTCTTGCGGGCGATCTTGTCGATCTCGTCGATGTAAATGATGCCCCGCTGGGCTGCTTCGATGTCGTAATCCGCATTCTGGATGAGACGCAGCAGGATGTTCTCCACATCCTCGCCCACATAACCGGCTTCGGTGAGGCTGGTGGCATCGGCGATGGCAAAGGGCACCTTCAAAAACTTGGCAAGGGTCTGGGCCAGAAAGGTTTTACCGCAGCCGGTGGGGCCCACCAGCAGGATGTTGCTCTTCTGCAGCTCCACTTCGTTCTCAGCACCCTGCTGAGGGGCAGCATTGATGCGCTTGTAGTGATTATACACCGCCACCGACAGCGCACGTTTGGCCTGATCCTGCCCGATCACGTACTGATCCAGCACATCTTTGATCTCCCGGGGGCGGGGAATATCGCCACTGGCCACGGGGGACTGGTTCTTGGGCATCAGGTCGTCGCTGATGATCTCCTGACAGAGCAGGATGCATTCGTTGCAAATTTGTACATTGGGCCCAGCCACCATTCGGGTCACCTGCTCGCTGCTTTTGCCGCAGAAGCTGCACCGCTTGGGCTTGGGCATACGGGGATTAAAATCGTCTCCCGCCATGATGTTACCTCGCTTTATGTGTTACTTTTGGTTGCGCGGCTGATAGATCTCGTCGATGATGCCATAGCTGAGGGCTTCGTCGGCGCTCATGAAGTAGTCACGCTCCACGTCCTGCTTCACTTTCTCAATGTCCTGACCGCTCATCTCAGCCATGAGGCGGGTCATCTTTTCCTTGGTTTTCAGCAGCCACTCAGCACGGATGGCCACATCGGTAGCCTGACCGCTGGCACCGCCCAGAGGCTGGTGGATCATTACTTCGCTGTTGGGCAGTGCCAGACGCTTGCCCTTTTCGCCAGCCATCAGCAGGAAGGCGGCCATGCTGGCAGCCATACCGATGACCACAGTGCGCACATTGCACTTGATGTAGTTCATGGTATCGTAGATGGCCATACCGGCGGTCACGCTGCCGCCGGGGCTGTTGATGTACAGGGAAATATCTGCATCGGGGTTTTCCATTTCCAAAAACAGCAGCTGTGCTACGACCAGATTGGCGGTATCATCGTCGATCTCGCCGCTGAGGAACACGATACGATCCTTGAGCAGGCGGGAGTAAATATCGAACGAACGCTCGCCACGATTGGTTTGTTCAACGACCATTGGGATCAGACCCATACGGATTCCCTCCTTTTGCAAAACATGGGGGTGATAGATTTGGCTTAAGTGAAAGGCGCACCGCAGAATATACCCTAAGAGCATATGCATGCGGTGCGCGTTTTATGCGTTTGTTACGCGCATGAGCAGGGCGCTGAGGCCGATGCCCTTGCGGGTATTATTCGGCTTTGGGTTCTTCTTCGGTCTTCTTGGTGGTCTTGCGGGTGCGCTTGGGCTTGGCGGGAGCTTCCTCGGCAGGAGCTTCGGCAGCTTCTGCGGCGGGGGCTTCCTCAGCCTTGGCCTTCTTGGTGGTGGTGCGCTTCTTGGCGGGCTTCTTCTCTTCCTTCTCCTCGGCTTTTTCTTCCTTGGAGTGGTCCACCACTTCTTCGGTCACCTTAGCGGCATCCCACATCATATCCAGCGCCTTGGTAACGCAGGCACGATGCTTGAAGTACTCGATCTGACCCTCGTTGAAGGAAGCCTTCAGCTGCTCCACAGTCTGCCCCATGGGCTCGGCATAGCCAGCCAGCAGCTTGTCCACGTCTTCGTCGCCAGCTTCGATGCCTTCGGCCTTGACGATCTCGTCCAGAACCAGCTCGGTCTTCACGGTCAGCTCGGCTTCGCTGCGGTACATATCACGCATCTGAGCGGGGGTCTGGCCCAGCATGCTCAGGTACTGCTCCATGGAGAAGCCCTGCTGCTGCATACGCCAGCCCATTTCCTGCATCATATCGTCCAGCTTGCTTTCCACCATGGGAGCGGGGATGTCCACTTCGGCGTTGGCCACAGCCTTGTCTACCAAGCTCTGCTTGGCAGCTTCTTCAGCGTGGGCAGAAGCGGTCTCTTCGATCTTCTTGGCCACATCGGCACGGTACTCGGCCAGGGTGTCGAAATCGCTCACTTCGGAGGCGAAGTCGTCATCCAGCTCGGGCAGTTCTTCCTTGGTGATGGCGTGGAGCTTTACGTGGAAAACGGCGTTCTTGCCAGCCAGATCCTCGGAATGATACTTCTCGGGGAACTGCACGTTCAGGTCGCGCTCTTCGCCCACCTGCATGCCGATCATCTGCTCTTCAAAGCCGGGGATGAAGCTGCCGGAACCGATCACCAGATGCTGATGCTCGGCGGTGCCGCCCTCAAACTTAACGCCATCCACGCTGCCGCTGTAATCCAGCTCAGCATTGTCACCGTTCTCCAGCGCACGGTCGGTCACTTCGATGCTGCGGGCTACACGCTTGCGCTCCTGCTCCAGACGGGCGTCGATCTGCTCGTCGGTCACGGGGTGCATATGCTTGGTCACTTCCAGACCCTTGTAGTCGCCCAGCTTTACTTCAGGCATAACGTACACTTCGGCGGTGAAAACCACATCCTTGCCCTTTTCGATGGTCTCTACATCTACTTCGGGACGGCTGACGGGCTCGATGCCGCTTTCGGTCACGGCCTTGGTATAGGCATCCGGGAACAGAATTTCCAGCGCATCGTCGTAGAAGACGGCGCTGCCGTACATGCTCTCGATCAGGCGGCGGGGAGCCTTGCCCTTGCGGAAGCCGGGCACGCTGATCTGACCGCGAACCTTCAGGTAGGCCTTCTGCACTGCTTCTTCAAAATCGGCGGCAGGGGCAGTGAAAGTGATCTTAACTTTGTTACCGGAAAGCTTTTCAACAGAATATTCCATGCATTTTCCTCCCTGGCAGAGGGCTGGTTGCTCCTGCCAACATTATCAAAAGACACCAAGAGTAAGTATACCATTGTTTGCCTTGTCATGCAATACCATCAAGGCATCTTTTCTTGTCTTCTTGGATATTTTCCACGTATTTTCCACGTAAAGAGCAGCCTTCGGGACAGTATCTGTATGGTTTTAACGACTGCAGGGACGGTTTTCAGGCATCAGGTGCAAAGAAAACCATCCCTACGCTTGTAGCATAGGGATGGTCCAAGGGTATTGAATCACTGAGCGGCCACCGCATCCTCAGAGAACAGAACAGCCTGCTCCTCGGCGCTGGCCACGCCATTGGCAGCAAAGCCATTGGCGCGCTCAAATTTTTTAAAGGCCAATTGGGTGGTGCTATCCATCTTGCCGGTTAAGTTGCCGGTGTAGTAGCCCAACTCGGCAAGGCGCTGCTGCAACGCAAGCACCGATTCGCCCGAAGCGCCGCGCTCAATAACGTTGTACTCGTCGGTAACGGGCAAAACAGGCAGATCTGTCACCTGCGGTACGACCGGTGCAGGTGTTACGACGGCAGCGGGTACCACAGCCACATGGCTGTACTCTGTTGTAAGCGCTGCGGTTATGCTGCCAAACACGGTGGTGATGGCCATTATCACCGTAACCAGTATATCAATCATCGAGCTCAGCATAAGCTACCACTTCTACTTTGTCGAAGTTCATGATGCCATTCTCCATCAGGTACTCAACCATGCTGTTGTAGGTGAGCTTGCTGCGCACTTCCATAGAAGTACCGGGCATGATGCCTACATTGTAGGTGGCGGCTTCTTCCACATACACCAGATTGCCTTCGGCATCCTTTACGGCAAAGGCAACGACCACATCGTAAATGGTTTCGTTGGTCTCGTTGGTAACAGTGGCGATCAGCTCATGAGTGTCGGTGTATTCGCCCTGAGTATGGATGTAAGCAGCAGTGGCGGGCAGTGTTACCACGACAGTCTCGTTGTCGCTCTTGCCGGAGAGGGTGAGCAGGTAATCGGCGGCAGCATCGGCACTTTCGACATCGTCCAGACGAATGGTGGCAAGCACATAGCCAGTCTGGCCGGGCTGCAGCACATCGGGATGGCAGCTAACATAGTCCATGGAATCCAGGGTGTCGCCGTTGGCATCGTAGATCTCCCACAGGCTGTTGTGGCACTTGACGGGCTTGTCGCCGCTGTTGATCACTTCGGCATACACATAGGCAGAAAAGCTGTTTTCGTAGAGTTCAACAGAGTAGAACTTTTCCTGCACCACTTCCAGCTTGCCGGCAGCAAAGGCGGGGCAGATAGCGGTCAGCGCCATGACCAGAGACAGTACGAGCAGAGCAATTTTCTTCATTGTTTTCTCCTCACTTCTAAGCTATTGGGTGAAATGAAAGTCCCCTGTAAAGGAACAGTGTTCATTATAACACATATTTCCTCTACAGGGGATAGAGAGACAAAATTGATACAATTCTAAACTTAGCCCAACATCTTTTCGTAGATGCTCACATAGTCGGCAGCGCTATGGGTCCAGCTGTAATCGCCAGCCATGCCGCGCTTGCGCAGCTCGGTGATAATGTGCTTCTGGTCACGGTAGTAACCCAGTGCACGACGGATCACATTGAGCATGTCGTGGGCATTGTAGTTGAGGAAGGTGAAGCCGTTGCCTTCGTTGTTGAACTTGTTGTAGCTGAGCACGGTATCACGCAGACCGCCGGTCTCGCGAACGATCGGGATGGTGCCGTAGCGCAAGCTGATGAGCTGGCTCAAGCCGCAGGGCTCAAACAGGGAGGGCATCAGGAAGAAGTCGGCAGAGGCATACAGGCGATGTGCCAGCTGATGATCCATAGCGAAGCGGGCTGCCATCTTGCCCTGATACTGCTGCTCGGCCCAGCTGAACAGGTTGGTGTAACGGGCTTCGCCCATACCCAGCACCACCAGCTGCACGTTCTCGTTCATAATGTCGCCCAGTACGCAGTCTACCAGATCCAGACCTTTCTGGTTGCTCAGGCGGCCGACCATGGCGATCAGCGGGATATCCGCATTCACTTCCAGACCCAGATCGCGCTGCAGCTGCATCTTGTTTTCAGCCTTCAGCTCGATCGTATCGGCAGTGTAGTTCTTGTGGATGAGGGGATCGGTCTCGGGGTTGTACTCGTCCACATCGATGCCGTTGAGCACGCCGTAGAGGGTCTCTTTGCGGGAACGGATGAGGCCGTCCATGCGCTCGCCGTAGTAAGCCGTGGTGATCTCCTCGGCATAGCTGGGGCTGACGGTGGTAATAACGTCGGAATATACCAGACCGGCCTTCATGAAGTTGGCGCAGCCGTAGCATTCCAGCTTGTCGGCGGTAAACAGGTCATCGCCCAGACCCAGCACATCCTGCACTTCCTTGATGCCGAAAATACCCTGATACTGCAGGTTGTGGATGGTGTACATGGTGCGCATGTTGGCATAGAAGGGCAGGTGCTGGTACTGGATCTTGAGCAGCGCAGGCACCATACCGCTCTGCCAGTCGTGGGCATGCACGATGTCGGGCTGGAAGTCCAAAAGGGGCAGGGCGTTGAGGGCTGCACGGCAGAAGAAGCCGTAGCGCTCGTATTCGTCGCCGCCCAGACCGTAAATGTAGGGACGGCCGAAATAATACTTGTTATCCAGGAAGTAGTAGGTTACGCCGTCCTTCTTGAGCATCTGCACGCCGCAGTACTGCCGCCGCCAACCCAGCTGCACATCGAAATGGAGCAAAAACTCCATTTCAGCCTGATACTTCTGGTCGATAGCGGTGTACATGGGCAGGATAACGCGTACGTCGTGGCCCTGCTTGCTCAGCACGGGAGCCAGTGCGCCTACCACGTCTGCCAGACCGCCGGTCTTAACAAAAGGGACGCATTCGCTGGCCGTAAAGAGAATCTTCATGGGGAACTCCTCCTTGGTTGCAATCTAAATGACAGGGCAGTATTTTAGAGGATCTTGCCGCCCTTGTCAACGCAGACGGGGTAATACTTGGTGCCGATGACCTTTTCGCCTGCCTTGATGAATACGTTCTTATCCAGAATGCAGTTTTCCAGATAAACGCCGTCTTCGATAACGCCGTCCTGCATGATGATGCAGTTCTTTACATGGGCACCCTTGCCGATCTTAACACCGCGGAAGAGCACGCTGTGCTCAACGGTGCCGTTGATCATGCTGCCGTCGGCTACCATGGAGTTGATCACGTTGGCGTCTTCCATATAGCGGGCAGCCAGCTGGTCGCGCACCTTGGTGTACACGGGGCGGTCTTCGGGGAACAGCTGATGACGGATGGCGGGATCCAGACAATCCATGTTGAACTTCAGGTAGTTCTCCACGCTGTCCAGACGGTAGCACAGGTCGGTGTATTCGTAGCCGATCACCTTCATGCCGTTGTCGCGCACGCTGCGCAGAATGATGTCGCCCAGCAGCTCGTGGTAGCGGTGTGCAGCGCCTGCATCGATCAGATCCAGCAGCAGGGACTTCTTCATCAGGAAAACATCCATGCTGGTGCAATCGTACTTGGGCTTGGTGGGATCCACTTCCAAGTCGCGGATGGTGCCGTCCTCAGCCACATCCAGATAAGCGCCGTAGTTGGCACGCTGCATATCGGGGTTGCGGGTGTAGAGCATCATGATGTCTGCATCGCTGGCCTTGAATTTTTCAAAAGCATCGGTGAAGTTGGCATTGTATACGATGATGCTGTTGGTGATGAGCACATACTCCTGACGGCTGCGGCGCAGGTAGTTGATGTTGGAGTGCAGAGCATCGATGGAGCCCTTGTACACGCCGTTGTTTTCATCTGCATTCAGGAAGGGAGGCAGAATGAACAGACCGTCGTTCTTGCCGTGGAGATCCCATTCCTTGCCGCTGCCCAGATGGTCCATCAGGCTCTGATAGTTCTTCTGCATGATAACGCCCACATTTTTCATGCCGCTGTTTACCATGCTGGAAACAAGAAAGTCGATCACACGATAGCGACCACATACGGGCATGGCGGCGATGGCGCGCACCTTGGTCAGATCCCGCAGAAAATCATCTTTTTCGCCGGTGTAAATAACACCCATTACGTTTTTCATGATAGTACCTCACTTTGTGGTTGATTGCAAAGGGGGAGGGGATTACTGTGCACGCTGTTCGCCGGCTTTTACGACGGTGCCAGCAGGCAGAGTGACGTGATCGCCCACAACGGCGATATTGCCGGTGGCTTCGCCCACTTCGGAGCCGGAGCCGATCACAGCAGCTTCAGCCACGATGGCTCTGCGTACCACAGCGCCGCGCTTCACGGTGCAGCCGGGCATCAGCACGCTGTCGATGACCTTGGCGCCTTCCTCGATGGTAACGCCGGCAAAGAGGATGCTGTGCTCCACGAAGCCATACACTTCGCAGCCTTCGGTGATGAGGCTGTTGATGGCCTTGCCGCCTTCAGCCACAAAGCTGGGGGCCAAGCCGGGGTTGCGGCCGTAGATGCGCCACTTCTTATCGTACAGGTCGATGGGCATGGGCAGCTCCAACAGATCCATGTTGGCTTCCCACAGGCTCTCGATGGTACCAACGTCCTTCCAGTAGCCCTCGAAATCGTAGGCGAACATGCGCTGCTGATCGTTGAGCATGTTGGGGATGATGTTCTTACCAAAGTCGTTAGAGCTCTTGGGGTCGGCAGCATCCTCGGTGAGGTACTTGCGCAGCTTGTCCCAAGTAAAGATGTACACGCCCATGGAGGCCTTGTTGCTCTTGGGGTTGGCGGGCTTTTCTTCAAACTCGTCGATGCGGTTGCCTTCGGCGGTGTTCATAATGCCGAAACGGCTGGCCTCGGCCCACGGCACTTCGCGCACAGCGATGGTGCAGTCGGCTTCGTTTTCGATATGGAACTTCAGCATGGCGTTGTAATCCATCTTGTAGATGTGGTCGCCGCTGAGGATGAGCACGTAATCGGTGTTAAACTGTTCAATGAACTGCAGGTTCTGGTAGATGGCGTTGGCGGTACCGGAATACCATTCGCCGCTCTTGCCGGTCTGGTAGGGGGGCAGCACATAAACGCCTCCGTGGGCAAGGTCCAGATCCCAGGGGGAGCCGCTGCCGATGTAGGCATTCAGGGCCAAAGGACGGTACTGGGTCAATACGCCCACTACGTCGATGCCGCTGTTGGTGCAGTTGGACAGGGGGAAGTCGATGATGCGGTACTTGCCGCCGTAGGGGATGGCAGGCTTGGCCACATCGGCTGTCAGGATGCCCAGACGGCTGCCCTGACCACCGGCCAGCAGCATGGCAACGCATTGCTTTTTGTTCATCATGGGAGGGGTCACTCCTTCAATTTGATTGCTGTATTGGGTTTGCCAATTAGAGTAGGGGATTTACGCTGCACCGCCGCGCAAGATACCTGCGGCGGGAGAGATGAGTTGCATGCACGCCTCCTTTCTTCCGCCGTAGTCGACGGGCAACGTGCCGACCGGTTCTTCCATACCGGAAAGCGGGACAATGATACCAGAATATGTTCGGCCGGATGAGCGCACATAGGCGCTGATCGGCAGTGGAAGCAGGGGGAAAGATAGAGATGGGAAATGGAAAGTACCAATGGCACAGGCGCAGAAACCGACTTTTCTTATTTCTGCGCAAATGTATGGAAAATAAGCAAAATACAGCACATGACGGCTGTTGACAGATATACCCATCCATATCATATTGTTCTATATACTATTGTATGCCTGAATGCAGATTTCGTCAAGGGTAGAAACGGCATTTTTTCCTAATTGTTTCGGAATTGTTTTCGTTAAACGGTCAGCATTGACAAAAGCAGCGCAAAAAGCCTATAATCATTCGTAATTCAAAACGCTTGACGGGCGTTTTCGCTCAGCGGCGTTTGTTTTTTCAGGAGGGATGTTACCATGATGAAGGCAGATGTGGATTGGGGCAATCTCGGTTTTGGCTATGTGAAGACCGATGAGCGCTATGTTTCCGAATACAAGGATGGCAAGTGGGACGAAGGCCGCCTTACCGGCGACAGCGAGATCGTGATGAGCGAATGCGCCTGTGTTCTCCAGTATGCCCAGACCTGCTTTGAAGGTCTAAAGGCTTACACCACCGAGGATGGCCGCATTGTATGCTTCCGCCCCGATATGAACGCCCAGCGTATGATCGATACCTGCGAGCGCCTCAAGATGCCCACCTTCTCTGTGGAGCGCTTTGTGGATGCCGTGGTGCAGACCGTGCGTGCCAACGCCCGCTGGGTGCCCCCCTATGGCACTGGCGCTTCCCTGTACCTGCGCCCCTTCATGTTCGGCAAGAACCCGGTCATCGGCGTAAAGCCCGCTAATGATTTCGAGTTCCGTATTTTCGCTACCCCCGTGGGCCCCTACTTCAAGGGCGGCGTGAAGCCCCTGAAGATCCGCATCAGCGATCTGGATCGCGCTGCGCCCCACGGCACCGGTCACGTGAAGGCTGGCCTCAACTACGCCATGAGCCTGTACAACATCGTGGACGCCCACGAGCAGGGCTACGACGAGAATCTGTATCTGGATTCTGCCACCCGCACCTTTGTGGAAGAGACCGGCGGCGCCAACATCATCTTCATCACCAAGGATGGCAAGATGGTCACGCCCAAGTCCAACACCATTCTGCCCTCCATCACCCGCCGTTCCCTGATGGAAGTGGCCAGCCGCTACCTTGGCATGGAAGTGGAGGAGCGTCCTGTGGCTGTGGATGAACTGAAGGACTTTGCCGAGTGCGGCCTGTGCGGCACTGCAGCTGTTATCTCTCCCGTTGGCTGCATCGTCAACCATGGCGAGGAGATCAACTTCCCCTCCGGCATGACCGAGATGGGCCCCATCACCAAGAAGCTGTACGATACCCTGCGGGGCATCCAGATGGGCACCATCGAAGCTCCCGAAGGCTGGATCCAGGAGATCTGCTAAGGCGAACTTCTGCTAAAATTCCAAAAAAGCCGCTGGGATGCGTTCCGGCGGCTTTTCTTCATTCAAGAAGATAGAGTTGCTCTGCCTTCTTTATCAACGGCTTCTTATCAAAATCTCATAGGATATACATCTGTCTCTCAAGAAAAAGTTTTCAAATGTTGCTATGATGTCACAGAATTACGAAGGAATCCAAGTAGTATATCTTCCTATATGTTTTATAAGACGGATTCTGTATGGTGTTCAGTTTTGTTCCACGCTTCTATCAATGGTATGGATAAGTGGGCACCATCATCAATGCTGATGAGCAAAGAAGCGAATCGATTCATCGGTCCAGATTTGCTCGGAATCATTGGTGGTATTGGTTTTGTCCTTCTGGCGTTTATTACATTTGTGAAGTTAAAAGAGATAGAATGTGTTGAATCGACAAAGGAGTATGGTTGCTAATGTCCAGAGAAGCGCGTGTGACCCTGACCAACATGTGTATGGTTCGAGATGGCGATTTTGTGCTGGTACAGGATCGCTTGGATCCTGACTGGCCGGGGCTTACTTTTCCCGGCGGGCATGTGGAAGCGGGGGAGGCTTTTACCGATGCGGTGATCCGTGAAGTGAAGGAGGAGACGGGTCTGACCATCTCCAAGCCCCGCCTGTGCGGCATCAAGGATTGGATCAACGAGGACGGCTCCCGCTATATGGTGTTGCTGTACCAGACAGAGTGTTTCCAAGGTCAGCTGAAATCCTCCGATGAAGGAGAAGTATTCTGGCTACCATTGGAGGAAATGAAGAAGCGCCCCATGGCACATGGTATGGAAAAAATGCTTCGCGTGTTCTTGGAAGATGATATCAGCGAGGAATTTTTCCTTGTGCAAAACGGTAAATGGTTGGAATGGCTGAAATAATGGCGGCTTTTTCCGGTTTGCTTGGTGCGGCTTTGGCGCATCCTGTTGGGTGACAAAGGAGGTTCGCACCATGAACAAGCAAAGTTTGCCCCACGATGAGCCCATCACCACGCCGCCGGAGCGGGATATTGAAGACTTGGCTTCCTTTACAGAGTGTACGGGGCTCATCCCCGCAGGTGTGCCAACGGACGAGGAAGCGGAGGATTACGCACGCCTGTACGGCATCCATCCCATCAAGGCCAACGATATTACCCGGGATGGCATCCCCGACCATGGTAAAAAAGTAAAGCAAAGCTAAGAAAATGCACCCCCGGAACAGCCGTTGCTGCACCGGGGGTGAGCTGTATTTGTTCGTTTTATTCCGCTTGCATGGCGGGTTCATCCTGCGGAGTTTCGCTGCTTTGCAAAGATGCTTCTTTATCTTTGTACGCCTTATGCAGCGTGGTAAAATAGGTGGGGATCAGCAAAAGATCTGCGCCCAGCCATGCCAGCACCTCCGCCCAGAAAAGTCCCTGATAGCCGATCAGCCCCGGTAGCAGGATGGCAGCGCCAAGGCGCATGGCCAGCTCCACAAAGCCGGAGATCATGGGCGCCATGGTGTTGCCCATGCCTTGCTGGGCAGCCCGGTACACATACAGCAGATACAGAATGGGCAAGCAGCCAGCCATGATGTGCAAAAACTCCACAGCCACTTTCAGCGCCTCGGCCACCTCTGTGGGTTCGCCGGACAGGAAACTGCCCACGATGTGGTGCCCGAACAGGAACATGGCGCCGCCAATGAGACCGGCGGTAAGGATGCCAGCGACCATGGCAGAGAAAACGCCTTTGCGGATGCGGTCTGGCTTGCCAGCGCCCAGATTTTGCCCCGCATAGGTGGAGATGGCATAGCCGTAGCTGACGGCGGCGATCTCCAAAACGCCATAGAGCTTGTTGGTGGCGGTATAGCCTGCAATAAAGGCCACGCCCATATCGTTGACGATGCTTTGCACAAACATGCCGCCCACGGCGATGATCACATTCTGGGCAGCCATGGGCACACCCAGCTTCAATTGCCGTCCGGCAGTGTTCCTTGTCAAGCGGAAGTCTGCTTTGCGTGGGTGTACCATGGGCAGATGCTTAAGGCGAGTAAGGCAGAACAGGCAGGAGATCAGCTGAGCAATGACGGTCGCTACAGCCGCACCGGCTACGCCCATGCGGAAGACCACCACAAACAACAAGTCCAGCCCGATGTTTACAAGGGAGGCGACCACCATAGCCAACAAGGGCGTTTTGCCGTCACCCAGCGAGCGCAGCACGCCGCCCAGCATGTTGTAGGCCATAAAGATGGGCAAACCGGCAAACACAATGGTCAAATAACGGGTAGAGATGGGGCGGATGGCTTCTGGCATGGCGAGAAGCTGCTGCATGGGCGCAATGAGCAGTATGCCCACAAGGCCGCTGAGCACACCCACGATCAGCGTCAGGGTGGCAGCGTTGCCCACGCTCTTTTTCAGGGCATTTACATCATTTGCGCCAAAGGCCTGCGCCATGGGGATGGAGAAACCCTGCGCAAAGCCCTGCACCATGCCGGTAAACAGCCAAAGGAACCAGTCGGAGGAACCCAGTGCAGCCAGCGCCGAAACGCCCTCCACCACGCCCACCACCTGAGCGTCCACCACGGTATATAATTGCTGAAACACATTGCCCAGCATCAGCGGGAAGGCAACGGCCAGCAGCAGCTTGATGGGGCTTCCCTCGGTCATATTGCGGGTTTTCATGCTTCTACATCCTTGCTTACATCGATCCATGCGGTGTAGCCGGAATGCTCTTCCAGCTGGGGAATGGTCAGCTGAATGGCGCTGTTGGCGCTGCCGCAGGCGGGGTAGACGGTCTCGAACTGCTTGAGAGATCCATCCAGATAGACGGTGACCCCTTCGTTGACGGCAAAGGGGCACACGCCGCCCACGCCGTGACCGATGAGTTCCTCCACCTCGTCGCCGTGAGGCATGACGGCCTTTGTGCCGAAATATGTTTTGTATTTCTTGTTGTCGATACGGGCATCCCCGGCGGCAACGATCAGAATGGGCTTGTCATTCACTTTGAAGGACAGGCTTTTGGCAATGCGGCAGGGCTCGCAGCCAAGGGCAGCGGCAGCCAGATCCACCGTTGCGCTGGAAACATCAAATTCCAGAATCTGATCCTCCATATCAAACTGCTGAAAATAGGAACGTACTTTATCAATCGCCATGGATAACGCACCTTTCGTTTGAATTTGCGAAAACAACGTGCCGCCGCACTGGCTTACCAGCGGTTTAGGTTGCGCTGGAATTTTTCGGTGTAGGCGGTTTTCAATTCTTCGGGGGAAATATTGAAACAGCGCAGGATGTCGTTGTAGTACATCAGCACATCGGCCATTTCCTCGACCAAGTCTTTTCTCAAGTCCTCATCAGTTGATGCCTTTGTTCCGCCGTGCTTCTTGACAATATCGATCACTTCGCCGATCTCGCCGATCATCCAAAGCAGTTTGTTTTGACCGATCTCAGCACAGATAGGTTCCCACTTATGCTTATATTTATCTTGTAGGGCTCTTTGCATTTCCTGCATCTGGTTTATGCTAAAATCAGCCATGCCATAGTCCTCCGTCAATCTTGCGTTTATTTAATTGCATTATACGCCTATAGCACACAGAAATCAAGTTTTCCGCTGACTGTCTATGCCTGGAACGGCAGGAGAAGCCTTTATTGCAATTGCACGCAATGCGTGGTATAATATGCATCAAATGTAGGGAACGACCTATGTGTCGTTCCGTAGAAAGCGTACAATGGAAAGGAACGGCACGCAGGCCGTTCCCTACGAGGAGATTGTATTA
>JAZSRK010000028.1:0-6855 GCA_045538465.1 Candidatus Limiplasma sp. | reverse complement strand
GGGGGCAGGGGGGGAAAGCGCGGAAAAAAAGGCCGGCATGGGGGTTTTTTCCGACGACCTGAGACAGATGGATCATTCCTCCATCTGTCTGTTTTTGCTTGTTGAAGCCTCTGCCCAAGCCCCACGTTCGGCATGACTGCGTCATGCGGCTATGCATTCGAAGAATGCTTTTTATAGTTTTTCAAGAATAGTTTGGAGTTGTTTGCGAAGAATAGGAAAATCTTCAGAGATCGTATCCCAGATCACATTGAGACGGATACCCTCATAATCATGTACGATTCGGTTGCGCATACCGTACATTTGCTTCCAAGCTATTTCAGGATGATCGGAAACAAAGGCTTCGTCCAAGCCGACTTTTGCCAGTTCGCCGATCTGTAAGATGTTAAAGATGCATGCTTCTTGCAGCATGCGGTTCTCCATAAATCCATCATAGGTAACGCCACTCACATAATCGAGCGTGTGATCAATGTGGTCGATAATCTTTTGAAGAACAAGAGAAGCCTTATCACTGTTCATAAATGACAACTCCCGTTTTTTTAATCTCATCATCGATCTGCGAGCCGGGGATAACATCCACTGTGTCGATCAGATCTACAGGACAGTCCAAAGAAGAACAAACATCCTCAAGAAGACCAAAGAAACGCATACCTCTCATTCCACTATCAACCAGCAGGTCAATGTCGCTGCGTGAAGTAGCAGTTCCCTTGCTATACGAACCAAAAAGCGTTGCTTTACGAACATTGTTTTGACGAAAAATTGGGATGAGCGTATTTTTGATCTGCTCAATTGTGTATTGTTTTTCCACAGCAAACACCTCCTTGCTTTCGTCCTGTTTATATTATAGCCGAAAAGTATGTTGGGCGCAACTTGCTGTTGTTGTCTGCACGCTTATATTGCGCTTTTCACTCTGTCAAAATGCTTCTGAAACACTTCAGATCCCAGACAATCTGATATGTCAAGAAGCGTATATACGATCATTCTAAAACCAAAACAGCAAAAGCGGAAGCTGCCGTTTTTGCACCGGGCTTCCGCTTTTTGTCTACCCCCCGTAGGTACCCAGCAGGCTGCGCAGTTTTTCCATATGTGCCGGTGCAGGCTCGGGCAAATGCCCGAAGGGGAATGGCTTTTTGAGTATATCGTATTTGGTTTGGCAGATCTTACGAAAGGGCAGCAGTTCCACCTTATCTACACAGGAATGGGCTTGGGCAATGGCCAGCAGTGCCTTTACATCCTCCGGGGTATCGTTCAGGGTGGGAATGGTCACCTGCCTGAGGGTAACAGGAATGCCCCGCTGGTTTAGATGCGCAAGAAAGCGCATGGGTGCTTCCAGCTGGCAGCCCACATGCTGGCGGTAGTTTTCCGGGGTGGTGTACTTGATATCCAGCAGCACCCGGTCGGTATGAGCCAGCACTTGCTCGCAATCCTCCGGCGAATAGCAGCCGGAGGTATCCAGACAGGTATGCAGCTGGTTTTCGTGGCACAGACGGAACACTTCTGCTGCAAAAGCTTTCTGCATCAGCGGTTCGCCGCCGGACAGGGTAACGCCGCCCTCTGCCCCGAAATAGGGACGGCAGCGCAGCGCACGGGTGACCACCTCCGCCGCTGTATAGGCACTGCCGCCATCAGCATCCCACGTATCCGGGTTATGGCAGCAGCCGCAGCGCAAGGGACAGCCCTGCAAAAACGCAACAAAGCGAACGCCGGGGCCATCCAGCGTGCCAAGGCTCTGGAAGGAATGGATCCGTCCGGTGATCGTACTCATACCGCCTCGTGGAAGGTGCGGCTGATGACCTCACGCTGCTGCTCGCGGGACAGCTTGTTGAAGTTGACCGCATAGCCGGACACACGAATGGTCAGGTTGGGGTAGGCTTCCGGATTCTCATAAGCATCCATCAGGGTTTCCCGGTTGAGCACGTTCACGTTGATGTGGTGAGCCATCTGGGCAAAGTAGCCATCCAGAATGGTGACCAGATTGCCGGTGCGCTCCTCCACATTGCGGCCCAGCGCCTCGGGGCTGATGGAGAAGGTATTGGAAATACCATCCCGGCAGTCGTCGTAGCTGATCTTGGCAACGGAGTTGAGGGAGGCCAGAGCACCGTTCTCCTCCCGGTTGTGCATGGGGTTGGCGCCGGGGGCGAAGGGCTCGGTGTTCTTGCGGCCATCCGGGGTAGCGCCGGTGTTCTTGCCGTACATCACGTTGGAGGTGATGGTGAGCACGCTGAGGGTATGCTCAGCGTTGCGATAGGCAGGGGTCTTGCGCAGCTCGGTGATCATCCGGTGGGTCATATCCTTGGCGATCATGTCCACCCGATCGTCATCGTTGCCATACTTAGGGAACTCGCCCACGGTGTTAAAGCCGGTGATGTAGCCGTCATCGCTGCGGATGGGCTGCACATTGGCGTATTTGATAGCGCTCAGGCTATCCGCCACCACAGAAAGGCCGGCGATGCCGAAGGCCATGAAGCGCCCCACCTCGGTATCGTGCAGTGCCATCTGGGTCTTTTCATAGGCGTATTTATCGTGCATGTAATGGATGACATTCATGGTGTTCACATACAGATGGCTCAGCCAGCCCATGTAAACCTCCATGCGGCGCATCACTTCGTCAAAGTCCAGCTTGTCGCCCTGCATGACCTCCATCTGGGGGCCAATGGCCATATTGCTGGAAGTATCGTAGCCGCCGTTGATGGCAATGAGCAGCAGCTTAGCCAGATTGCACCGGGCGCCAAAGAACTGCATCTGCTTGCCCACCATCATGGCGGACACGCAGCAGGCGATGGCGTAATCATCGCCGTAGATGGGGCGCATCAGGTCGTCGTTTTCGTACTGGATGGAGTCGGTATCAATAGACACCTTGGCGCAGAATTGCTTGAAGTTCTCTGGCAGGCGGGTGGACCAAAGCACCGTCAGGTTGGGTTCGGGAGAGGAACCCAGCGTATACAGGGTATTGAGCATACGGTAGCTGCTCTTGGTGACCAGCGTGCGGCCATCCTCGCCCATGCCGCCCACCGCTTCGGTGATCCACATGGGGACGCCGCCGAAGAGTTCATTGTATTCAGGAGTGCGAAGATGGCGGGCCATGCGCAGCTTGATGACGAAATCGTCCATCAGCTCCTGTGCGCCTTCCTCAGTGAGGATGCCGGCATCCATATCCCGCTGGAGGTAGATGTCAAAGAAGGTGCTCACCCGACCCAGCGACATGGCGGCGCCGTTCTGCTCCTTGATGGCACCCAGATAGGCGAAGTATGTCCACTGGATGGCTTCCTTGGCGTTAGCGGCGGGCTGGCTGATGTCAAAGCCATACATAGCGGCCATTTCCTTCATGTAGCCGAGGAAGGCGATCTGCTGGTAGAGTTCTTCATCCAGCCGGATCTGCTCGGTATCGAAGGAGACCTCGCCCAGCTTGGCCTTATCCTTTTTCTTTTCCTCGATGAGGCGATCCACGCCGTACAGGGCCACCCGGCGGTAGTCGCCGATGATGCGGCCACGGCCATAGGCATCGGGCAGGCCGGTGATCACATGGCACTTACGGGCCTTGCGCATCTCGTCGGTGTAAGCACGGAACACGCCATCGTTGTGGGTGGTGCGGAAGCGGAACTCCTCTTCCACCTTGCGGCTCAACTTATAGCCATACGCCTCGCAGGCCTGCTTCACCATACGCATGCCGCCGAAGGGGTTCACCCCACGCTTCAGAGGCCGGTTGGTCTGGAGGCCAACAATCAGCTCGTTTTCCTTGTCGATATAGCCGGGAGAATAGGCCGTCAGGGAGGACACGGTGGCGGTATCAATGTCCAGCACGCCGCCGAACTGGCGTTCCAGCGCAAAGAGGCTCTGCACCTTCTTCATGAGGGCTTGGGTGCGGAGCGTTGCGCCACTGAGGAAGCTGCTGTCGCCGGTGTATTCCCGGTAATTGCGCTGGATAAAATCACGCACATTGATCTCATCCTGCCATACGCCAGCGGTAAATCCGTTCCAGTTTTTGTGTTCCATGGTGTTTTCCTCCTTCGTGACCCGAGCAATTTCCATAGAAAAAAGGGCAATCCAGCATTGCGTTCAATACGGATTGCCCAGACGGTCGGCTTTCATAACATCTACACTCCCCCGCAGTGCTCTGCGAAAAATCCGTCAGTCATGTGGATGCGGGATTATTGTAGCAGAGTGCAAACGGTTTTGCAAGGGGGATTGGGTTGTTAAGTTTTTGACATCCTATCCAGCTGTGCGCAAAGCCATTACAGCCCCAGCAGCTGCGCCTTCTTTGCATCAAAATCCTCCTGAGTGATAATACCGGCATCAAGCAGCCCCTTGAATTTCTTCAGTTCCTCTGCCACATCATTCTTGGGGGCGCTTTCAACAACCACATTGCTGGCCTTCTGCTGCTGCCGTTCGATCAACAGATCGCTGATTACTTTGTAGATTTCCGCTGCGTTCTTGATGGCCAAAAAGCTGATTCTACCGGAGGAAGTGGAAACGGAAACACCCCTGAGGTGATTGATGGTAGCGGTAGCAGAAACAGAGTCAACAGGAAGATCAACTCGCTTACCCCATGCCACTTTACCAAAAATCCGCTTATCGGTAACGGTCAGTTCGTAGCTGCGAAGCCAGGAATAGATCAGCACACCGAGCAGCGCAAACAGGGCAACGGGAATCAGGCAGAAAAGCCAATCTGCCACATCATAATTACCATCCTCATCGAAATAACTCATCATGGAATAAACAAATCCATTGCTATATTCCTGCTGTTCTGGCATCCAACAATCCAATATTTGCTGCGCCTTGCCACCGATCCACCTCGTTCTGTAGCAATTTTCGTTGTGCTCGTGAGTGCTAATCCTTTCACTGAAATAAATCCAATGATCGCAAATGAAGTATGCGGACATCAGCAGCCAAAGGGCCACACCAATCACAATAAAGATTCCGAACAGTTTCTTTACATTATATTGTTCACTCTTGATCAGGACTTTTTCTTCCATTTTTTCATCTCCCCTTACGTATCAGATTGTCTGGCGCAATATGCGCTTTACGGAATTGCTATTTGCACTATGCTATACGGCATACTCAAATTCACATGTTTCACAGTATCCTGAGCACCCTTGGAGGTGATAAGCCCTTATCAGTGATGGAGGGAATGCACCGTCTGATTTACAAGGCGAAATCAGCAGGTACTCCATGGCTACGGGCTCCTGCGGTAGCAGCAAACTGCTCGAAGGCAAACGCTTCCTGAGTCACAGCCGCTTCCGCCGCCTAATCAGCAGCCCCATGGCGCAGGCAGCCATCGCTGCCATCATCGCCAGCAACAGCACAGGGGTATGATCGCCCGTGGTGGGAGGGGCATCATTTCCTGCCATCGTCGGAGGAGGCGTTACCACCGGTTCCTCTGCCTTTGCCCAGCTGTGTACAAAGGGACTCAGCGAGGTGACATTTCCTTCCAATGGAAAGCAATTGACGGATTTTTCCTTCTTTTTCTCTTTTCCACCCACTTGGCTTTTTATGAAAGAATTTTCTGGCGCAAGGATACAGAAAACCCCTCTCCCATGCGGAAGCGGAACAGGCTTGCTCTGATTATATCCCAGCCGCCCAAACGAAGCTACCACTTGAATTTGACACCGCACTTCTGGCACAAATTACGATTGGAACGCTGCTTTTCGCCGCAGCATGGACATACCAACATATCATGTGAACGGTCAACCGCCACTCCATCTGGTATCCTGCCATCAGTTTCCTGCTGGGCGCTCTGAGGGATGGCCTCCCTGTGCTCCTGAGATGCGTCACACATCACAGCCATGTCTGCACTGCTGCTTTCAAATGGCTTGTCTTCCGTACGTTTCAGCAAAAGCTCAATGATTTTTTCCTGCTGCTGTTCCAATTTTCGATTGGGCATAGCCGCAACCATCAGCAGTCCGATCACCTCAAGCCAAAAGCACATGTGGAACCATTCACGTTTATCATAGCCCTTATCAGCGGCAATAGTGCTCGCCTTGCTAGCAATGAATAGCCACAATATGATATAAAGAGCAGCAATAATCAGTATCCAAACCACATCCACTGTAACGAACCTCCCCCCCTGTCATTTAAGCTAACAAAGCATATTATACGAAATCCACTTTCTCCTCTGTGGAGGAGAAAGTGGAAAAATGTTATTCACATTTTACCAGCATTCGGGGAACTGAATTAGTTCAGCTCGGCGAAGTACTTGATGGTGCGGACCATCTGGCTGGTGTAGCTGTTCTCGTTGTCGTACCAGGACACGACCTGCACCTGATAGGTGTCTTCGTCGATCTTGGCGACCATGGTCTGGGTGGCATCGAACAGGGAGCCGTAGGTCATGCCGATGATGTCGGAGGACACCAGCTGCTCTTCGGTGTAGCCGAAGGAAGCGGAAGCGGCAGCCTTCATGGCGGCGTTGATGGAATCCTTGGTCACGTCCTTGCCCTTCACAACGGCAACCAGCAGAGTGGTGGAACCGGTGCAAACGGGAACGCGCTGGGCGGAGCCGATCAGCTTGCCGTTCAGCTCGGGGATGACCAGGCCGATAGCCGTGGCAGCGCCGGTGCTGTTGGGCACGATGTTCTGAGCGCCAGCACGGGCACGACGCAGGTCGCCCTTGCGATGGGGGCCGTCCAGGATCATCTGGTCGCCGGTGTAAGCATGCACGGTGGTCATGATGCCGCTCTGGATGGGATAGGTGTCGTTCAGGGCCTTGGCCATGGGAGCCAGGCAGTTGGTGGTGCAGGAAGCAGCGGAGATGATGGTGTCTTCCTTGGTCAGGGTATTCTCGTTAACGGAGAACACGACGGTGGGCAGGTCGTTGCCGGCGGGAGCAGAGATAACGACCTTCTTGGCGCCAGCGTTGATGTG
>JAZSRK010000071.1:0-20872 GCA_045538465.1 Candidatus Limiplasma sp. | reverse complement strand
AAAGAGTCTATTATGCAATGTGTAGAACGAGAGATTATGGTTAAGTAACTGCCCACCCAAAATTCTACGCAAGATGCCTGAATGTATGAAAAGAGTACAGGCTGTTCGTGATTTCCGACCTGCCAGCAGCAGTGCTGGAACTGTTAAGTTGGCTGACAAACCACTCGGTTCCATGTTGAAAATATGCCACAAGGATCCAATATTCTTGTACCCGAGGTTTCTTCTGAACGCCATCGCTATGTTCACATGGGTTTCATGACTCCCGATGTACTGTGTAGCAATATGGGAAGATCATTCCTGATGCAACGCTATACCACTTTGGCATTCTGACCTCCAATGTCCATATGGCTTGGATGCGCACAGTCTGTGGCAGGCTAGCCCAGCTGATGGAGATGTATGCGGAGAAGACGAAATAAGCGGAGGTTCTGAAATGGCTGTCCCATTAGTTTTGTTGCGAACGGATGAACTCCAATATCTTCAAGATTTGCAAGCGGGCAATTTGTTTATGCTCACAAGCATGCATTATCAAGATTTGGAAACATCAGATCCAGCACGAAAAGATTATCTTGATGGAAGCATCCCGGTTTCTGGCAAGTACTTTAATGTAATACCTCCACCTGAAGTTGGTCCGATCCAGAATCCACGTTTATCTGAGATAAATTGCTATATCAAATGTTTTCATCAGTACAAGTTGCCAGATCTACAACAGATTGACAAGTATACAATAGCATGTAAGTTTTCTGATGATACCTGCAAAAGTATTCGAGCATTTGGCAATGATTATGCTATGGTTGTCTTAGGAACGCAGCTGATTCATCAGTTTGCGGAAGCTTGTGAGAAAAATGGGTTGGAGCATGGCTATGGTAGTGTATGCTATCTGAACGACGAAGAATACAAAATGCATGAGCGGAATGTAAGCCAATACCTGCATGATCGCATTCGCGGAATAGCATCGCCTGCACCCCAACCTCGTCCTGCCCTCTGCAAACCTGCAATGTTCAGTTCACAGCAAGAGTATCGTTTGTTTTTGTTTTATCAATCACAGGCGTATCAGAAAATCGCTGGCAAAATGCCTATCTTGATCCCAAATAAGCAAGATGTGGACGAGTTGATTAGGCAGCCATATATTCTGAATATTGGATCTCTTAAGGAAGTTTCGATGATTGTTCCTATTGACACATTACTGAACAATCCATTGTATATTCGTTTGTTGGGTGATGGAAAAATGCAAATCGAGATATAGCCGATTGAAAGTCTCAAAGTCAAGAGATGATGGAATTGTTCACCGGCATTAATTCGTATCTTAAGACAGAATGCTGAGTGGCGCATTACTAAAAACTTCCGTTGACTTTCGGCCTTCATCACCATATAATAAAAGTAAGGAATTCATTGATCCCATTACCGATATGGAGGTGTGCATATGGAACTTGCTAAGATCACCAGCAAAGGCCAAATTACAATTCCGATCAGCATTCGTCGTGCGCTTAAGCTGAAGGATGGAGACAAGGTTGCCTTTATTGAGCAGAATGGTCAGTATGTGCTGACCAATCCTACCATGCTCGCCATCCAGCAGCTTCAGGATGCTTTTGACGGTTTTGCTGAAGAAAATGGTCTGGAGACAGAAGAGGATGTTGTTGCGCTGGTGAAGGAAATGCGTGCTGAGAGGAAATAAGCTATGAGAGTAATGCTGGATACGAATGTTTTGCTTTCCATCGCTATTTTCAAAAGCAAGGCGCTGTCCATGATGCTGAGTGCGATCTGTGAAAGCAGCGATAAGCAGCTTGTACTGAGCTCTTATTGTATCGGCGAGTGTTACGAGGTGGCGGAGAGGAAAAAGCCGGCACTGATTCCCGCACTGGATCGTTTTTTCGATGCCATCTCTTTTGAGATGATCCACACGCCGCAAACGCTCCCAGAACACGACTGGTTTACGATCCGGGACAAGGATGACGAAAAGGTGCTCTATTCTGCCATTGCAGCAAATGTAGATGTTTTGGTGACAGGGGATAAGGACTTTGCGGATATTGCGATTGAAAAGCCTGAGATTCTTACTCCGAACGAGTTTGTTCGTAAGTATTTGCTTACAGAATGACATCAGCAAAAGAAGGCTCCCTGCCTGTTTTCCTGCATAGCCCTGGGCTGCAATGTATAGGAAACAAGCAGGGAGCAAACCGTGGTTTTTGTTCTTGCTTTGTGGATGGTTTGAGAGCCTGTAAGTGTTGCGTTTACAGCATTTGCGAATTTCACTCGCTGGATGCGTCCGGCATCCGGATTTCTGCAAGCGTTAATCCAACAGACATTCCAGTGCCACTCTCGGCACTGGAATGCTTTTGTTTTCAAGGATTTATAGCCTTGAGAAGCGTTGGAAAGTGCCTGCTTTGAAAGCGGTAGGAAGCAAGTAGGAAACAGGTAGGAAACATTTTTTGCAAGCATAAAGCCGGAAACGGATTCCTGTGATGGGAGTTCGTTTCCGGCTTTTTCCTGTTATATCTTTTTACAGCTTCTCTATTAAGTTCGTCATCATAAATGTCGGACTCATAATACTTACCACCGCTCGCATTCGCCAAATAGTTCGGTATCAGTTCCATACCCATAAATGCCGGATAATTGTAGCCTTCAGAATCTGTTATTCCAAATTGCGAAGCTTCTATAAATCCAAATTGTGGATAGTATTCTGGACGGCCAAAAAACAAAATTGCTCCCTACCTTTTCAATTATCAATGTAAACACCTCAGATCCTCACAGGATTTGACGTTCTCTATGACGTAATTGAGATTACAAAAGCTATATTTTTTCTTTGGCAACCTGCATATATACTGCCAGCATTCTGGCGACAAAAAACATAACGGCATACTCATCGCTTTGCCAGATGCGGAGATTCTTGGGTTCAGCACAGATCAGATACCCAAAGGTCTCATCTTGGATTCCAATTCTAATGATCAAGACAGTTTCGAACTCCCTATCTTTGCATAGCTCGAACATACTGCCCGACTTGGTTTTCATGTTTTTGATCTCGTTGGTGGTATATACATCATCTTGGATGAGTTTATCCAGATCGTATACTTCCCCCAAGGAAGTACCGGTCTTGATGCTTCTAAACTGATCGTCTTTGCCTACGTAATATAGATCGGATATACGCATATCATCATGCAGTATATCGAGCATGGCTTTCAGCTTATCGGATAATGCAGACTGTGAGTCAAATTTGCAGGATAGATCATGAAAGATAGCGTACATTCCTCTGCTTGCTAAGGTTTGCATAGATATGTTCTTATGTTTTTCTGCTACATAGATAATATAGCAGTTTCTGCCTTTGGTTTTTCCTCTATATAGCGCTTTGTCTACAAGACTGAACAAAGATACATAATCTTGAGCATCTTTTGGGAAAACAGCACTGCCAATGGTTCCCGTTATGAAGGGTTCATAGTTATCAAGTATGATGTTTTTTCGAAGAACAGTATAATCGGTATAGAGACCCATAAAGAAAGTTTTTATCTGATCGTAGTTGATATCTTTGAAGTTGACGATCAGAAACTCATCTCCGCCGTATCGGCCTGCTACGGCATAATCTCCCAAATACTTTTCCAAATCGCTCGATACGCCTGCCAATACACCATCGCCCGTTTTGTGACCATATGTATCGTTGATAAACTTAAAGTTGTCAAGATCCAGAAGAGCGAGCGAAAAAGGCACCTTGTTTTCCATAAGGCTTTGGATAAAACCAACGATGTGCCGTCTGGAAATAAGCCCTGTTAACGAATCGATAACATTGCTTACATCGTTGGATTTGAATACTTGCTTGAAGTACGGATACTTTAACAACTGCTCCTTGGTATACATTCGGTCCTCCAATAAAACGCATTTAGAGTGTCATCGTAACGCACAAATTCATGTTTCGAATATGATTATACCATATAATGGTGCATTGCCGCCACAGCGAATTTTCGGCATTGGTACAGATGGGGTAGAACTACGCAAAAAGCCAAATAGATAATGCAAAGGCGCACCCGCCGAGCAGGTGCGCCTTTCAGACTGTCGATAAACCTTGGGAGGTGTCGGAGGGTCGCGACCCTCCGACTGTGATCCGAAACCAGCGACATGTATTGCGGCCCAAATCCGATTACATCGGCTTTGGGCTTCGGCGCTGCGGAGCCTTTCAGGCTGTCCTCACGCCTCGGTTCGTTTTACTCACCCTTCCGGTGGTTTCGGAACCCTTGCGAAGCAAGGGATTCCTATCGCCCTTCGCCGCCCGGCGAGCCGTAGGCGAGTAGGCGAAGGGTGCAAACCTCGTCAAAAAAGTCGCCGAAGGCGAGTTTTTCGACGACTTGAGGGTATATGCATACCCCATCCTTTTGAGCAAAGGAAAGGAAAACGATATGCTGAAAAAATGCTTGCTGATCGTTATGTGTATTTGTCTGCTGATGCCGGGCTTTGGGCTGGCAGAGGCAGAACCGGAGGCGACGCCCCTACCGGCGAATATTGAAATGGAAGGCTTTGCCGACCCCGAAGCCGATACTGCAGGCGATGTGATGCAGCTGCCCGCCAACATAGACGGGTTGGAGCCGCTGTACATCGCTACCATCAAGCCCTTTGCAGGCGGCAATGCGATCCGTATGCGTGCGCTGCAGACCAGCGAAAGCGATGCGGTATGCTCGGTGGAAAAAGGCGAAAAGGTAACGGTGTATGCAGTATACCCCAGCTATGTGCTGGCAGAGTATGAGGGTCATGTGGGGTATATCATCCGCACATGGGTGGATGAAAAGATGGAGACCATCGATCCGTCCAGCACACCGCCCTACGGCACGGTGCCGTCGCAGTTCGTGGCCACGGTAACAGAGACTGCACCGGTGTACACCCGCCCCTCTACCAATGCGGATATCAATGATATTCAGGTGGGCAAGGGCAGCAAGGTGGCTGTGCTGGAGTTTGTGGACGGCTTTGCCAAGGTGCTCTATTGGCGCAGCTACGGCTATATCGATGCCAGACTGTTGACCGATGTGGTAACGGTTTCGCCCACAGAAGAACCCATGAGCAGCGATACGCCCATTGCAGCTTTTTGCAGCTTTTTTGAATACAACACCGGCAAGGAAGGCAACGATGGCCGCTGCAAGAACATCGTGCGCAGCTGCGAATTGATGACCCGCACCCTGCAGCCCGGCGAGGTGTTGGATTTTAACGCGCATATCGGCCCTTATAAAAAGTCCAACGGCTACCATGCAGCTCCGGTTTTGATCGATGGCGGCAGCCAGCTGGGCTATGGCGGCGGTACCTGCCAGAGCAGCTCCACGCTGTATAACACGGTGCGCCAGCTCAGCGGCGTTACGGTGATCCATCGCCGTCCCCACGGTCCGGGGTGCGCGCGTTACCTGCCGATGCATCAGGATGCTGCGGTGGGCAATACGGAGCTGAACTTCATTTTCCGTAACGATTATCCGTTCCCGCTGCGCATTCTGGCAGAAAGCACGGGCGAAGGTTCCCTGTGCATCCAGATCTTCCGCGGCGAATAAATCAAATAGCAGTAGCCCCGCACTTCGCATTTTGAAGTGCGGGGCTGTTTTTCTATGCTATTTTCGCCACAGGATCACTCGCTGGCCATCGGTCGCTTCTGCCCCTTGCAGTGCGGGGTTCATGGCCCGCAAGCTGTCGCAGCTTACCCGATAGCGCTTGGCGATCTCCCAAAGGCTTTCGCCGGGCTGGCTAAAGTAGATGAGAATGCCATTTTCATCCGTAGGGGCAGGCTGGCTGACTACCTCGGCAATGAGCGGTTCCTGCCCAAGGGATACATCGTTGCAGAAAAGATGCAGGATGTACTTGATCTCTACCCGATCACTGGTGATGCAGGCGACCTCCACACCGGTGGCCTGCAAGGTAAGGGCGTCAGTCTGGCACAGCTCGCAGGCATAGGTCATGCGGAAGGGTTCCTCGGTGGTATAGGAGCAGGGTGCGGCGGTATTGTCGGTCATGTACAGGAGGCAGACTTCCATCATGCCTTCCACGGTGAGGCGGCCGCCTGTCTGAGTAGCGTCGGTCACGATGGGGCGCAGGGTGGCGCATAAGGGCGTGCGGACAGGCGGCTGTCCATCCAGCATCAGGAGCATCTTGCCGCTTTCGGCTGTGTGGATGCGCTGCTGGGAAAGCACCCGCTGGGTGGGTTGGGTGCGGGGACAGAGAAGGTCGCCGCCGGTGGTATAGGCATCCAGAAGCAAGCACACATCCCGGCGCTTGGTCATAGAGGCGCTGAGGGAAAGGAGCACCTCCGCCCGCAGGGTGCGCTGCCCTTCCTCCTGCCCTTCTTGGGAAAGCACGGCGACATCACGCACGCAAGCATCGGCAGTAAGCAGGTCACCTTGGGTGCCGCTTAGGAGAAGGGTCTCTTCGAAGGGGATGGAATGCCGGGTGATCACCAACGGGCGGGAGGGCATGGCGCTAAGGTGATAGACCTCCAGATCGATGGTGCCGGTAATGGTCACCCGCTCCTCGCCGCCCATCACGTCCTGCACAGCAGCAGTGGCGGTGGCGTAGAGGGTGTCGGTGATCTGCAATACCTCGCTTAGCTCGCATTCGTCCCGTACCAGCACATCCTGCTTTCCGCTGGCTACGGTACGGCAGGTTTTCAGGGTCTCGGTCTTTTGCATCAGCTCGTCCGCTGCGCGTAAACCACCTACCATGCGCAAGGGCTCTTCACTGAAGACCCGTGCGTATAGTTTAAGAATAGACATTAGCTTCAGCCGCCCTCCTTGGGCAGAGGCTTCCACATGCTCGGTGGTCAGGCTGACTGGCACGGTCATGCCGGGGCGTGCTTCGGGCAGGTCGATGGTTTGCGAAAAATCGGCAGCGGCTTCCAGTGTGTTGATGCGGGTCGGGTCGCCTTGGGTATAGAGCACGTGAAAGATCACTTTGCCATCCACATCGGCCCGCCCGGCCTGCACGGTGGTTTGCTCCACCACTGCCATGGCCTGTGCAGACAGGATGATGGTCTCCTCCCGCAAACCGCCAGGCAGAGCTACCTCGCCCTCCACCACCGTCTGGCGCAGGCTGTCGCCCAGATACCGGCACATGGCGATCTCTTCCCAAAGGATCTCCGGCATTTTGCCGGGCCCTCTATTCTCCGTTTGTTGTTGTTTCTGTTCCATATCGTATCCGCTCCTTCTGATGGCTTTGGTAGCAGGGTATGAGCAGCGGGGTGGAAATATGCTTCGGGTGGCGTTTCTAAGAGTGGTTTTTGTCTTGTTTGGTATGGAAACAGATAAAGAAGTTCAACAGGAATTGACATTCTTTGTGTACAGGAGTACAATGCACCGGGTACAAAATCCGTTTCCTATTATATAAGACTGCTGAGGGCTTGCACAGGCCTACAGAGGGGGCTAAAAAATGCTGCTGATTTTGCTGGCGCTTTGGATCTTGTTTAACGGACGGCTGACGTTGGAAGTGTTTTTGATCGGTCTGGCGTTATCTGCTGCCGTAACGTGGTTTTGCCGCAAGTATTTGGACTATCCTTCCGCTAAAGGACGAAAGGGATACCGGCTCGTGCCCGATGTGCTGGGGTATTTGTGGCTGCTTTTGTGCGAGATCGTCAAGTCCAACCTTGCGATGCTCCCTTATCTCTACGGCAAAAAGCGGGAGATAAAGCCTAAGCTTATTTCTTTTACCACACCGGTCAAAAACCAGTTTGGGCGCAACATCCTGTCCAACTCCATTACGCTTACGCCGGGCACCATTACGGTTTTGCAGGAAGGGCAGCGCCTGACCGTGCACTGTTTGGATGAGGACATGGCGCAGGGCGTGGAAGAGCTGGCTTTTCAGCAAAAGCTGGTGGCGATGGAAAACAAGGCGCAGGCCTTGGAAGGGGAGGCAGAAAAATAATGCAGGTTTCGCAGGCATACCAATGGTTGTGGACAGGGGCACTGATCGTGCTGGCGCTGCTTACGCTGGGCTGTTTGGTACGTGCGGTATTGGGCCCCCGTATTGCAGACCGGGTCGTTTCCATCAATATGATCTCCACCCTGTCTCTGGCGATGATCGCCATCCTTACCCGGGTGCTGGGGGAGAGCTATCTGGCCGATGTGGCGCTGATCTACGCCTTGCTTGGTTTTTTGGCGGTAGTGGTACTGTGCAAGGTGTTTATGGGCATTGCACTGGAAAAAAAGGAACGGGAGGAGAAAAAGAATGGGTGAGTGGATCCTGTTCGGTATCTCTGCACTGCTGCTGGTGGTGGGTTTGTTTTTGATGTTCAGCGCAGTGGTTGGTCAATACCGGTTCCACTATGTGCTGAACCGTATGCACGCCGCTTCTATGGGCGACTCTATGGGGCTTGGGTTGGTGCTGCTGTCGCTGTGCATGGGCAACACCGATGGCTGGCTGATAGCCAAATATCTGCTGGTCGTTGTTTTTGTGTGGTTCACCAGCCCTACGGCCGGCCACCTGATCGCCCGGCTGGAGGTGGCCACCGACAGTCAGTATCAGGATGAGATGGAGATAATCGAAAAATGAATGTATTTGTCATAATGATCCTTGGTTTTTTGGTGGTTTGCGCCATTTCCACAGCTTTGACCAAGAGCCTTCTGGCCAGTGTGGTCATTTACATGGCGTACAGCGTGCTGATGTGCATTATGTGGATGGTGCTGGAATCTCCCGATCTGGCGGTTACAGAAGCCGCGGTGGGCGCAGGGGTCACCAGCCTGTTGTTCTTTGTTACGCTGAAAAAAATACACGCGATCCGCGGCGATGAGGAGGAGGATCACCATGAAGAAAAGTGAGACCTTCCTTGCAAAGCTCAAGGCGCTGGATGCTGTGTCTTGGGATAATCCGCTGGATGAACAGCTGATATCGGCTACGACCGACGAGCCCGACAGCGAAATGCGCAAGCATGCGCCCATGGATTTTGCCATGGCGGAGGCAAGGCATGAGGAGATGCGCGAGGCACTGTATACCGAGGAGCAGCTGCAAGTAAACAGCCTGCACCACTGGACGGGGCGGCAGGGCAAACAGTGGCTCAAGATCGGCTACCGGTTTACGGGGCTTTTGTTCTGCGTTATGATCATCGCATTTTTGCTGACCGCTGTTTTGCAGCTGCCGCCGCTGGGCGCTGCCAATAACCCCACCAATAATGAGGTGGCGGAGCGCTATCTGGAGCAGGGGCTTGCCGAGACCGGCGCAATGAACATGGTAGCCGGCATGATCTTGGACTATCGCGCCTTTGATACCTTTGGCGAAAGCACGGTGCTGTTTGTAGCAGCTTGCAGTGTGCTGCTGCTGCTCAAACTGGGTGAGCACAGCCCGGATGCCCCTTCTCCCGCTATGCTGGAGGCCGAATGGGACGATCGGCATTACGAACCGAAGAACGATGCCATTTTGCAGATGGCAGCCCGCATTCTTGTGCCGGTCATCCTTCTGTTTGGTATTTATGTGGTGCTGGCGGGTCATCTGGGCCCGGGCGGCGGCTTCAGCGGCGGCGCTGTGATGGGTGCAGGATTGATCCTCTACCTGAATGCTTTTGGTTTTGAAAGAAGCGCCCGCTTTTTCACCTTCAAAACCTTCCGCTGGGTCACCTTTGTAGCGTTGATGACCTATGCGCTGCTCAAGAGCTATTCCTTCTTCTGCGGCGCTAACCACTTGGATAGCGGCATTCCGCTGGGCACGCCGGGAGCCATTTTGTCCTCCGGTCTCATACTGCCGCTGAATATCTGCGTGGGTCTTATCGTTATGTGCACGATGTATGCATTCTACACCCTGTTCCGAAAGGGAGGTATGTAAGCATGGCTTTGTTTGCCACCCATCTGGAGGAAGTGGTGGCGGTGCTGCTGTTTGGCGTCGGGTTTACCACGCTGCTTTTGCACCGCAATCTCATTAAGAAGATCATCGGTCTCAATATTATGGATACGGCCATATACCTGATGTTTGCCTCGGTCGGCTATGTGGATGGGCGCACGGCCCCGATCATGGACGGGGCGACCGATGCAGCCCATTACATCAACCCCATTCCCAGCGGTCTTGTGCTTACGGGCATCGTGGTTTCCGTTAGCGTAACGGCGCTCATGCTGGCGCTGACGGTGCGCCTTTACCGGCGCTACCACACCCTGAACATCGACCGCATTACGCTGCTGATGAAGGGAGAGGACGATTGATGCCATTCATTCGCAACTTTCCGTTTTTCTGCATCATGCTAAGCATGATGTGCGGCGTTACCTCCGCCATGCTGCCGGGCAAAGCGGCCCGCAAGCTGACGGTGGCGCTGGCGGCAGTGGTCGCAGCGCTGAATGCGGCGGTGCTTGCGCACCTGCTGGCGGCAGGAGAAACCTACCATTACCTGATGGGGCATTTTCCCGCGCCTTGGGGCAACGAGCTTCGCATCGGGCCGCTGGAAGCGCTGCTATGCGTACTGTTTAGCGTGGTGCTTATGCTCAGCGCATTGGGCGGCATGGGCAAGATGAAGGTGCAGATAGACCCCAACAAGGAAAACCTCATCTGTGTTATGCTGGATCTGGTACTGGCGGGCACGCTGTCTATGCTGTATACCAACGACCTGTTTACCGGCTATGTGTTTGTGGAGATCATGACGCTGGGCTCCTGTGCGTTGATCATGAGCCGCCAGAACGGTCGCACCATGGTAAGCGCCATGCGCTACATGATCATGAGCCTGCTGGGCTCCGGCATGACGCTGATGGCCATTATGCTCACCTATACCCTCACTGGCCATTTGCTGATGGAGAACATCCGGGAGGCGGTGGCGGCGCTGTATGCCAGCGGCGACTATCATACCCCGCTGACGGTGACCATCGGTCTGTTCTTTGTGGGTCTGGCCATCAAAAGCGCTTTGTTCCCCTTCCACACTTGGCTGGCCGATGCTTACGGCTATTCCACCCCCACGGCCTCGGCGGTGCTCAGCAGCATCGTCAGCAAGGCCTATATCCTGCTGCTGATGAAGATCTTCGTGCGGATGATCGGTCTGGATGTGGTGCGTGGTCTGCACTTGAACGATCTGTTCTTCGCCTTTGGCGTAGTGGCGATGGTAATGGGCAGCCTGAGCGCCATGCATAGCCACGATCTGCGCCGCATGGTGGCGTACAGCTCGGTGGCACAGATCGGCTACATCTATGCCGGCATGGGGCTTGGCATTGAGGTGGGTCTGGTGGCAGCCCTGTACCATATGATGGTCCACTCCGCTGCCAAGAGTTCTCTGTTTATCTCGTCTTCTGCTCTGGCGGATGTTTCCGGCGGCAGCAAGCGTTTTTCCGACCTGCGGGGCGCGGGCAAGCGTTGCCCGTCGGCAGGTGTGTGCTTTACGGTAAGCGCCATGAGCCTTGTGGGCATACCGGTGCTGGGCGGTTTTGTCAGCAAGCTCATGTTCAGCGAGGCGGCCTTTGCCTACGGCGGCGTCCATATGTGGGTATTGCTGCTGGCGCTGGCAGCGAGCACGCTGCTCAATGTGCTGTATTTGATGAAGACGGTCATCACCCTCTACCGTCCGGCCAGGGACGGCTTTGCCCAGCAGGTGGAAAAGCCGGACCGTACAGCGGTTTGTGCTATGGTGGGCTTTGTGGTGCTCAATGTGCTGCTGGGCGTTTTGTCTCAGCCCATTCTGACGGTGATCCGCAACGGACTTCAACTGTTTGCATAAGGGAGGCTGTTTGAAATGCGATCCATCCTTTTGTGGCTGGTTCCGGTTTTTCCTGCGCTGATGGCGCTATTGGTGGGGCTTTTGCCTTTGAAAGAGAACAGCCGTGGCACCCACGCCGTGGCGGCTTGTGCGCTGGCGGTCAATTTCGGGCTTTGCGTGTGGCAGATGTTTCTTGGCGATGCGCAGGTCACCCTGTTCTGGCTGGGTGAAAACTTGCCCATCACTTTGCGTTCCGACCTGATGGGACGGCTGTTTTTGCTGCTGTGCGGCGGCATGTGGCTCAATTCCGGCGTGTTCTCTTTTGGCTATCTGCCCCACGAAGGGCATGAGCAGCGGTATTTTGTGTTCTACCTGCTCACCATTGCCGCCATCAATGCCATTTGCTTAAGTGCCACGCTGGTGACCATGTACCTGTTCTTTGAATTGATGACGCTGCTCTCCATGGCGCTGGTGGTGCACAGCATGAGCAAGGAAGCGGTAGCGGCAGGCATCAAGTACTTGCTGTACTCCATTGCCGGTGCGATGATGGGTCTGTTTGGGGTGTTTGTATTCTCCACCCAGGCAGCCACGCCGTACTTTACCGCAGGCGGCAGCCTTGGCAGCGCCAGCCCGCTTGTACTGTGGGCGACCCTGTTTGCTGTGATCGGCTTTGCCACCAAGGCCGGTATGTTCCCCATGCATGGGTGGCTGCCCACGGCTCACCCCATCGCCCCTGCCCCTGCCAGCGCAGTGCTCAGCGGCGTTATTACCAAGATGGGCGTTCTGTGCGTGGTGCGCATCCTGTTCTTTACGGTGGGTGCCGAAAGTTTGCGCGGTACCTTTGTGCAGACCACGCTTCTGATCCTTGCCCTGTGCACTGTTTTCATGGGCTCTATGATGGCCTTTAGGACCACCGGCTTTAAAAAGCGGTTGGCGTATTCCACCGTATCGCAGGTCAGCTACATTCTTTTCGGTTTGTTCCTGATGACTCCCCAAGCCTTTGCAGGCGCGGTGGAGCACATGTACTTCCATAGCATCATGAAGAACGCCCTGTTCCTGTGTGCCGGCGCGGTCATTTTGAAGACCGGCGCAACGGAGGTTTCCCAGCTGCGGGGCATGGGCAAGCGCATGCCGCTTACCATGTGGTGCTTTACCATTGCCGGGCTGGGCTTGGTAGGTGTGCCGCCGCTTTCTGGCTTCTTTAGCAAGTGGGAGCTGGCGCAGGGTTCTCTCAGCAGCGGCTTGGCCGTGTTCTCTTGGCTGGGCCCGGTGGTGCTGCTGATCTCCGCTTTGCTGACGGCGGGCTATCTGTTGCCCATCAGCATTGATGCGTTCTTCCCCGGCCATGCCCATGGCGAAGCCGAAACAGCCTTTGAACGCTGCGAGGCAGGGGCTGTGATGACGATCCCGCTGCTTGTTCTGACGGTGCTCAACTTTGTGCTGGGCATGTTCCCCGGTGTGCTCAGCGAAGCGGCTCATGCACTGGCTGCTGCTTTGATGTAAGGAGGCGGAAGGATGCTGCTGGTATCGATGCTGATCCCGCTGCTGGGCGCGGGGCTGCTGTTTTTGTTAAAGCCTCAGCGTGCCTCCATGCGCAATGCGCTGGTCATGGCCATCAGTCTGCTCACCTCTGGCTGCGTGGCCTACTGCCTGTTTACCCCGGGCGACCACGCCATGGTGCTGCTGCCCCTTTCCAGCCAGCTGACGGTCAGTTTGCGGCTGGATGGGCTGGGTCGGGTATTTGCCGGGCTGGTAGGTTTTCTGTGGCCGCTGGCTTGTCTGTATGGGCTTGAGTACATGCACCATGAGGGCGGCGAAAACCACTTCTTTGGGTTTTATCTGATGAGCTACTCAGTCACGCTGGGCATCGCCTTCAGCGAGGATCTGATGAGCCTGTACGTGTTTTACGAGCTGCTCACCCTTGCGACCCTGCCCCTTGTGATGCATGGCATGAAGGCCAAAGCTGTGCACGCTGGGCGTACCTATGTGTATTACTCTCTGGGCGGTGCAGCGCTGGCGTTTCTGGCGCTGGTCACAGTTATTCATTATGGCGGCGGCACCGACTTTACCCCCGGCGGCATTGCCGGTCTGGCAGAGGGTGCGCCGGCGATCGTGCTGACCATGTATGTGTTGGGCTTCTTCGGCTTTGGCGTGAAGGCAGCGGTGTTTCCGCTGTACCGCTGGCTGCCGGATGCGGGCGTTGCGCCCACGCCGGTAACGGCGCTGCTGCATGCGGTGGCTGTGGTAAAGGCGGGCGTGTTTGCCGTGGCCAGACTTACCTATAGCTGCTTTGGTGCGGCTTTGCTGCAGGGCACTTGGGCGCAGACCCTGTGCCTGTGCGTTGCGCTGGTGAGCATTCTCTTTGGCAGCGGCATGGCGGTAAAAGAGCAGCACATGAAGCGCCGTTTGGCCTATTCCACCATGAGCAACCTGAGCTATGTGCTCTTTGGCGTGCTGCTGATGACCCCGCAGGGTCTGGCAGCCGGTTTGACTCATATGTGCTACCATGGCCTGATGAAGATCGCTCTGTTCTGCTGTGTAGGCGCAGTAATGATCTACACCGACCGCAGCGATATTCGTCAGCTGCGCGGATTGAGCAAGAGCATGCCCTTTACCATGGCGGTGTTCCTCGCCTGCAGTGTGGCGCTGGTAGGCATCCCGCCGCTGATCGGCTTTGGCAGCAAGTGGGCGCTGGCTACGGCAGGCGTTGCTTCCGGTAACTGGCTGGGGATCGCTGGTGCAGGCGTTTTGCTGGTATCTGCGGTGCTTACCGCCATCTATGTGCTGGTACCGGCGCTCTCTGCCTATGCGCTGCCCCTTGCGGGCGATCTGCCCAAGCCCAACTGCGACCCGGGCTGGATGATCAAGACAGCGCTTGTGGTCGTGGTGGTCGCTATCCTCGTTTTGAGCTTTGCTTCTCAGCCCCTTACCCGCTTCCTTGCGGATGTGGCGGCTGCCATCTGTTAAGAAAGGAGTGGTTCGGTCGTGAACGGAAATCTTTTTCTGCCATTGGCTGCACTGCTCCCCATGGCCGCTTCGCCCTTTGTGTGGCGTTTGGGCAGCAAAAGAAAGCAAAGCGGTCTGTATGGGCTTATCTTGTTCTGCGCCTTGGAACTGATGCTGGCAGCAGCGCTGGCCTTTGGTGCATGGAAGGGGCAGGAGCGCTTTTTTGTGCTGGAAGGCTTCTGCGGGCAGGGGCTTCGCATGCGTGCGGATGGTTTTCGCAGCCTGTATGCGCTGGTAGCCAGCGGTATGTGGTTTATCAGCGCCGTTTTCAGCCGGGATTATCTGGCTCACGAGCACGGCATAGCCCGTTATGCGTTTTTTACTTTGATGACGCTGGGTGCGGTGGTAGGTATGTTCTACGCCGATAGCCTGTTTAGCATCTTCATTTTCTTTGAGATCATGTCGCTGGCCAGCTATCCTTGGGTGGCGCATGAGGAGGATGCCGCAGCCATGCGGGCTGGCGAGACCTACCTGTACATTGCGGTCATCGGCGGTTTGACCATGCTGATGGGCATCTTTCTCCTGCCGCAGGGCATGGCAGCCGCGCCTCTTGCCGATCTGCCCGCTATGGCGGCTGGGCAGAAGCTATGGTTGCCAGCCATTCTGATGCTGGTGGGTTTTGGCGCCAAGGCGGGTGCGTTTCCGCTGCACATCTGGCTGCCCAAGGCGCACCCGGTGGCTCCCGCCCCTGCCAGCGCACTGCTGAGCGGTCTTTTGACCAAAGCGGGCGTGTTTGGCATCCTCATCCTTTCCACATTGGTGATGCGGGAAGCTTCCGGCTTTGGCGATCTATTGTTCCGGTTGGGCGTTATCACCATGCTGCTGGGCGCTGTGCTGGCGATTTTCTCTTTGAACCTGAAGCGCACACTGGCTTGCTCTTCCCTGAGCCAGATCGGCTTTATTCTGATCGGTGCCGGGCTTTGCAATCTGCTGGGCGAGCATAACGGTCTGGCTCTGTACGGCACAGTGGGCCACATGGTCAACCATAGTTTGTTCAAGCTGGTACTGTTCCTGTGCGCCGGTGTGGTAGCCATGAACACCCATCGCTTGGATCTGAAGGATGTGCAGGGCTATGGGCGCAACAAACCCTTCCTGCATGTGTGCTTCCTTTTGGGCGCGGCGGGTATTGCCGGTGTGCCCGGGCTTAGCGGCTTTTTGAGCAAGTCGCTGTTGCACGAGGGCATTGTGGAACTGATCGCCCACTATGCCGAGCATGGTCACCCCACTGGCATCTACAAACTTTCGGAGTGGCTGTTTTTGCTGGCTGGCGGCATGACGCTGTGCTATATGCTCAAACTGTACCTTTGCTTGTTCTGGATGAAAAACGATACCTATCAGGCAGACTACGACCAGAAGGGCAGCTACCTGAGCCTGCCCGCCCGCCTTGGCTTGGGCTTTGCTGCGGGGCTGGTACCGGTGATCGGTCTGTTGCCGGGGCGCACCATGAGCCGCTTTGGTCAACTGTCCCGTGCCTTTATGCAGGGCGGCGAACCTCATCATATGCCCATTGCCTACTTCAGCTTGGAAAATCTGAAGGGCGCTGCCATTTCGCTGGCGATCGGTGCAATGCTGTTCTTGCTGCTGGTTTTGGCTCGTAGAATTGCCCTTCGCAAAAAGCTGACCTTCTCCTTCGATTTGGAAAACATGGTCTACCGTCCCTTCATCGGGCTGCTGATCGCCGTGGGCGGCGCTTTTGCCGCTGTGTGCGACCAGCTGATGGATTGGCTGACCGCACTCCTGCGCGGCACAGGCGGTCTTACGGCTCAAGCGATGGATAGCGCAGTGGATCATACCGCTGCCATGGCGGCGCACATCGCCTTCCGCCCAGTGCACGACCACGAGACCGTGCCTGTGGGCAACCGCTTTACCTATGCCGTTGGCACATGGCTGGATGGAGCAGCCGGTGTGCTGCGTAAGGGACGCAAGCCAGAGCACAGCTTTGCCATTACCCTTGCGGCCTTCTGGGAGGAATGGACAGCCCGTTGGCGGCAGCTGGCCCGTTCGGTCAGCTATGGTTTGGTGCTGTTCTGCATGGGTCTTTTGCTAACATTGGCCTATTTGCTTTGGTGACCTCTGAAAAGCTTGCTTTGTGTTCTTTTTGTACACGGGCAAGCTTTTTGCTTGTATTCATTGACTTTTGCAGCCTTTGTCGTATAATGATGGTTGCATTCTATGCCATATACGAAAGGGGTTTATCTACAATGAAGAAGATGTTTGCCTTGGTTCTGGCCGCCATGCTGTGCCTGTGCACCAGCGCGATGGCAGAGGGCTTTACCTTTACGACCACAGAGTTTGTTGAGGCTTTCAACTTTATGGGCAATGCTGCCTTGGACTGGCAGGTCAACTGGACTGGTTTTGATGTGATCGAAGAGCTTCCCTCCAAGGAAGTTGCTTTCGCTACTGGCGAAGGTTTTACCGAAGTACAGGTGGTCGGTCTTGTCAACGGCGGCAATTGCACTGCTTTGGGCACCTCTGCTATTGTCGATATGAATTCGTCCGATTTTTACGAAGTTGGTAAGCAAATGGGCGCTACCATGACGGCGATCCCGTTGAGCGTTTATTATCTGGAAGTGAACGGTGATACCAATGCTTTGGTTGCCGCCATCCCCGAGTTTGAGCAGTCGATCACTGACTTGATGCAGAAGGGCGCTTCTGAGCAGGCATTGCAAGCTGCTATTGACGAAGGCAGTCACACTGAGTATGGCACGATCGGCGGCCACCCCGCCCAGTTCACCATCATTGTTGGCGGCGATGAACTTTGCCTTGAGTTCATCCTTCTGCCCTAACAGGTAAGATATCGCAAAAGCCGGAGGCATTCTCTGGCTTTTGCTGTATCACGAGCTCCCTGCACTTTTTCGACACCCATAAGCGTACCTTTCGGTGCGCTTTTTGTATGCACGCAAAAAGGCTCTCTTTCCGTCACCTTTTGCCATGTGGTAATGCTTGCGCTATCTGTAAGCATCATGCTATAATATAAGATGCGTCTAACTGACCCCATCCCGGCACGGCCGGGTAATTACCGTGTAAGGAGATTATGAGCCTTGGGCATGATGGATTTTGTGAAGAAGCTGTTTGGCCAGAGCAACGAAAACGAGGTCAAAAAGCTGGAAAAGATCGCAAACAGTGTTTTGGCGCTGGAAGAGACCTACGCCGCCTTGAGCGATGAAGCATTGCAGGCAAAAACTGCGGAGTTTAAGCAGCGCTACCAAAATGGCGAAACGCTGGATCAGCTTTTGCCGGATGCTTTTGCTGCCTTCCGGGAGGCTGTGTGGCGTGTGGACGGCAAAAAGCTGTTCCCGGTGCAGATCATGGGCGGTATCTGCCTGCATCAGGGCCGCATTGCAGAAATGAAGACCGGTGAAGGTAAGACCCACACCGCTACATTGCCTGCCTATTTGAACGCCCTCACCGGCGAAGGCGTGCATATCGTTACCGTCAACGACTATCTGGCTCGCTATCAGGGCGAGTGGATGGGCAATATTTTCCGGTTTATGGGCATCTCCGTGGGCATCATCATCCACGATATGACCAACGAGGAACGCCGGGCTGCCTATGCCTGTGATATCACCTACGGCACCAACAACGAAATGGGCTTTGACTACCTGCGCGATAACATGGTCATCCATGAAAAAGATATGGTGCAGCGTGGGCATGTGTTCGGCATCGTAGACGAGGTGGACTCCATCCTCATCGACGAAGCCCGCACGCCGCTCATCATCTCCGGTCAGGGCGATAAGTCCACCGATATGTACGAAAAGGCGGATCGTTTTGTCAGCCGCCTGCGCAACGAAGCCGATTATACCATCGCCGAGAAGGAAAAAGCCGTTTACCTGACCGATGCGGGTATCGCTAAGGCGCAGCAGCATTTCGGGGTGGAAAACATCGCCGACCCGGAAAACGGCGAGCTGTACCACCATGTGCTGGCCGCCCTCAAGGCGCATGCCTTGATGAAGCGGGACGTGGATTATGTGGTGCAGAACGGCGAAGTAGTCATCGTGGACGAGTTTACCGGCCGTCTGATGGTAGGCCGCCGCTACTCCGACGGTCTGCATCAGGCCATCGAAGCCAAGGAGCATGTAAAGGTGGAGCGGGAAAGCAAGACCCTTGCCACCGTTACCTTCCAGAACTACTTCCGCATGTATAAGAAGATCAGCGGTATGACGGGTACTGCCAAGACCGAAGAAGAAGAGTTCGAAGGCATTTATAATCTGGATGTTGTGCAGATCCCCACCAACCGCCCCATGATCCGCAACGATATGAACGATGTGGTGTACAAGAACAAGCGCGCTAAGTTCAACGCCGTTGTGGAGGAGATCGTGGCTCGCCACAAGGCCGGTCAGCCCATTCTGGTGGGTACCGTCAATGTGGTGACCAGCGAAATGCTCTCCCGGCTCATCAAGCTGCGGGGCATCGAGCATGAGGTGCTCAACGCCAAGCACCACCAGAAGGAAGCCGAGATCGTAGCGCAGGCCGGTCATTACGGCGCGGTGACCATCGCTACCAACATGGCAGGCCGTGGTACCGATATCCTGCTGGGCGGCAACCCGGATTTCCTCGCCCGCCGCAAGATGCGTCAGGATGGTATTCCCGAAGAGATCATCATGGAAGCCATTGGCCACAACAACGATGCTGCCCCCGAAGTGCTGGAGGCTCGCAAGGTGTACCATGGCTACCTGAGCGAGTTTAAGAAAGAGACCGATGCCGAGCATGAGCGGGTAATGGCCGCAGGCGGCTTGCACATCATCGGTACCGAGCGCCACGAAAGCCGCCGTATCGATAACCAGCTGCGGGGCCGTGCCGGCCGTCAGGGCGACCCGGGTTCCACCCAGTTCTTCATCTCCTTGGAGGACGATGTCATGCGCCTGTTCGGCAGCGACCGCATCGCCCCCATGATCGACCGGATGGGTCTGGGCGAGGATGACCGACTGGAGGCTGGGCTGCTCACCAAGCAGATCGAGAATGCGCAGAAGCGCATCGAAGGCCGCAACTACGGCATCCGTAAGAGCGTGCTGCAGTTTGACGATATTATGAACAAGCAGCGCGAATTGATCTATGGTCAGCGCAAAGATATCCTGATGGGCGGCAATGTGCGCTCCAATATCATTGGCATGGTGAACGCCCTCATCGATTCCACAGCCGAGATCAATCTGGGCGGCGAAGGCAGCTTTGAATGGGCACTGGATGATGCCAAGAGTTACTTGGAAAAACTGTGCTTAAAGCCCGGTACCTTCGATAAGTACGCCGACCAGATCAAGGATATGGAAGATTCCGACGAACTGGTGCCCATCCTCAAGGAGGAGGCAGAAGCCTTCTACCAAGAGCGGGAAAACCTGCTGGCAGAGATCGGCGTGGATATGCGCGAGTTTGAGCGTGTTGTACTGCTTACCGCCATCGACCATCACTGGATGGATCATATCGATGCGATGGATAGCCTGCGGGAGGGCATTGGTCTTCGCGCCTATGGTCAGCGGGATCCTGTGCAGGAATACCGCATGGAAAGCTTCGATATGTTCAACGACATGGTGCACTTCATCCGTGAGGAGACCGTGCGCCGCATCTACCAGAGCCGCATCGAAAAAGTGCCGGAGCGGCGCAGCGCTGTGAAGGCCGACACCCTCAAGGCGGGTCTGCAGGGCAATAATCAGAACGGTCAAGCCAAGAAGGGCGGCGCTCCTGTCAATAAATCCACCCCCGGCGCTCCCGGCCGCAACCAGCCCTGCCCCTGCGGCAGCGGCAAGAAGTACAAGCACTGCTGCGGCGCAAACGGCTGAACATAGTTTGTACGCTGGCTGCAATCGCACCCAATTTACAGATAAAACATATTGAAAAATACCCAAGAGCAGGGTGCAGGGGGATCATCTCCGCAACCTCAGTCGTCGTCCAGTCCACTGCCGTGGCCTGTACTCGCTTCGGTTGACAACTGCTGGTCGCTTTGCCCTTCGGGCAAGTGTTCCGCAACCTCAATCGTCGCCTTGGCTACTGCCGTAGCCAATTCTCGTTTCGGTTGATGACTTCAAATCGCTAACGGCTTCGCCGTTGTGCCCACTGGGCACCCGCTCATTTCCGTCGCCACTGGGCACCCGCTTCCCTCAAGTCGGATCGTAGCCATGTCGTTCTGTGAGCCAAGGAGTTGTTATCAGGTCTTGTCTTCCTAAGACCGCTTTGGCCTCCGACTTATTCTCGTTTCGGTTGATGACTTCAAATCGCTAACGGCTTCGCCGTTGTGCCCACTGGGCACCCGCTCATTTCCGTCGCCACTGGGCACCCGCT
>JAZSRK010000156.1:0-27258 GCA_045538465.1 Candidatus Limiplasma sp. | reverse complement strand
CCTTAACATTCTACCATATTTTTCGCTCCCGCGACCGTCATTTTGGTAAATTCTGCGCCTGAAACGCTGTCGGTGTCTGCTGGATTGTACGCCCGAAGAGGAATTCCGTGTCCCGGCGGCGAATCATGTTATTCAGAACCGTTTTGCGAAATGTGGAAACCACAGCCAAACAACCAAGGAGGCTTGTCAATGGAACAATGGATGAAGGTCAATACCCCGGAGGAAGCGGGGATTTCCTCCCGCGGCTTACTCAACTATCTGGACGCAGTCGCCAAGGCCCCGCAAGTGGAACACCACGCCATCATGGTGCTGCGCCATGGCAAGCTGGCTGCCACCATGAACTTTGCGCCCTACGACAACCAGACACCCCATATGCTGTTCAGCCTGAGCAAATCGTTCACCTCTGCGGCAACTGGCTTTGCCGTTAAGGAAGGGCTGCTTCACTGGGACGACAAGGTGCTGGACATCCTGCCGGAGAAGGCCCCGGAAAATCCTTCCCAGTGGCTGCAATCGGTCACCCTGTCCCATCTGCTGATGATGGGCTCCGGCCTCGATCCCAAGAGCGACGAGGTGGGCGGCGAGGACTGGGCCAAGGCGGTGCTGGCCTGCGAATGCATCCACGAGCCCGGTACCCACTTCCATTACAACAGCCATGGCACCTACTTGGTGTCCTGCATGGTGCAGCGGGTGACTGGTATGACCGTGCGGGATTATCTGCTGCCCCGTCTGTTTGAGCCACTGGGCATCCCCGAGCCTACATGGGACTGCTGCCCGGCGGGCATCAATGTAGGCGGCTGGGGTCTGTGGCTCAGCTGCGATAGCATCGCCCGCTTTGGGCAATGCCTTTTGCAAAAGGGCATGTGGCAAGGCAAGCAACTTTTGCCCTTGGAATGGTACGAAAAAGCCACCGTCAAGCAGATCGACAACTCCGGCGGTACCGAGCAGCCGGATAACGAATGGGCGCAGGGTTACGGATACCAGTTCTGGCGCACCCGTGGCAACCGCTTCCGTGGCGACGGCGCTTTCGGGCAGATCTGCATGATCTCGCCGGATCTGGACATGGCGGTGGCTGTTACCTGCGGCACCATGGATATGGGTAAGGAAATGCAGCTGCTGCATGAGTATCTGTTCCCGGCAGCGGAAATGGAACCCGGCACGCCGGAGGAGCAGGCAGAGCTGAGCCGCCGTTTGGCGAGCCTTGCCTACGAATGGCCCAAGGATGATGGCAACGGTGTGCCGCTGAGTGGCTTGTATGTCAATGAGAAGGCTTCCATAGAACTCCGCTGGGAGGGGGATGTGTTAAAGCTTCTCACCAAGACCGAGGGAATGGATACTTTTTATCCGATGGTCTACGGCCGGGAGCAGCCTCTGTCCAGCCCTGGTCTGCCCCAATTCGGCAACGGGGAAGCGGATATCAGGTGGCAGGGCGCTTACGGCTGGCAGAATGGCACACTGCACATTGTAAACCGTGCGTTGCTGGCTCCCTTTGCCATGGAGGCAACACTGACACCAACAGAGGGCGGGTTGATGCTGGATATGACCGGCGTTGGCCATCCTGTTTTGAAAGCGGAGCTGAAAAAGCAGGATTAAGAAGCGCCTTACATAAATGAACAAAGCAAGATCCCCGAACCATCTGCAGAACAGGTGGTTCGGGGATTTCGCATATGCGATTTATTTACCAGCAATAAACAGCACGCCCAGCGTACCATAGCCGCAGTGGCTGCTGATGACGCTGCCGGCACGGGTAACATGAATTTCATCGAAGTAATTCAGCGCTTCCAGCGTGCTCTTCACTTCGGCGATGATGCTCTCGTCGCAACCGGAATGGGTGATGAAGACCCGATCCTTACGGGCACGAAGCAGCTCCTGCTCCATATCCCGCACATAGTCCACCATCACACGGGACAGCTTGCCGCGGTATTTTTGGGTAACGCCCATCTTACCATCGGCCACCACGATCTTGGGGTGCAGCTTGAGCACGCTGCCAGCCAGCGCAGCCACGCTGGAGCAGCGGCCGCCCCGGTGCAGGTAGGTGAGGGTATCCACCACAAAGCTGGCGCGTACCAGCGGGCGCAGCGCCTTGATGTGATCGGTGATCTCTTTGGCACTTTTACCCTCTTTGGCCATAATGGCGGCCTCGATGACCAACAGACCGTTGCCGGTGGACAGGTTTTGGCTGTCGATGACGGTGACCCGATCTTCGGCACCCAAGTCTTTGGCGGCCAGCCGTAGTACGTTGGCAGTGGTGGACATACTTTCGGAAATGGAGAAACAGATCAGCTCCATACTCTTCTCCAGCCAAGGCTTCATTGTGTGGATGGCGGTCTCCATGGCGGGAGCAGCGGTCTTGGGGGTGGTTTTGTTTTCATCGGCCCAGTGATAAATCTCGTCAACCGTGATGTTGACGCCATCCTCGTAGGATGCCTCCCCAAGGGTGACTTGCAGGGGCAGGACGGCAATATCGTATCGTTCCAGAAGCTCTTGGGAAAGGTCGCATGTACTGTCTGAAATGATCTTGACCATGGTTGGGTTTCACTCCGTTTTCTGTTAATGGTTTTGCTCCGTTTGGGTGGAAGATACCGAATAACAATTGTATTATACTACAAAAAAACAAGAAAGCAAAATCAAAGTTTGTTGATATTTTCCCCTTTGGGTTTTCAGCGAAGAAAACATTGACAGCAGCCATGCACTCTGCTATACTTCTACGTGACAACCGAACACCTTATAAAGAGAGGTCGAGGGACGGGCCCGATGACACCCACCAACCTGCGCCATGGCGTGAGGTGGCAAATCCCGCAGCGTGCATACGCTGGCAGATAAGGTAAAGAAACCAGAACCCTTTTCGCGCCTGCCGTGCCGCAGGTGCGTTTTTTGTTCAAAGAGTGCGCCTGACGTCAAACGCTCGGTTGATCAGAAGAAAAACAGGAGGAACATGACTGAAATGCGTACTGTGTTTACCAGCGAATGTGTAACTGAGGGACATCCGGATAAAGTGTGCGACCAGATCAGCGATGCTGTGCTGGATGCGATCTTGGAAAAGGATCCCGCTGCCCGTGTGGCGTGCGAAACTTGCGCCACCACCGGCATGGTGCAGGTAATGGGCGAAATTACCACCAGCACCTATGTTTCCATCGATGAGATCGCCCGTCAGGTGATCCGTGACATCGGCTATGTAGGCGATGGTCTCGGCTTTAGCGCCGATAGCTGCGCCGTGCTCACCTCCGTGCATGCCCAGAGCCCGGATATCGCCATGGGCGTGGACAATGCGTGGGAATCCCGCAACACTGACAAAGCCGCCGAGACCGGCGCTGGCGATCAGGGCATGATGTTCGGCTATGCCTGCAACGAGACCCCTGAGAAGATGCCCCTGCCCATTGCGCTGGCTCACCGCCTCACCGCTTGCCTCACCAAGGTGCGCAAGGATGGCGTGCTGCCGTGGCTGCGTCCCGACGGCAAGGCTCAGGTGACCGTGGTATACGAAGATGACAAGCCCGTGGCTGTGGATACCGTCGTTGTGTCCGCTCAGCATGACGAGAGCATCTCCATCGAGGATCTGCGTGTGCAGATCTTGGAAAAGGTCATCAAGGCCACCATTCCCGCCGATCTGTGGCAGGATGATACCAAGGTGTACATCAACCCCACCGGCCGTTTTGTGCTGGGGGGCCCCGCTGGCGATACCGGTCTGACCGGCCGCAAGATCATCGTGGATACCTACGGCGGCTATGCCCGTCACGGCGGCGGCGCTTTCAGCGGCAAGGATCCCTCCAAGGTGGATCGTTCCGCTTGCTATGCTGCCCGCTATGTGGCCAAAAATTTGGTGGCTGCCGGTCTGGCAGACCGCTGCGAAGTGGCGCTGGCCTATGCCATCGGCGTGGCTCAGCCCGTCAGCGTGCAGATCAACTCCTTTGGCACCGGCAAGCTGAACGATGAGGAACTGGGCAAGCTGGTGGCCAAGCACTTCGATTTGTCTCCCGATGGCATCATCCGCATGCTGGATCTGCGCCGTCCCATCTACCGCCAGACCGCTGCTTATGGTCACTTTGGCCGCACCGATGTGCAGCTGCCCTGGGAGCAGGAGGACAAGGCTGAAGAATTGGCAAAGGCTGTTTGCTGATCAATTTGCATATTTTTTGAAAGAACAGCTCGTTGGGCTGTTCTTTCTCTCTTATTAGGCCGTTGATGCGCCTGTGCGCCAAAGGAGGACGAAGCCATGAAATCGTGTAAATACCCCATTCATCCCGATTTTCAGAAATGGACGAAGATGAATCCGCCCATCTCCAAGCTGAGTCTGGCGTTCATCCAGCCCATGCTCAGGCTGCTACGCTTGCTGGAACGCTCCACAAAAACCATGCGGGTCGATCACCTGTCCATTCCCGGCAAGGATGGTGCTTCGGTGACAGCGCTGCTATATTCGCCGGTTGGGCTGGAGGAAAGCGCACCCTGCCTGATCAACTATCATGGCGGCGGCTATGTGTTCCCTGCTTCGCCCCATCACTACAAGCTGGCCCGGGCGTATGCCCTCAAGGCAGGGTGCAAGGTGCTGTTTGTGGATTATCGGCTTGCGCCTAAGCATCCGTTCCCTGCTGCCCCTGAGGATTGCTACAGCGCCTACCTGTATGTGCTGGAAAACGCAGCGTCCCTTGGGATCGACGCTGCCAGGATCGCCGTTGGCGGCGATAGCGCCGGTGGCAATCTGTCGGCTGGGGTCTGCATCCGGGCAAGGGATGAGGGTCAGCCTATTCCCTGCGGACAAATGCTGCTTTATCCCACCACCGGCCCGGATTTTCTGACCGAGTCGGTAAAGAAGTATACCGATACGCCCATGTGCAACAGCCGGGATATGGGTAAGTACACCCGGCTCTATCTGCCCCAAGGGGGCGAGACCAGCAACCCGATCTTGCACCCCATGCGTGCCGAAACACTGGAAGGCATGCCGACGGCCTACATCGAAACAGCAGAGTTTGATTGCCTGCACGATGATGGCGTACTTTATGGGGAAAAACTGCGGCAGCATGGCATAGCCGTGGAAATAAACAATACCGAGGGCACCATGCACGGGTTTGATATCGTTACGCACAGCCCCATCGTTCAAGCATGTGTGGAAAGGCGCACAGCGTTTTTGAGAACCGTTTTCTCTACCAAAAAAGAATAAGATGAAAAGGCATCTGCGGTGAGAAAAAGCACGGCAGATGCTTTTTCGTAGCCTGATGATCTGCAGAATGGCGTTTTTACCGAAAGTGCCGCCAGAAAACCCTGTACCGCCCTTGCCATCCCACGCACAATCCAGTACAATATACATGGTTGCACCTCTTGCTGCAACCATCAGGAAAGGAGTGCTTTTTTCATGCGTCTGGATAAATTTTTGAAGGTGTCCCGGATCATCAAGCGCCGCACGGTGGCCAACGAGGCCTGCTCCGGCGGTCGTGTCAGCCTGAACGGCAAGGTGGCAAAGCCCGGTGCTGAGGTAAAGGTGAATGATATTCTGGAGATCCGCTTCGGCAACCGGGTGGGGCGCTACCGCATCGCTGAGGTAAAGGAAGTGGTGCGCAAGGAAGGCGCTGCCGATATGTACGAAGTACTGGAAGAGGATGCCGCCACCAAGGCAGAACGGGGCGCAGAGGAATGATCAGCTACGCCATTATTCTGGGCGGCGGCAGCGGCCAACGCATGGGCGCAGGCATGAACAAGGTGTTTCTGCCGCTTAGGGGCATACCGGCGATCGTGCGCTCAGTGGCGCCGTTTTCCGGGCTGTGCCGGGGTGCTGTGGTGGTGGCTCGCGCCGAGGAAGTGGACGATATGCGTGCACTGCTCAGCCGCTACGGTCTTAGCCGCTTTGTGCTGGCTGTGGTTCCGGGGGGTGATACCCGTCAGGCATCGGTGAAAAACGGCATGGATGCTTTGCCTGCGGATGCGGAGGCCATCTTGGTGCACGACGGCGCGCGCTGTCTGGTGACCGAAGCGGTGATCCAGCGGGTATTGGATAGCATTGCCCAAAACGGCAACGGTGTTGCTGCCGTGCCGGTAACGGATACCATCAAGCGGGCCAGCGCCTCCGGGCAGGTGTTGGAAACGCTGGATCGTTCCGAGCTGTACGCCATGCAGACCCCGCAGGGCTTTGCTGCTGCGGATCTGTTTGCCGCCCATCAAAAAGCGGCTGAGGAAGATTATCTGGCGACCGATGATGCCGCTCTGGTGGAATACTGGGGCAAGCCCGTCTACCTGACCGAGGGCAGCCGGGAAAACCTGAAGCTGACCACGCCGGTGGATCTGGCCTTTGCCGAAGCCATCCTGCGGGATCGTGAAGAAAGAAAGGCTGTGGAAGGATGCTGAGGATCGGACATGGTATGGATGTACACAAGCTGGTGGAAGACCGCAAGCTGATCTTGTGCGGCGTAGAAGTGCCCTATACCCTTGGGCTGCTGGGGCACAGCGATGCGGATGTGGCCACCCATGCCCTGATGGATGCTTTGTTGGGAGCAGCAGCGCTGGGGGATATCGGCAAGCTGTTTCCGGATACGGATATGCAGTACAAGGGCGCAGACTCCATCGAGCTGCTCAAAGTGGTGATGGGGCGCATCGCCGAGAAAGGGTATGCCCCTGTGAATGTGGATGTGACCATCGTCGCCCAAAAGCCTAAGCTGCGCCCCTACATCGACCAGATGCGCCAGCGGCTGGCGCAGGCCATGGGTCTGGATGTGGATGCTGTAAATGTAAAGGCCACCACCACCGAGCACATGGGCTTTGAGGGCGAAGGCAAGGGCATGAGTGCCCATGCGGTGTGCCTGATCGAAAAAGCCTAAAGGAATTTGTTATCCGCGCTACGAAAGGAAAAGCTCCCTCATGCAACCGATGGTACCGCCCCGGAACCGGTTTTTGCTGACAGCTGGTGCAGCCTTTTTGTTGGGCTGCCTTTTGGGCGGGATCGTAAAGGCGGGCCTATGGCCTCTTTGGCTATTGGGGATCGGGATCGCTGTTTGTGCACTGCTGGCGGCAAAGCGTCGGCGGCTGACGCTGGGCATCGCGATCTGCTTTTGTGCGCTAGGGCTTTTGCGGATGCTGCCTGCACTTTACCCCGCAGCGCCGCCATCAGGCCGCTATGAGCAGATCACAGCAACGGTAGCGGGCGAGGCTGCGCAGCCGGCTTGGAACCGGATCACCTTTACGCTATGCGATGTTCAGCTGAATGGGAGTGCTGTACCGGGCAAGGCTTATTGCAGCGTATACGACTATACAGGTGAGTTTCCGCAAGTGTTCGATGGGGCGAAGCTATCCATGCAGGGCAAAGTGTACCTGCCGGAGGGCAAGAGCGGACGGCCCCATTTTGATTTTCGCAGCTGGATGCTGCAAAAGGGACTGCATTTTGGCATTACCGCCTCCGGCCCGGTAACGGTGCTCAACTGCCCGGAGGATGCGCCGATCACCGATTGGGTCGCCCGGCTCAGAAAAATCATGAACGCAGCATTGAGCCGCACCATGGGCGATGGGGCGCAGTTGGCCATGGCGCTTCTGTTTAGCGATAGAGAAGGCATGGCAGAACAGGATATAGAAGCTTTTCAACGTTTGGGCATTGCCCATATCATGTCGGTCTCCGGGCTGCATGTGGGTCTGCTGGGAACCATGCTCTTTCAAGTGTTGAATTGGCTGCGCATGGGTAGGAGCCGTTGGATCATATTATCTGTATTTCTGGCGGTCTACTGCGCCTTGACGGGTTTTTCGGCAGCAGCCACCCGTGCTGCCGTTATGCTGATGCTCAGTTGTGGCGCAGTGGCATTCAAACGCCCGCGGGATATGCTCAATAATCTTGGCGCAGCCATTTTGGTAGTGCTGACGATACGCCCGTTGCAGGCGTTCTCTGCTGGGTTTGTGCTGTCGGTATCGGCGGTGCTGGGCATCTGCCTGATCCAGCCTGTTTTGAAGGACAAATGCTTGCGCTGGCTGCCCAAACCGGAGCGGCGGCTGGTTACAGGCAAGCCTTTTTCCCGCCGGAACATTCGCCGTGTGCTCATGCATCTTTGCAACCAAGCGGCGGAGGCTTTCTGCTTCTGCCTGTCTGCTCAGCTGGGTGTGCTATTGCCGTCGGCGTATTATTTCCATCAGCTGCCCGTCTATGGGATCCTGATCAATGTGCTGTTGGTACCGGTGGTCGGCGTGCTGGTGCCCCTGTGCTTGCTGGCACTGCTTCTTTCGCCGGTGCCCTTGCTGGGTACGGTATCAGGCTGGGCAGCTGCACAACTGGGCAATGTGCTGTTGTGGGCAGTGCGCCTGCTTGGCCGGTTGCCCATGGCAACGGTGCAGCTGAGCGGGGTAGATAGCCTCTGGCTGGCACCAGCGTTGCTTACGATCTTTGCGGTTTCCTACGCTGTTCGGGTAGGGGTTTGGAAACGGCTTTTGGCGATCGCAGCGGCAGTTGCCGTCACCTTGGCCGGGCTTTCTCTCTCTGCACCGCCGCCGGTACGCTACCTTCAATTGTCGGTGGGGCAAGCGGATGCAGCGCTATTGTATGACGGAGAGCGTACCATCGTTATCGATACGGGCAGAGATGGGGAGCAGGTACTGGATTATCTTGCGGATACGGGCAAGACCATCGACGTGTTGTACCTGACGCAGCTTCGTGCCGATCATACCGGCGGTGTGCCGTATCTGCTAAAAAACGGCGTGCGCATCTCTCGGGTGTATTTGCCAAAGGGCGGGGCATCGCAGATGGCAGATGAAGAATCGCTCGCCGTGCTTTCGCTTTTGGCGCAGCACGGCATACCTGTCAGCGAAGCGGCGGCAGGAGAGGTACATACCTATCCGTCGGTCACGATCCGTACCCTGTGGCCGGAGGCTGAGACCTTGCGCACCGGCCAGATGACCGAAGAAAGACCGTTGGTGCTTGCTGTCGAAATGGGCGGGTATATCATCCTGAATCCCTCCGACCTATCCGGCGCGTACGAGAGCATAGCCGCTGTACCATGCGATGTGCTTCGTGTAGCGCAGCATGGCAGAGAGGATCGTACCCAAACGGACTTTTTGGCACGCACACAGCCTGCGCTGGCGCTTTTGAGCTGCTCCGGCGGGGATGGAGCGGCGGTTGGCGAGCGCTTGCAACAACAGCGCATCCCATACCTGCGCACGGATGAAGCGGGCGATATTATGCTCTATGTGCAAAACGGGCAGCTGATGGCAGCGCCCTACCGAAGGAGGTAGACCGTTGAATCATACCGCGTTTTTTGATCTTGTGAAAAAAGGCACCATTGGCGATGCTTACCTGATGGAAGGCGTGGAGGAGTATATCAAGCAGCAAGCGCTGGAGCGGCTTAAGGAAAAACTATTGCCAGCGGGGCTTGAAGAAATGAACTTGACCGAATTGACCGATCCGGATGCGGATGCGCTGATCGCCGCCGCAGAAACGTTGCCGTTTATGGGCGAAAAACGGTTGGTGGTGGTCAGGGAATGCGGCTTGCTCACGGCCGGTAAAAAAGCGGAGGATGAAAAAAAGGTTAAGGCGATAACGGATTATGTGAACAATATTTCGCCTTCCACCTGCCTGGTTTTTTATGTGAAGGGCAAAGCAGATGGCCGTAAAAAGCTATACACCCTTCTCAAAAAGAAAAACGTGATCATAGACTTTGCTACCATGAGCGATGGCGAAGCTGTCACATGGGCATCCAGAACCATGCAGCGCATGGGCAAGCAGCTGGATCGCCCCACGGCAGAAAAACTTGTGTTTACCGTAGGGCGCGATGCCGCCTTATTGCGCCAGGAGATGGAAAAGCTGGCATCCTATCTTGCCCAGCGGGATGTGGTAGCCGAGGAGGATATCGATGCAGTATGCACCCGTTCCTCCGAATATACGGTGTTCCAGATGGTGGATGCGCAGGTGGCGGGCAACAACCAGCAAGCCTTTGCCCTGCTAAGGGATGTGCTCCGCTCCGGTGAAGACCGCATCATGGTGCTGGCGATGCTGCTTCGGCAATACCGCATCCTGTACCATATGCGCTGTATGCTGGATGAAAAAACGCCCCAGCAGTCGCAGGCGCAGCTGCTGGGGATACCGCCCTTTGCGGTAGCACGTACCCAGCAGCAGGCTCGCCGTTTTGAAAAGAGCCGTTTGCGGCAGGCTTACGATATGCTGCTGGATTATGAGCAGGCCATTAAGAGCGGCAAAGTGCCGCCGGATGCCTGCGCCGAGAATGCCTTGCTCAGGCTGGAAGAGATCCTTCGCGGGCAGATGCCCGCTTGATACGGCAAAAAAACTTGCTCTATCAGCAGGTTTTTGGTATGATTTTCATAATGTCGGCCTACCGGCAGAGAGAAAGATCCATCCCATTTGTTTTCTCTACTTACATTTATGATCCAATACCGCTCTGTTTGAGCCAAAAGGAGGCGCATCCGCTGTGTCCGAAACTGTGAAGCAGGTAGCCATGAGAATTCAGGATCTTCGAGAGATCTCGGACTACACCGTCGAGGAAATGGCAGAAGCTTTGGAGGTACCCGTAGAAGAATACCGCAAATACGAAAGCGGCGAAGTTGATATGCCCATCAGCTTTCTGGTAAAGCTGGGCGAGGTATTTCATGTGGATATGACTGAGCTGCTCACCGGCGAGACGCCCCGCCTCAATGTGCTCAGCGTTACCCGGGCCAGCAAGGGTCGTGAGGTCAACTGCCATGACCAGTATGTATACAAGAACCTTGCCTACAACTTTATGAACCGCAAGATCGAGCCCATGTACGTTACCGTGCCGCCGGATGTGAACAAGAAGCTGGAACCCAACAGCCACGATGGACAGGAGTTTGACTACATCCTCTCTGGCTCGCTCCGGTTGGTCATCGGCAAGCACGACATCGTGCTCAACCCCGGCGACAGCGTGTACTACGATTCCCGCTACCCCCATGCCATGCAGGCTGTGGGCGATGAACCGGTGCAATTTCTTGCGATCGTTATCCCGTAATGGGTCTAAACAAGCCGCACTAAAGGAGTTTGGTAACTGATGCTTGCAGATCGTTATATCCGGACGGATCTGTGTTCCCAAGAAGATTTTGAAAAGAATTTTACCCTGAATGTGCCCGAGCAGTTCCACTTTGCTTACGACATCGTGGATGAATACGCCCGCATCTCGCCCGAAAAGCCTGCCCTGATCTGGGCAGATCTTCAGGGCAACGAGCGCCGCTTCAACTTTGGCGAGATCTCCCGCTTGAGCGATCAGGCAGCCAATGTGTTTGCTGCCCATGGGCTCAAAAAGGGCGACCCGGTCATTTTGATGATGAAGCGCCGCTGGCAGTACTGGATCGCTGCGGTGGCTCTGCTCAAGGTGGGCTGTGTGCTTATTCCCGCCACTGCCCAGCTGCAAAAGAAGGATATCGTCTACCGCGTGCAGGCGTCCAGCGCCAAGGCCATCATCTGTGTGGAAGAGGACGAGGTGCGCAGCCATGTGCTGGCCTCTGCCGAGGATTGCGATACCCTTACCTGCCTTTTTACCCTTGGCGATTGCGAAGGCTTCTTCAATTTTGATGCCGAGCTGGTAGCTGCTTCCCCTGTGTGGGAAAAGCCCGCCGACCTGCCCAAGAATGACGACATCATGCTGATGTACTTTACCAGCGGCACCACGGGCATGCCCAAGATGGCCGCCCACAGCTGGACCTATCCCATTGCCCAGACCGTTACGGCCTACTATTGGCACAATGTAAGCGATGGGGATATCCACATTGCTGTGGCTGATACCGGCTGGGCAAAAGCTGGCTGGGGCAAGCTGTATGGTCAGTGGATCTGCGGTGCTACCCTGTTCGTGTACGATTTTGACCGCTTTGTGGCGGCTGATATGCTACGCATGCTGGAAAAATACAAGGTGACGGCCTTCTGTGCGCCGCCTACCGTGTACCGTTTCATGATCAAGGAAGACCTTTCCGCTTACGATCTGAGCAGCCTGCGCTGGGCCAACTGCGCTGGTGAGCCGCTGAACCCCGAGGTGTACGACCGCTTCTTGGAAGCCACGGGCATCAAGATTCACGAAGGCTTCGGCCAGAGCGAGACCACGCCTTTGCTGATGACCAGCAAGTGGATGGAGCCCAAGACTGGTTCCACGGGCCGTCCTTCCCCTGCGTACGATATTGCGCTGGTGGATGCCAACGGCAACGATGTGGAGGACGGCGTGGAGGGCGAGATCGTTATCCGTCTGGATAAGGGTTCTCCTGCAGGCTTGTTCCTTGGCTACTACCGCAACCAGGAACAGACCGATGCTGTGTTCTACGATAACCTGTACCACACTGGCGACATGGCTTGGCGAGATGTGGATGGTTACTACAACTTTATCGGCCGCAGCGATGATGTGATCAAATCCAGCGGCTACCGCATCGGCCCGTTCGAAGTGGAAAGCGCCCTGCTGACCCACCCGGCCGTGCTGGAATGCGCCATCACCGCTGTGCCTCACCCGGATCGCGGACAGGTGGTCAAGGCCACCATCGTGCTCACCAAGGGCTATCTGCCTAGCGATGAACTGAAAAAAGAGCTGCAAAAGCACGTCAAGAAGGTAACGGCTCCCTACAAGTATCCCCGTATCGTGGAGTTTGTGGATGAGCTGCCCAAGACCATCAGCGGCAAGATCCAGCGTAAGCTGATCCGCACCGGCGATTCCAGCGAGAGTGCCGAAAAGCTGATGGTGCGCAATGTGGTGCTGGATGATGCCGAAGCCCTGCTGAACTACCTGAACCAGATCGGCGGCGAAAGCGACAACCTGACCTTCGGCGCAGATGCCTTCGACGATATGACGGTGGAAAGCGAGAAGGAATACATTGCCAGCATCGGCGACAAGAGCGTGATGCTGCTGGGCAAGATGGGCGAGGAGATCGCCACCGTGGCCGCCATGAAGGTGCCTGCCAAGCAGCGCTTGAGCCATCGTGCTTCCCTGTCCCTGTCCGTTCGCAAAAAGTACTGGCAGCGTGGCATTGGCACCCAGATGCTCGGCAAGCTGATCGACCATGCCAAGCAGAACGGCATTGAGGTGCTGGAAGTGCAGATCCGTGCCGACCATACCGCTGCCATCGCTCTGTGCAACAAATGGGGCTTTGAAAATGTGGGTACTTTCAAGCGCTTTATGCGCATTGACGGCGTAGATTACGATGCCGTACTGCTGAATTTGTACCTGTAAGCAGATCGATAATAAATCTCCCGGTGCAAAGCGCCCGGGAGATTTATTTCAAAGCAGGCGTTGGTGGACCTGCTGAAAAATACGCAAGCGGAACCTTGAGGTGATACGATGAAAACGCAGGCAAGCAAAGGCCAGGGAACCCAAATGTTAGCAAGTTTGTTTTTGACATTTGCCAAGATCGGTCTGTTTACCTTTGGCGGCGGTTATGCCATGCTTTCCTTGATCGAGAACATCTGCGTGGAAGAGAAACAGTGGATCACTCACGATGAAATGATGAACGTGACGGTGATCGCTGAATCCACCCCGGGGCCGATCGCCATCAACTGCGCAACCTATGTAGGGTATAAGCAGGCGGGCTTTTGGGGCTCGGTTCTTGCAACGGTCGGCATGATCATTCCTTCTTTTGTTATCATCTACGCTATCTCCATGTTTTTGAATCGCTTTTTGGAGATCACATGGGTCGCCAGCGCTTTCAAAGGCATTAAGATCGCAGTTGGCCTCCTTATTTTTGATGCAGGTCTTACCATGCTGAGAAAGATGCAGAAAAAAGCGCTGCCCATGGTCATCGTAGCAGGCTCCTTCGCAGTGATGCTTGCGATCAACCTGTTTTCGCTGCGCTTTTCTACCATTGCTCTCATGCTTGCTTGTGCAGCCGTCAGCCTGTGTATCTTTGTTATGCAGGGCGCACCTGAGAAGGGCGGTGCGGGTAAATGATCTATCTGGATCTGCTCCTTGGCTTTCTTCGGGTGGGCTGCTTCTCCTTCGGCGGCGCATACGGCGCCATTCCTTTGATTCGGGATGTGGTGCAATCTTACGGTTGGCTGAACGATGAAGCTTTGAGCACCATGATCGCCGTCAGCGAAAGCACGCCCGGCCCCATTATGGTCAATATGGCGACCTATGTGGGCAGCACGCAGGGTGGGCTCCTTGGCGCATTGATCGCAACACTGGCCGTGGTTCTTCCGGCCTTTGTGATCATATTGCTTGTGATGGTGGCTTTTGAAAAAATGCTGAAGAACAAGTATATGCAAGCTTTGCTTCGAGGGTTGAAGCCAAGCGTGATCGGCATAATCATGGCTACAGGCGGCTATATGATCCTTGACAACCTCTTTGCCATCTCAGCGGGATTTGCCGTGGAAGCAAAGGCTGTTCTGTTAATGCTGCTCCTGCTGGCGATTTTGTATGGTTCCAAACCTGTCTTCAAGAAAAAAATAACGCCCATTCAGCTGATCGTGACGGCGGCGGTGCTGGGTGTGCTGTTCTATGGAATATAATGTTTTGGTTTTTCGACAGTCTGATTTCTCTCCATGGGAGAGCTGGCAGAGCGCAAACGCTCTCAGTGTACAACGCCCTCATTCTTGGCTCTTTGAAAGAGAAAGCCAAGAATGAGGGCGTTGCCGTTTTATGACCAATTATCTTCGCAACCCCTTAGGATAATGATTCTTCACCTGTCCATCACTGGCTTTGCCAAAGCCAAGGGCCAGCCCATCCAGTGTTACCAGACAAAAGCCGGATAAGTTATCCGGGGCCGGCAGGGTCTCGCCGCGCTGGTAGGCAGCAGCTTGCTTCTCATCCACGGCGATAGCGGGGTACTCACTGTTTGCGGGCAGCCCCATGGCCAGCGCATGGTCGGGCAGAAATACTTTGCCCTTCATGCTGCCCAGCTGTAAGCCGACCCGGAGCACTTTGAGGCCTTTCAGGGGCGGCAGATGGGGCGCGGCGATCAGCATGTCGCCAAATTGGGCGTTGGGGATGGGCAAGGCGGCTCCCTTTGCAGCAAAGGTCTTAGCGAAGGTTTGCCATGCAGCCAGCATGACTTTGTCGGGCTTGGCCAACTGCTCCTGCGGGGGCAAAAACTCGGTGACGGATGCTGCGTTATCTTCATCGGGCCATGCTTCGATTTTGCAAAGCTGCGCCACGAAATGTCCCTCGCCCTTGAATTGATGAGGGTACAGGTGCAGCATGCCCTCCGGGGCAGCCATCACAGCTGCATTGGTTCCCTGCCCGATGGGCAGCGAAAATGGCACGCATGCCAGCTCTGGGTACTCTGCCAGCAACGTTTCGACCACATGCTCGTTTTCCTCGTGGTTCAGGGTGCAGGTGCTGTACACCAGCCGCCCGCCGGGGCGCAGCATCTCAATGGCAGCCGCAAGGATGCGGCTCTGCCGGACGGCACAGCCCGCAGGCGACTGCTCGTTCCATTCCAAGCGGGTCTCCGGATGGCGGCGGAACATGCCTTCGCCGCTGCAAGGGGCATCCACCAGAATGGCGTCAAAGCAGTTTTTCCACTTGGCGCAAAGCTGATCTGGGTCGGCTGAGACCACCAGCGCATTGCCGATACCCATACGCTCAATGTTCCGGCTGAGGATCTTGGCACGGCTGGGCACAGGCTCGTTGCACACCAGCAGCCCATCCCCGGCCAGCAATCCGGCGATCTGGGTACTTTTGCCGCCGGGAGCAGCGCATAGATCCAGCACCCGCTCTCCTGGCTTGGGGGAAAGCACATGCACAGCAGTCATGGCGCTGGGCTCCTGAATGTAGTATGCGCCAGCCTCGTGCAGAGGGTGCGCCCCCAGCAAGCTGTCGTTGTGCAGGTACCAGCCGCCCGTGTGCCATGGCACGGGCTCCAGTAGGTCACTGTGCAAAGAATGACTGTCGGGCAGGGGCTTTATCGGGTTCAGCCGCAAACCTCTGTGCCACGGCTCCTCCATGGCAGCAAAATAGGCCGCCGCATCAGGACCAAGCTGTTCCTGCATGCGGCGGATAAAGGCTTCGGGCAGGGGATAGTGCTCACACATCCAGATCCACCAGCCAATCGGGTTTCATGATGGGGGTAAAAGCGAAGTAGCTGTCTTGCATGGTGCTGGGCAGATGCTCCTTTAGCTGAGGCAGGCCGGCGACCATGGCAATGGGCAGGTCGAGCCGCAGAGCTACTTTTTCCAGCAGAGTCTGTGCTTCTACCAGATCTTGCGGGGTCGTGTGCTCCTGCAAATTGGCGTTGTTCACAAGCGCATCGGGGGTCATGCGGGCTTTTTGCCCGATCAGACCATACAGTTCAGCAATGTCTTCCTCGGTGCCGCTGAGGGGACGGAAGGGATTGACCACATACAGCATGGTGATCTCCTCCCGGCGGGTGCTGAGTTGAGGCGCGTACCGTCCCAGCGCTGTAGCGCCGGTATCATCGCCCCCCACGTCGATGATCACACGGTCGAAGGGCTGCTCGAAAACCGCCATAATGTTGGCGGGCAGCGCAGGGATATCCACTGTGCTCATGGCAAAGGAGGGCATGAATACTTCAATGTTTTGGCGTAAAAGCAGCTCCTGCTGCTCAGCGCTGCGAAAATACGGGTTTACGATATCCAGATCCACCAGCGCAATGCGGCTGTTGGGCTCAAGGCGGCGCATTTCCATGGCAAGGGCAAGGCTCAGCTCGGTCTTGCCACTGCCGTAGTTGCCCACCAGAATGGTATAGCGGGTGTTGGGTAAGTTCATGTAGGCTCGTCCTCGTTTCGATACATTGGTTGGGGATAAACCGGCTCTCTGAAGGCATCCCTTACGTCCACTGCCTTTTGCAGGTCGTGTATGCTGGGCTTGGCGTTTTCGTCGCCCACCAGACGCATCAGGTTCAGGAATGGGTTGCGGTTCTTCTTTAAGGGCTGCTCCGCTGCGGTTTGCTGGGTAAAGGGCGTAAATTGCACAGCAACGGGCTGCTCATCGTAGCTTTCGTAGGGGGCGGCATCGTAGGGTGTATCCTCGTAGCCCAAACCGATGTTGCGCCGGAATAGATCGGCATCCAGACCGGGGTGTACAGGCTGCGTCTCTGGGTCGGCGGCCGGGGCGGCAGCGTAAGGCTGCACTGGGGCGTAAAGCTGCTGGGGCGGCACCGGTCGGGCGAAGCCTGCGTTTACATCCTGCATATATTGGTCGGATACCGGTGCTTGAGGCGTTTGCGGGGCGATGGGCTCAGAAACCAGCGCATCGCTGCCAAACCATTGAGATTGCTCATCAAAAACAGGTTCCACATCGGTCAGAGGCGGTCGATAAGCGCTGCGGGCAGCAGGCTTATTGTATACCGCCGTTTGGGCTTCTGGGGGGATCTCTGCGATGGGTTCCTCACTCCAGCCGTTTTCCTCTTGCGGCAAATAAAAATCTTGCTGGTAGGCGGGCTGAGGCTCGGGGCGTGCATAGTAGTTGGGGTCGTACATGGGCTGGGCAGGGGTTGGGTCTTGGGGGTAGGCTTCGTAGCTCTCCCATAGCTCCTGCTGCTCCCGGCGCTTGCGGCGCACAGAAAACGGACGCCAGCGAATCAGGTAGATGATCTTATCCACAATAAAACCGCCTACGCCCAGCACCAATAAAATGGTAAGCCAATGCTCAGCGAGAAAGGCAAAAAAGCGGTTGCCTGTTTCGCTGTTTACAAGGGACCATATGCGGTTGATGATGATGCGCAGCCAACTGAGCAACAAAGTCAGTATGGCATTGGCCAGTCCGTTCATATGTCGATCCTTTCGGGTTTATTGCAGAGTAAGGGTCATCGTAGCAGGGGAGGTCTCCGTGGTAAAGAGATGAGCATCGTTGCTGTCGAGAACTACTTCCACCGGCAGCGTATGTTCGCCGGCTTCCAGCCCAGCAGCATCGATGATGACCTTTATCAGCGATGAACGCAGCGCTTTTACTTCCAGCATGGGGCCCGTAACGGTAACATTCAGGTTTTTCGGGCTCAGGGTGGCTCTCAGGCCATCGGGCAGATTGGTGGTCTGGATGCGAACATTTTCAAAGGTGCGCAGCACCATGATCGGCTCTATTTCCACACAGACAGTCACGCTGTTGGTGCTTAGATAGACCAGCTCAGAAGGTCTGCGCAGCCTCACTTCGGTGGTAAAGGTCTCCTTGGCACCAGATACGTTGATGGGTGATTCGGTAAAGAGCTGCTCCACCGTCGCGAGCGCTTCTTCGCTGCCGGCTGCCTGCACGATGGAGGGGGTGGTGGTAATGCTTTTGATGACATAGCCCTCTGCGGGCTCGCCTTGCGTAAGGGCTAAACCGGTCACTTCCACTTCCTTGCTCTCGTACAGCCTTTGCTCCACAGTAACAGTGCGCAGCACAGTGTTGGCGCTGCCGGCTTCCAGTAGGGAACTTTCAATAGGGTTGCCTTCTGCATCCACAAAGTAGAGGGGCAACGCCATGCGGGTGGCGCCCGCACGTTCGCTGAGGGAGTCCAAATTCAAGTTGGCACATCCCCCTGCCACCTGATCTACCAGCGTTTTGGGGCCGCTAACGCTGATGGTGCTGGGTTCGACGATGGGGGTAGCGGCATAAAAGCCTTCGGGATATTCGCCCGTTATATTCAACGTAACGGGAATGCGGTAATTGGTGACGTATTCATCCACAACGATGTTGAAGGTATCGGGCGTAGCGCCCTCCACCGTTCCGAAGGTGGCAGAGGTAGAGAACATAACTTTTACCTCTTGTTCGCCGGTTTCGGTAATACGGGATAGATCGATGCGGGGGTTGTAGTTGGATGCGGTAACGCTGTCGTAGGAGCGCTGGGGCACCTGTGCCCGGAAGGATTCCAGCTTCAGCGACTCATCCTCCAAGCCGGATAGTACGATCATACCGTTGCGCTGCAAGGTATCTTGCCCAGTTACGCTGATGGATACATCAGTGAAGCGGCGCTCACGGGTCAGGGTGGGATCCTGCAGGATCAGACCAGCCCAGAGACAGATGGCCAGCAGCACACTCAGCAGCTTCCAGCCCCAGTTGTGGGTGAGACGTTTCCAAAAGCGGGAGGGGGTGGCCTTTAGTACTTCGGTCAGTTCCTTATCAAGGACGGGAGGATTCTTTTTGGGTTCAGTATTCATCATCAGCCCTCCTTGCGCTGCTTGCGTTTTTCCAGCAGAGTGGCCAGCAGACCGGCTTCTTTCTGGGAATACACGGTGGCGAGAACTTCTTCCAGAGCGCTGCGGTCCAAGTGGCGGGTGAGGCGGCCTTCCCTGGCAAAGGAAATGATGCCGGTCTCTTCGCTTACGATCAGGGAGATGGCATCCGTGGTTTCGGAAATACCCAGAGCGGCACGGTGACGGGTGCCCAGCTCGTGGCTGATGCCTTTGCCCTCGCTCAGGGATAGGATGCAGCCGGCTGCCATGATGCGGTCGCCGCGAATGAGCACTGCACCGTCGTGCAAGGGGGTGTTGGGCTCAAAAATATTTTCCAGCAGTGCGGAGGAGATCTGGCTATCCAAAGCGGTACCGGTCTCCAATACGTCCTTCAGACCGATCTTGCGCTCGATCACGATCAAGGCGCCTACCCGGCGGCGGCTCAGGTTCATCATGCAATTCGCCAATTCGTTGATGGTGCGGCGGGAGGCATCCTCGCCGCCTTTGATGATGGAATCACGGATGGTGCCACGCCCCAACTGCTCCAGCGCCTTGCGGATCTCTGGCTGAAAAAGAATGACCAGTACCAATGCGCCATTGCTGAGCACGTTGGTCAAGATCCAGCTCATGGCGGTAAGCCCCATCAGATCGCTGACCCAAGTGGCGATAAACAGCACCAAAAGACCCTTCAAAACCGCACTGGCCCGGGTCTCTTTGGTAAGCATCAGCAATTTGTACAATAAAAATGCAACGATTAGAATATCCACAACATCCGCAAGGGTGGGACGGTGAAAAATACTCCAAAGGATTGACTCTGCGCGGGAGAGAAAATTCTGCATGGTCTGTCACCTTCCTTTGGCTGTGATGATCGTTTTGGAAGAAAGAAATCCACCATGTATTATACAACATAAAAGCTCTCGAATAAACCCCTCCGTCAATTTTTTACACACCTGTGCAGCACTTGCACAACAAAGCGTGCTACGGTATACTGTGGTGGGTGCGTGCACGATCTATATTTTTGTTTATTCGCTATTTTTATATTGTGCATCGCTCCGATCTACGCTGGGAAAGGAGTGTGGAACGGCTTTTGAGGAGTGGGCGTTTGCCTAAGGCAACGCCATGGTACTTTCTGATGCATTACAACACAAGAGAATGAGCAGCTTTCGGTAAAAACGATGCACATGGCATCCCTGTTTGCTGAACGCTTTGTTTGGGATCCCTTGTTTGCTGGACGCTTTTTTCCGTTGCTGCCGGAAAGGCGGAGACCGTATGCACGATGTTGCGCGTGATAGTGCGCTTCTTTCTGAAAACAAAAGCTTTGAAAACCTGTTTGAGATCACCTGCGCCCATGGGGACGAGCCTGCTGCCATATGGCTGGAAGGGGAGACCCAGAGGCAATGGACATTCAGTGAGGCTAAACAAAAGGCTTTCGCTTATGCAGCATGGCTGCATGAAAGGCTGCCTGCCGGCGGCTTTGTTGCCATATCGATGGATACCTGCAAGGAGTGGTTTCCCACCTTCTGGGGGCTTATGCTCAGCGGGCATGAGGTGCTGCTGCTGGATGCCGCCATGGGTGATGAACTGGCACTGCACCTGATGGGGGAAGCTGGATGCCAAGCCATCATCACTCCCAGGGAGAGAAACTTCCCGACAGAGATCGTTCAGATCTTGACGGCAGACTTGTTCAATGCACCGGATGCTGCCCGGCCGGCCGTGCCCTGCGGCAACGCAGTGGCGCTGTGCACCAGCGGCACCACCGGTACCAGCCGTATCTTCGTTTACAATGGCGAGGCCATGGCAGAGCAGGTGCTCAGTTCGTTGCTGCTCTTTCATGCCAATAAGCGTATCGTTGATAACGAGAACCGCCGTGCGCTTGCTTTTTTGCCCTTCCATCATGTGTTAGGCTTCGTGGTCAATCTGATGTGGTGCGGCTTTTTGGGTTATGCCAATATCTATTTGAACGATCGGGCACCTAAAACCATCATGACCACTGCCCAGATCTGCAAACCACACCTGATCGTGGCTGTGCCTTTGCTGGCCAACAACCTGTGCACCACCATCAAAAAGAAGTTGGCAAAGAGATCCCGCATGAGCCGTGTGGCGTTTTCTGCTATGACGGGCTTAAGCCTGAATACGCAGCGTTTCGCCCCGACAGCAGGCTTGCACTTTGCCCAAAAGATGCTGTTCAAGGGTTTGCTGAAGCAAGCGCTGGGCACGGATGTGCAGTGTGTGATCCTGGGCGGCAGCCATACGCCTACGGAGCATCTGCGCATGCTGAATGCGCTGGGTTATTATACCGTATGCGGCTTTGGCATGACCGAGACCGCTGTTACCAGCGTGGAAACCTCCATGCGGCTCACAAAGCGACTGGCGGGCAGCGTGGGCAGACCCCTGACCAACGTGGAGTATGTGGTAAGCGGCGGGGATGGTAAAGAAGGCGAAATGCATATCCGCGGCGCCAGCATCCATACCGGGCGCATGGCAGGCGGCAAGCTGCTGCCTCCCGACACCAGCGATGGTTGGTATCCCACCGGCGATATCGTTCAGCTGCGCAAAGGGCGTGTGTTTATTCAAGGCCGCTGCAAGGATGTCATCATCAACGAGTCTGGCGAGAATGTTTATCCGGACGAATTGGAGGATGTGTTCGCTGCTTTGCCCGGTGTGGAACAAATGGCGGTACTGGGCGTGCCCAAGCCTGAGGGCGGTATGTATGAAGACATCACCTTGGTGCTGAGCATGGATGCAGCTTTGCAGGATGAGGAAACGTTGAGGAAACTGAGCGCGGAGATCCGCAGCCGCAACAGCACGCTGCCAGCCATGAAGCGCATCACCCGCTGCTGGCTGACCCATGACAAGCTGCCCTTGGTAAACGGCATCAAGGTAAAGCGCTTGACACTGAAAAAGCAGATCGCTGAGGGCACCATGCCTCTGAAGGAGCTGGAACTCTCCGGCAGCGTTCCTGTCATGGTGGCTGTGGACAATGCGGTTGCCCCTCTGCAGGCCAAGGAACGGGTGCAGCGGCAGGATGCGCAGAAACTAAACGAGATCAAACAAAAAGTGCGCCTTTGCTTCGCCGAAGCGCTGGAGCAGGAAGTGGGCTCCTTTGCGGATAATGCCCATTTTATCGACGATCTGGGCGGCGACAGCTTGCAGGTGTTGTCCATTACCCTAAAGGCGGAAGAATTGTTTGGTGTAAGCATCGAAACGACGGAATACGGCGATTGTGCCACGGTGGATAGCCTCACACAGCTCATCTGCCGTAAGCTCAGCGGCGAAACCACCCAGACAGCAGCAAGTGCACGCCAAGAGCGTCAGGCGATCACTTGCTTTGAAGAGACGCCGGAATACCAAGCGTTCCATGCCCGTCAGCAAGCGCTGATGTGCTCTGGCGACGAAAACCCCTATTTTGTTTGCCATGATTCCCCTTTGCTTGATAAGAGCGTTATGGCTGGGCAAGAAGTGCTCAATTTCGGCAGCTATAACTATGTGGGCATGAGTGGCCGCAAAGAGGTGAACGAGGCTGCCAAAGCAGCTATCGATCTGTACGGCACCAGCGCCAGCGGTAGCCGGTTGTTGGCTGGCGAAAAGAGCCTTCATGGCGAGCTGGAGCGGGAGATCGCCGATTGGAAGCATGCGGAAGCTGCACTGGTCTGCGTAGGCGGCCATTCCACCAATGTAACGGTGGTAGGCAATTTCTGCGGCCCCAACGATCTGATCGTTTACGATGCACTGGCGCATAACTCCATTGAACAGGGCTGCCGGTTGTCCCCTGCCACAGTAAAGCCTTTCCCGCATAATGATACTGCTGCGCTGGAAAGCATTTTGCGCAGCCAGCGGAAATATTACGAGAAGGTGCTCATCATTATTGAGGGTGCCTACAGCATGGATGGCGATATTGCCGATGTTCCGGCTTTTGTGCGCATAAAGAAGGAGTATGGCTGCTTCCTGATGGTGGATGAGGCACACAGCGCCTGCGTTATCGGCGAGACTGGCGGCGGTGTGGATGAGTACTTCGGTCTTGCGCCGGATGATGTGGATATCAAGATGGGCACGCTGTCCAAAGGCTTGGGCACCTGCGGCGGTTATCTGGCCGGACGCAAATGCTTGATCGAGTACTTACGGTACAATCTGCCGGGCTTTGTGTTCAGCGTAGGTCTGTCCCCGGCTTTGGCAGCCGGTACGCTGGCAGCTGTGCGGCTTTTGCGTCAGGAACCGCAGATCATGGAAAACATGCGCCGCAACATTCTGTGCTTTGCTCAGGAAGCCCGCCGCCATCGCATGGATATTTGTCTGGCAGGCGAAACAGCTATCATCCCTGTGCTGATCGGTCGGGATGAGGATGCCTTTGCGCTTAGCAACGAAATGCGCCGCAGAGGCGTGTTCGTGCCGCCGGCGGTGTATCCTGCTGTGCCTAAGAATAAGGCACGACTGCGCTTTTGCGTCATCAGCGAACATCAGCCGATCCAGATCGTCCGGGCGCTGGATGTGCTGGAGGAAGCAGCGCAGGCGTTGGGGATCGAGTTGCCCCGCAGGGATTATTGATCGACATTAAAGCAAGAAGCCACTGCAACGAAAAACCGTTGCAGTGGCTCTGTGTTTTTTAGCGACTGGCTGCCCAGTCGGTAAGGGTCTCGATACGGGTGCCTTCGCTGTCGGTGGCCGGGTCGTAAGCAAACTCGTGCAGCTGTTTGCAGGGGAAATGGTCGCACTTGCCGCAGTGATCCAGCTTTTTGCCCTCCACGCAGTTCTTGATGGGGCAGCTTTTGGCCCAGTAGGGCTTTTTGATGGTGGTGCATCCGCTGCATTTCATAATGTCCTTGTACTGACATTCGCTGCATTTGAGACCGCAACGGGATTCGAACATATCCTTCACTCCTTGAAAAAATAGATGCTTGGAAAAAAGTTCAAATGACCTACGAAGTATAACAGACACTTGCTTTCTGTGTCAACTTGCGGGGGCGGGTGGGAATATGGTACAATTTCATCGGCACTTTTTGATCCTTGTTTTATAGAAAGGAAGAAATGGTCGTCATGAGGCTGATCTCGTGGAATGTGAATGGTCTGAGAGCTTGCCTTGGCAAGGGTTTTCTGGATTATTTCGGCGAAATGGAGGCGGATTGTTTCTGTCTGCAAGAAACGAAAATGCAGCAAGGTCAGGCAGACTTTGCGCCGGAAGGTTACCTGCAATACTGGAACAGCGCCGAAAAAAAGGGGTATTCTGGCACGGCGGTGCTGGCCCGTAAGGAGCCCATCAGCGTGGCTTACGGTATTGGCGTGGAGGAACACGACCACGAAGGCCGTGTTATCACCTTGGAATACAAGGACTTTTATCTGGTAACGGTCTACACGCCCAACAGCCAGCGGGAACTGGCGCGGCTGGATTACCGTATGACGTGGGAGGAAGCTTTCCGGGCTTATTTGCGTAAGCTGGATGAAAAGAAGCCGGTCGTGGTTTGTGGCGATATGAATGTTGCCCACAAGGAGATCGACCTAAAAAACCCCAAGACCAATACCAAAAATGCAGGCTTTACTCCGCAGGAGCGGGAGAAGATGACCGCGCTTCTGGACAGCGGCTTTGTGGATACCTTCCGCTTGCTGCATCCCGACGAGACCGACCGCTACAGCTGGTGGAGCTATATGATGAAGAGCCGTGAGCGGAATATCGGATGGCGCATCGATTATTTTTTGGTGAGCCAGCGCATTGCACCCTATGTAAAGCTTGCGGATATTCACGACCAGATCATGGGCAGCGATCATTGCCCCGTTATTTTAGAATTGGAAGGTTTGGAGGCATAAACAATGAAGATACTGTTTGCATCGGATATTCACGGTTCTGCTTCGGCAATGGAAAAGATCCTGCGTAAATATGAGGAAGAAAAGGCCGATCGGCTGGTGCTGCTGGGCGATCTACTGTACCATGGCCCCCGCAACGACTTGCCGGATCGTTATGCCCCCAAAGAGGTGTTTGGCATGCTGAATGCCTATCCGGTAACGCCTCTGTGCGTGCGCGGCAATTGCGATGCTGAGGTGGATCAGATGGTGCTGGAATTTCCCATCATGGCAGACTATGCACTTTTGCCGCTGGATGGCGGGCATACCGCATTTGTGACCCATGGTCATCTATTCAATATTGATAATCCGCCCCCGCACAAGCCCGGCGATGTGCTCATTCATGGACATACCCATGTGCATTGCGCCATCCCGCAGACGGATTATGTGTATATCAATCCCGGCTCTGCCGCTCTGCCCAAGGAGGAGCAGCTTCCTTCCTATATGGTTTACGAAGATGGCGTTTTTACCATTAAGGCGCTTGATGGCAGCGAGGTTTTGCTGACCCATCGCTTGGGCTGATTTGTGAAAAGTAGCAAGACAGGAGTGAGAAACGTGAAAAAGACAGGAATGCTTGCGCTGCTTTTGGCGCTGATGATGTTGGTGACCAGCGGTTGTTCCCTGATCGTAAAGGATCCTGAGGTAGATCGGCAGACAGTGGTATTGGAAGTGAACGGCGTTGCTTATACCAAGGGAGAGGTGCAGCAGCTGGTGCAGGAGGAGCTGGAATATCAGCAGTACCTGTACGAGACCCAGTATGGCGTTGCACTGGATATCGAGGATCCGGAGATCATCTCTCAGGAGCAGGATATCGTGCTGGATGCTTTGACCCGTCAGGCCGTGGTGGATCAGAAATTGGAGAGGGAAGGCTACCTTGATCTAAGCGATGAGGAGCTGGCTCAAGCGGAACAGATGGCGGATGCCACTTATCAGAATTACGTAAACAGCTTTGTTACTGGTTTCTTTGCAGATTCGGACTTGTCTGATGAGGAGAAGTTTGCTCAGGCCGAAGAGATGATGCTGGCAACGGGCGAATATCCCACCAGAGAAGAACTGTTGGTGGAAGAAAAGCTGATCATGGCCGAAGAGAAGCTTTATAACGAAACAGTGGCCGGTGTTACGGTGGATGAAGCGGAAGTTGTAGCAGCTTACGATCAGTGCGTAGCAACAGCACAGACGGATTATCAGGCACAGCCGCAATACTTCGATATGGATGTTAGCGACGGGCGCACCATCTTCTACTATCCGGCAGGCTATCGTTATGTAAAGCATATCCTCTTTTCTATTACGCCGGAAGATCAGGCGAAGCTGGATGAGGTGGACGGTAAAATTGCCGATAAGCAGCAGGAGATCTCTTCTGTGCAGATGGCAATAGATGCCGGTGAAGGCGTATTGGAAGATCTGCTAGCCGAGCAGCAGCGTCTGGAAGAAGAACTGGCTGCACTTCAGCAGGAACGCGAGGCTCTGTTGGAGGCTGCCTATGCTGCACTTAAGCCCACTGTGGAGGAAGTGCAGGGAAGGCTTGCGCAGGGGGAGGACTTTGATGCTTTGATGGCTGAGTATGGCAGTGATCCGGGCATGATGTCGGAACCGGCGAAGACAACAGGCTATCTGGTAGGGCATGCCACTACCAATTATGTGCAGCCTTTTAAAGAAGGTGCGATGGCCCTCACGCAGGTAGGCGAGGTGTCTGCTCCAGTAAAGACATCTTTTGGTGTGCATCTGATCCAGTATACGTCCGATGTGGTGGAGGGTCCTGTGGCGTATGAAAGCGTGCGGGCTGAATTGGAAGCGGAGCTGCTTTCAGAAAAGCAGAGCACAGTATATTATAACGCACAGCAGGCTTGGGTGGATGAAGCCGACGTAAAGGTCTATAAGAATCGTTTGGCAGATTGATCGTGCTTTTTGCCCCGTCGGATCGTTTCCGGCGGGGTTTTCTTCTATATTCGAAAATGGATGGATGGAAAAAACGTTGATTTGTAACGGTTTCAAAAAACAAGCAAATTTTTTCGAAAAAAATTGAAAAAAGGTGTTGACATTCATTTGGAGTGGTGATATTATAAACAAGCTCGCTCGAGAGCAACGCCCTCGAAGCTGAGCACCGAACCTTGAAAACGATACAGAGTAAAGAAACGCAAGAACGACAGTCAATAATTTTTGAGTGATTTCGTACTCGACGGAAATAACGATCGAGAGCGATTCAGAATTTAACATAAGAGTTTGATTCTGGCTCAGGACGAACGCTGGCGGCGTGCCTAACACATGCAAGTCGAGCGGAGACTTAAGAGTGAAGTTTTCGGATGGATCTCTTAAGTTTTAGCGGCGGACGGGTGAGTAACGCGTGAGCAACCTGCCCTCTACTGGGGAATAACGCACCGAAAGGTGTGCTAATACCGCATAAGACCACAGAGCTGACATGGTTCAGG
>JAZSRK010000095.1:0-24690 GCA_045538465.1 Candidatus Limiplasma sp. | reverse complement strand
TAAGACCGCTTGGCCTCCGACTTGGCGACTTTTTCGACGAGGTTTGCACCGTTTGCCTACTCGCCTACGGCTCGCCGGGCGGCAAACGGCGATAGGAATCCTTTGCTACGCAAAGGCACCGAAACCACCGCGCATGTCGCTGGTTTCGGGTCACAGTCGGAGGGTTGCGACCCTCCGACTCCACCCGGGGTTTCTCGACAGTCTGAGGCGGCGCATGGTTGCGCCGCCTTTTTTGCATAACAGCCTTTCCCCTTCACTGCCCGATGCGCCGCGGGCATTTTATCACGCAGTTTGCGCACCCCACAAAAAGGAAGCACAGAAATGGGTATTTACATGCAAGCCGACAGTTGTGGCATCATCCTACAGGAAGCCGCCGGCACTCCATGGCAAAAGCCGCAGGCTGCCAACGGGCGAGCGATCGGCCATGCAAGCCGCATGCCCTATGCGCTGCTGAACCAATTGTGGCTGGGTGTGCTGATGGGTGAAAAGCATTTCGTTCTCCAGTGCGCCCGGCAAGGCAGAAAAGGTAACAGAATGGTTTTTCGGGGCATAACGACAAAAGGGGATCGCGGCGTAACAGCAGCGATCCCTTCTATGGAGGAAGCACAATGGAACAAAACGAAATCGGGAAAAGCCTTGCCAATATGCGCATCGTGATCGAAGGGGCGGTGCATCTGTTTGAGATGGAGGTTGACCCGCTGTATCAACTGGCTTTGGAGAATGGCAGGAAGGAACAAGCACTTGCGCTTGATACGCTGGGTGCGGCTCTGAATACGCTGTATGGTCAGATAGCGGATGTGCAGGCTTCCTATGCCGATAGCACCTGCTAAAACAATCAGTTGTTTTCCTTTACAACGGACACGCCGCATTTTGCCCACCGTTTTGCTGGCTTTGCGGCGTGTCCAAAGTGTAAAGCAGCACTTTGACCCTTTTCTTTACAGGGGGATGTTATGATTTACGGATACGCACGCTGCTCCACCAATGAGAGCAAGCAGGATATACAGCGGCAAATCAAGGAACTGAAAGCCGCAGGGGCAGAAGAAGTCATCTTTGAGTATGAACATGGCGATGCAAAGGAGAAGAAGGAACTGCAACTATTACTGGATGCGGCGCAACCGGGCGACACCATCATCACGTTGGAAGTAAGCCGCTTGAGCCGCAGCACCCAACAGCTATGTGAACTCATCAACATTATCAAGCAGAAGCATTTGCGGCTGGTGATTGTAGGCAGCATCACCGTGGATTGCCGCAATGGAGAGATTGACCCCATGAGCCAAGCGTTCATTCAGATGAGCGCTGTGTTTTCAGAACTTGAATTGTCTATTATTCGTATGCGTGTTCGTTCCGGGATGTTGAACGCCAAAGCGAAAGGCCGCAAGGTAGGCAGACCGCCACTCACCAAAGAGAACATACCAGCGGTGTTCCGCAAGCATTATCCTGCGTTTGCCGCTGGGAAGATGAATGTGAGTGAATTGGCAAGAGTGTGTGGGCTAAGCAGACCAACGGTGTATAGGTATTTGAAAATGGTGTAGATAGAAGAAGCCCTTCCTGCGTTATTGCGGGAAGGGCTGGCTGCATTCATACAGATGTTCAGGGGCAATATCCACATCATCATTCCAGATGACGGTATCGCCGCTCACGCGTGCGGTGAGGAAAAACGGCAGGCTTTTCAAATCGGCAAAAATGGCTTTTTCCAGCAGCGGGCGGGCGTTGTAGAGCTTCTTTTCGCCGCTGGCGAAGGTCAGCAGCAGTGTGTAATCCGATTGCGGAACCACATGCTTGACCACCCACACAGGCATTTTCATGGCAATCCCTCCCATGTCATCGAAGCGGTTCAATTTTATACAGAGGCTGTTCGTTCATGGCGAGCTCCCAGTTTGCTTCAAGTTCATCACGATGGATTTCTGCCCACGCAACAATGAACTTTTGCTGTTTCTTAGGCATGTCGCCTTCTTTCAGCTCGCCGTCAAAGTCAAAAACAGCGTTGTAACCCTGATAAGAGGCATGAAAGTGCGGCGGATTATGCTCGCCGTTGTTGTACATACGGATGATGATACCATAGAACATGGAAATCGTCGGCATGGAACATGTCCCCTTTGTTTCTTTCTTCATGTACAGTATAGCATGGCTGGGGAGAGATTATCAAGAGAACAGAATATGGTCGGTGTGGATGTGAGATGAAAGAAACCCCTGCTTTTTCAGTAGAAAGGCAGGGGAATGGCATTACCAATGTTTGTCGTTGTAAGGAGTATCTTCAACACCGTTCATCCGAAGCTTGCTGACCAACCTATCAAGCTTGGGTTTCCACATATTCTTGAACCATTTCGTATTGCCAAACCATTTGACAAGCGTGGGGCTGATGGCATAGTAGATACGTACGAATGCCCGTCCATACCATGTGGCTGCAAGCGTGTTGTCTCTAAAGCGCCGCAATGTCCAAACCTGCGGGCAGTCGTATGAACCATAGACGCAGGTGGCTACATAGCAACCACCCGATGTGCTATTCGTCTCTATAGGTTCACTATTTTCCATAAACTCTTGATAAAGGGGATTGTCCGTATCTATATCAACATAGAAATAAACATAACCATAGCAGTTTCCCAAAGGTCCATGCTTAAACGGTCCGTCTTCAACTCTTGTTATGCGCATGCCATAGCTGTTAGCTTCTTCCATCGTCACGTTTATTTCTTCCTGCCGAGCTATGTCATAACCCAGTTTAGAACCGGCGGTGATCAGATTGCTCCGAACGCATTTTTGAATTATCATGTGGTGGTTTCCTCTCAAGTGTTTGACTGCAATAAGCTTGTCACTTGTGCAAAGCTTACACTTGCAGACCTATTCCGTGCGCGATGATCCGGGTGTGCTTCATTACCATTTTCCGTCATAGCTGTTGACGAAATTGGTGATCTCGTCGTTGCTATATTTGCCATCGTAGTCGCTGTAACTGTAGCCGGAAGAACTGGAACAGCTGGTCAGCGCAAGAAGGATAAGTATTTGAAACTGCTGGGATGAAGAAAAGCCCCATGCGATAATGCATGGAGCTTTTCCTTCACTGTTTGCGTTCAACAGGTGGATGCATTATTTCGTATTGAGTGACAATCAGTTTCAGGAATATATCATAATAGTGTTTCAAAAGAGTAAAATCGTGTTGAGGATATCATATCTTTCCCACACCCAACGGGCAAACAGCTTCAATGTCTGCTCATAGGAAGCCATCGTCTTTGGCCTTAATTGCTTGCTCCGGCAGTACTCCATAAATAGCGTAATCATCCTCTGTAAATGCAAAGCGACCAACACCCTTTCCCTGATACATTTTCACCCGTGTTTCCTTGACACTGTGAAAAGGCAATGAATGGTTGGTGTTGGTCGCTATTGTGTTTATGCATTTATCGCTATATTGGGGGCAGTTTTGGGATTCATCGCTATGTTGCTATGGAACATTGGCAAGCCGATGCACCGCTAACCCTTATCCCGCAACCCTTCTTACGCACTCCGCTCCATCGACAGCTTATCCGCCAGCATCGCAATAAATTCCCCATTCGTCGGCTTATCCTCCGGCGTACAAACCCGACACCCAAACGCCGAATTCAGCGTCTCGATCCTCCCCCGGTTCCACGCCACCTCGATCGCATGCCTGATCGCCCGCTCCACCTTGCTGGCGCTGGTGCCAAAATGCTTGGCAATGCCGGGGTAAAGCTCCTTGGTGATGCGGCTCATCAGGTCAGGGCGCTCGATGACCATCTTGACCGCTTGCCGCAGGTAGGAATACCCTTTGATGTGCGCCGGAATGCCGATGGTGAGAAACAGGCTGCCCAAGCGCTCGTCCAGGGTTTGCACACGGGCAGTGCCGGCGGCGGGGGACATCACGCTGCCGGGCAGGCGGGCCGCACCGCATACTTCCCGGATGTGGCTGAGCAGGTGCTGGGGCTCGTAAGGCTTGACCAGAAAGAAATTGGCACCCCGTTCAATGGCACGCAGAACGAAATCATCCCGGGCCAAAGCGGTGGCTACGATGATCTTGGGCATGGGGCTCAGCCGCAGACGGGCGATGCTTTCCAGCAAAGTATAGCCATCCATGCGGGGCATCACCAGATCGGTCACCAATACATCAAAGCTTTCTCGGCTGAGCCATTCCAGCGCCTCTGCGCCATTGTCGGCCTCCCGCACTTGCTGCACGCCCTCCTGCTTGCGCAGATGCTCTGCTGTCGCCTTGCGAAAACACTCGTGATGATCCACCATCAATACCTTCAGTTCCTCCATCGCTGCATCCTCCTTCAGAAAACTTCCGCCCCGGTCAGTCAAAGTTCAACCGGTTTGTGCTTTTTCTGAATGATAACACCAAAATCGGCCCCTGTGTGGATTTCGGGTAAAGTAGTGCCAAATATAGTATAATTTGCATTTGGCGACACAATATGTTGTGTTTTTCTAACAAATGCGAGGGGAATATGGCAAATGGTGGCGAGGGAGGGGAACAAAGCGCCAAAAGATGCCTGAAATCCAGTGCACACAACAAAAACTATCTGTGACTGTATGCGACAGAAAGAGCGGCGATCCGCATTTAGCGGCAGAATGCTACAGCATTCGACAATTTTTGCACATGCGAAGAACGCTGCCCAAAGGGTGGAGCCCCGGCGGGCAGATCTGTCCTGAATGGCAAATAAAATAAGGCTTTCGGTGCATCGCAACACCGAAAGCCTGCTGTGTTTTGTTAGGGCGCGGTCTCTGTGGTGATCAGCCCAAAGGCATAACTCTGGGCAAAGGGAGCCTCCTGCAAGGGTAGGGTCAAAGGAACGAATTGTTGCTGCGCTTCGTCCATGATGGCAATAAACCAATACGCGCCATCCTGCGCCGTAATGCCGTCAACGGTGGTGATAACAGGGGCATCATCCACAAGCTGCGTTTCGATCAGCCCCATGCCTTCCAACCCTGTCAGCAGGGTGGTCTCGTTGCTATAGACCTTGTACAGTCGGGTCTGGTTATCCGGCAGTACCAGCACCAGCGCCATTTCGTTTGCGCCTTCGCCAAGGGTCGTCCAGCTTGGTGCAGCACTTTCCTGCGCGCAGGCCGTCAGCGGCAGCGCCAGCAATAGCAGGCAGGTCAGCAGCAGGTAAATAGGTTTCATCTCAGCATCCTCCTTGGATGAAGATCCGGCGGGGAACAAATGGTTACCGGTTGTCACCTTCAGTATACCCGCTGCCGGGGGTGGGTGTCAAATTGGGAGTGAAGAATTTGTATTTCCAGTTGCGTATTGATTTGCATAACATTGGAAATCGTGCTACAATAGAACCAATTCAAAAAGAGAAGCACTGTGCGTTCACATATCATGCCCGTTGGTGATCGTGGGTCAACACAGGCTTTCGTGCCCTGCTATGAAGCTGGACCTTAACGCCCTTCTGCAGTAATACGTTCTGACCTAATATCCATACATACACGAAGCCCCCGGCCGCTTCCACACATTCAGAAGCAGCCGGGGGTTCATGCTATCATCCGATCCTCCCGCCATCACTTGCTATCCTTGATCATCCGGCGAATGTCGTCCATCAAGTTCGTCAAACTGGGGGAGACCTTCATGCTCTTTTCCACCTTTTCGATGGAGGACATGACTGTCGTATAGTGCCGCCCGCCAAAGGCTTCGCCGATCTTGGTCAGGCTCAGCCCCATCATTTCGCGCACAAGGTACATGGCGATCTGCCGGGGCACGGTAATGTCGTGGTTGCGGCGGGGGCTTTTCAGGTCGTCGATGGTAATGCCGTAGTAGGCGGCTACAGAGTCTTGGATCAGCTCGGTGCTGATGGGCTTGGTATCCCGCTTGAGCAGCTCTTTGAGGGCTTCCTGCGCCAGCTGCATATCCACCGGGCGGCGGGTGAGGCCGGAGTAGGCGGTCAGGCGGGTGAGGCTGCCTTCCAGCTCGCGCACGTTGGTGTCGATGCGCTCGGCGATCAGCTCCAGCACATCATCGGCGATGATCAGGTGCTCAAACTCGGCCTTTTTGCGCAGAATGGCCAGACGGGTCTCAAAATCCGGGCGCTGGATGTCGGCGTTGAGGCCGCCTTCAAAGCGGCTGCAAAGGCGCTCCTCCAGCTTTTGGATCTCCCGGGGCGGCTTGTCGCTGGTCATGATGATCTGCTTGCCGGCTTCCTTCAGGTGGTTGAAGGTGTGGAAGAATTCTTCCTCGGTGGCGCTTTTGCCGGCGATAAACTGGATATCGTCCACCATGAGGATATCTGCCGTGCGGAAACGATCGCGGAACTGTTGGTTGCGGTTGGTCTGCATGGCGTTTACCAGCTGGTTGGTAAAATCTTCGCTGGTAATGTAAACGATGTTCATCTCCGGGTGCAGCTCGTGGGCGTAGTGGCCGATGGCGTGCATCAGGTGGGTCTTGCCAAGCCCCACGCCGCCATAGATGAACAGCGGGTTGTAGGCCTGAGAGGGCACCTCGGCTACCGCAAGGGAGACTGCATGGGCAAAACGGTTGCCGCCGCCCACCACAAAGGTATCGAAGGTGTACTTGGGGTTCAGGTTGCCAAGACGGGGGCTCGCCTGCTGCTGATCCAGCTCCAGCATGCGGTCTTCCAGCTCGTCGGTGCACAGCACTTCCACCACGATGGTCTTGCCGGCGGCTTTGCATACAGCATCGGTAATGTTGGGCAAAAAGCGCTTTACGCCGATATCCATGATCAGCTTGTTAACGCATTGCAGCAGCAGATGGTCGTTGATGAGGGCGTGCGGCTTCAGCGGGCTTTCCACCCATGTTTCGTAGCTTACCTTGTTCATCTCGCTCTTGAGCGTAAGGCAGGCAGACGACCAGATCCTTTCGGCTTCGGACATATTTTCAACCCCTTTTTGGTATAAATGCTGTATAAATAGCGAAAAGTTTTCCACATTTTATGGCGAAAGATCGCGTGCCCATGGAAAAAACAAACCGCTGTGGAAAACCTAGAAAAAGCCCCCGCTCACTGGGGAGATAATCATACCAAAAGCTTGTGTTTTTGGCAAGTGGCGACGTTTTTCGACAGGTGCATACCATGCCTTGTTGCAGGCAAGAGGGATGCCTAGTTCTTGTATGTGGAAAAAAGTCAAGTACAAGACATAGGTTTCAGCCTGCTACAAGCAACATATTTATACATCAATTTTGTATAAAGATTAGTTCTTAACAAGATATTACCACTATTTAACACGCGATTTTCCTTTTCACACAACAAGGAATCTGGAGTACAGGTGTAGAATGTTACAAAGTGGGTAACATTTTCTGTCGAAAACACTACGAAAGAAAGGGGGCGGCTGCATGGCGATCCCTGTAAAGGTAGAAGCTGTGGAACAGGCGATCACGCCGCTGTTGGGCAGTATGCTGGTGCAGTCCTGCCCCATAGCGCAAGACCTGACGGAGCTTTTGCGCAACTATGCCCCCTACCGGCAAGGGCTGGAAGCTTTCCGGGATGAGGTGGAGAAAGAGCTGACCCGCCTTTTGGGGCGTTATACCCGCGGCAGTATGCTGGTGATCGCCGATCATTATCAGCCCATCCGGCTGGGGCAGGAGCATCTGCGCCGCATTGCCGATGAGGTGATGGGGGTGCTGTTTGAAAACCTTACGCCCTTTTCGGCCAATTTTATCAAGCTGAACGATTACAGCCTTCGGGTGCAGAGCCTTTCGGCGCTGCGGGTGCTGGTCACCCGCTATGCTTCCTTCTATTCGCAGGAGGATCTGCGCTTTATGGCACGCATCATCCGCAGTTTGTACCCGCCCCATATGTATGTAAGTTGGCTGCCTATCGACTGGTAAGCTGTCAGGCAGGCGCATATTCCCGCATAGAAAATCATATTCTATGCGGGAGCTTTTTTTTGACATAGTGTCCGGAATAAGTTAAAATATGGATAGATAACGATGCAGGAGGTGCCGCCATGAATGCACAGCGGCTGGAGGCTCTATATCAGGCGCTAAAGGCGGTCATGCCGTCTCAACAGGTGCAAAAAAGCGTGCCCATGAGCACGTGCACCACGCTGCGTCTGGGCGGCCCGGCAGATCTATTGTGCCGTGTGGGCTCAGTGGAGCAGCTGGCAGCGGCGCTGAAAGCGGCTGCGCAGCAGCAAGTGCCTGTTACCATCATCGGCAATGGCTCCAACCTGCTGGTGCGGGATGGAGGCGTGCGCGGGCTGGTGGTTTTGCTGGGCGAAGCCTTTGCAGCAGTAACAGAGCCCACCCCCATGCCGGACGGCGCTTTTTCCATCACGGCGCAGGCGGGTGCGACGTTGCAGAAACTTTGCAATGTGGCTGCCGACCATAGCCTTGCCGGGCTGGAGTTTGCCTTTGGCATTCCCGGTACGGTGGGCGGCGCAGTGTATATGAATGCCGGTGCCTATGGCGGCGAAATGAAGGATGTGCTGCATTCCATTACCGCCATGGACGGGGAGGGCAACACCCATGTGTATGCCGCACAGGATCTGGCGCTGGGCTACCGCAAAAGCGCTTTGATGGGATCGGGGCAAGTGGTCACATCGGCTACCGTTATGCTGCGCCCCGGCGACGGGGATACCATCCGTACGGCAATGCGGGAGTTTTCCCAGCGCAGGCGGCAAAAGCAGCCCATTCATCTGCCCAGCTGCGGCAGCACCTTCAAGCGCCCGGAAGGGCATTTTGCCGGTACCCTCATCGAAGGCTGCGGCCTCAAGGGCTGCCGTATCGGCGGGGCAAGCGTATCCGAGCTGCATGCGGGTTTCTTGGTAAACGATGGGGAAGGCACAGCAGCCGATTATCTGGCGCTGATGGCTCATGTACAGAATACCGTGCTTGCCCAAACCGGCGTATGGCTGGAGCCGGAGGTGCGCATCCTTGGCGAGGATGCCGTTTTTACCGCCGTGTAATTTTACCCTAAGGAGGCAACTATGCAATTTTTCCTGCTGACTGGTATGAGCGGAGCCGGAAAAACCGTCGCCATCCGCTATCTGGAAGACTTGGGCGCTCTTTGTGTGGACAACCTGCCGCCCATGATGCTGGTCCCTTTTTTGGAGGCCTGCCAGACCAACAATCTGCATAACGATATGGTCGCCATCGGTACGGATATTCGCTCCGGTGAGTTTTTCGATGCCAAGGCCGTTACCCGTATGATCAACGAGGCGCGGCTGGTGGGGCATCATATCAACACGCTGTTTATTGAGGCCAGCGACGATGTGCTCATGAACCGCTACAAGGAGCAGCGGCGCGAGCATCCCCTCTGCGCAGAGGGTTTGCGGCTGGAGGAGGCCATCCGGGAGGAGCGCATTCGCTTGCAGCCCTTGAAGGAGACCGCCGATTACTTGATCGATACCTCCAACCTGCGCCCCCGTGCCTTGCAAAAGCGCATCAGCGAGATCGCTTCGCAGGCAGGCGGCGAGCCGTCCCTGCGGGTGGATGTGCTCAGCTTTGGCTTTAAGCGCGGTTTGCCCCGGGAAGGCGACCTGGTGTTTGATGTGCGCTTTTTGCCCAACCCATTCTATATTCCCGAATTGGGGCAGCACACCGGCTTGGATGAGGATGTGCGCACGTTTGTTTTGGAACACCCCGTTACACAAGAATTTCTCGTTAAATGCATGGATATGGTCACCTTCCTTTTGCCCAACTACATTACCGAGGGCAAGCACCGGTTGGTGATCGCCGTTGGCTGCACCGGCGGCGCCCACCGCAGCGTAGCTATTGCCGAATACATCGGCGGGTGCATCCGGGAGCAGGGGTACCATGTAAATGTGACCCACCGGGATATTGCCTTGGAGCAGGCTCACTGGGCAGCCAAGAGCGAGTACCAGAAGGGCGAGCCGTAAGGTTTGCGAGACAAAGATATTGTGCTATGTGAAAAAAGCCGCTGCATGCGGCTTTTTTCAATGGGAGGGGCTGTGGGAGCAGTGAGCTTGCGAAGCTTGTATACATTCTTGGTTCTTTTTCTGGGAACAGTGAGTATGCGAAGCTTCTCTGCGTTCTGTCGCTCCTTCTGGGAGAAGTGAGCCTGTGAAGCTTTTCTACATTCTTGCCTCTCTCTTTGGAAGAGGTGGCTGAGCGAAGCGAAGCCGGAGAGGGTACCACCGCAGAGGAAGCCTTTCAGCGTGAACCCTCTCAGTCAGGCTGCGCCTGACAGCTCTCCCAGAGGGAGAGCCAAGGGTGGGGTGGCCACGCTTGACAGTTCTACCAAAGGGAGAACCAAGGGTGGAACGGCAGCCAACTCTGCCAATTCCCGCGCGGGTTGCAAGGCGATGCACGAATGTAGCCACCAGCCGGCCCGCACCGCGACGGTAGAGAGCGACGTCAAATCCCCTGCTCTTTTTTGCGGCGGGGAAAAGGGCAAACGTAGTAGCGCCAACATGCACGTAAGATAGCCAACATACGCTCGGCAATTGCAAGTTTTGCCCGCCGCCGCAAAAAAGGGCGATCAAAGGGATTTGACCAAAGCGAACGTGTCGCTGTTTTCTGCCTACTCTTTTTAAAAAGAGTAGGCGCGGGTGTGGGGCGCGTAGCCCCACCCAGTTCCTCGCAGCGGCACTGCGAGATAACCACACAGCACAGCTGCTGTCAGCAGTGCTGAGAACTGCGGAAAGCAGCAAGAACACTCCATCTGCTAATGGCACCCTCAGTCAGCTCCGCTGACACCCTTCGGGCCGGTCGCAGGCAAAGCCTGCTCCCCGCTCCCACTAAAAATGTGCCACTGGCACATTTTCTTAACGCGTCGCGCCCTCGCTTCGCGAAGGAGCCTTTGGTTGGATACCCTCGCAGCGGTACTGCGAGATAACCACACAGCACCGCTGCCGCCAGCAGCAACTGCTTGGCAAAATTCAAACCCTCTCAGTCAGGCTGCGCCTGCCAGCTCTCCCAAAGGGAGAGCCAAGGATGGGGCGGCTGCGCCTGCCAGCTCTCCTAGAAGAAGCGCCAAGGGTGGGGCGGCAGCCACCCCCCTCACCCCTGCAAATACAGATCTGCCAACGCAATGGCCACAGCGGCCTCCACCACCGGCACCGCCCGGATGGCCACACAAGGGTCATGCCGGCCCTTGACGGTCAAGGTGGTCTGAGCCTCCTTGCCGATGGCGGCAGCGGACAGCGACACCGTCTGCTGCTCCTTGCCGATGGATGCTGTGGGACGGAAGGCGCACCGGGCAACGATGGGCATGCCGTTGCTCAGGCCGCCCAGCAAACCGCCCGCTGCGTTGCGGGTGGTGCGGATCTCGCCATCGTCGATGCAATAGGGGTCGTTGTACTGGCTGCCGGGCATGGTGGCGCAATCGAAGCCTGCACCGAACTCCACGCCCTTTACAGCGGGAATGGAGAACAACTGCTGCGCCACGGCGGCTTCTACGCCGTCAAAATAGGGCGCACCCAGACCGGCGGGCACACCGGCGGCCACCACTTCCACAATGCCGCCCACAGAATCCAAGTCTGCCTTGGCAGCGAGGATGGTCTGCATCATGGCTTCTCCGGCGGCAGGATCCAGCGTGGGCACTTCCTGCTGGTGGCACTCGTGCAGCGCCTCCATATCCGGGTTCACCGGGTCGATGGCTTCATCCCGCACAGCGCCTACCTGCAAAATATGGGCGGCGATATCCACGCCGATATCCCGCAAAAGCAGCATGGCCACGCCGCCAGCAAACACATGGGGAAGCGTAAGCCGTCCGGAGTGATGGCCGCTGCCCCGCAGGTCATCCTCGCCAAGGCTGCGGGTGATGGCGGGGTAATCCGCATGGCCGGGACGGGGACGATCCGGCAGGAAGGAATAGTCGCTGGAATGGGTGTCGCTGTTTTCGAACACCGCCGTGAGGGGATAGCCCGTGGTTTTTCCCGCAGCGTTGATGCCGCTGACGATGTGGGGAATATCGCTTTCCCGGCGGGGGGTGGCGATGGCGCTGCCCTTGGCGGCTCGGCGCTGCACATAAGCGTTCAGCCACTCTTCATCAATGGGGATGCCCGCTGGCAGACCGTCAATGGTCACGCCGATCATCTTGCCGTGGCTTTCGCCGAAAATCTGTACCTTGAAGGCACGTCCGATGGTGCTGCTCATGGTGTGTAACCGTCCTTTTTGTGATGTGTTGGGGAAGTGGCGGCAGGGTTTGATTGGTTGTGCCGCTTATGGCTGATAGGGTGTTGCACAAACCCTTGTGTGTAAAGAGAGAAAAATGATTCTCACATGTTGTCTATATAGCCAAACAATTGATTCGAGCCGCACATCTTGCGCCTTTGGCGCTCGCTGTGCTTGCTGTTTGTGCGCTGCGGCGCAGGGGTTTGTGGGGCTCTGCCCCACGCCCCGGCAGGGAGATAATCCCCCTGCACCCCATTCATTATTTACCCTACCGTCCCGCCTACCATCCGGTAACTATCCAAAAATCCGGGCCAGGACTTATTCAAACTCTCCACGCCGTGCATGGTGATGGGTGCATCCGCCATCAGCGCAGCCACTGCCAGCAGCATCGCCATACGGTGATCTGCACTCACATCCGCTTCAAACCCGCCGTGGATAACGCTGCCTCCGTGCACCACAAGGGTATCTCCCTCGTCCTGCACTTCGGTGGCGATGCCCATCTGCCCCAGCAACTGGCAGGTAGCTTCCAGCCGGTCGCATTCCTTGATGCGCAGCCGAGCCACCCCACGCAGGGTGGAGGTGCCTTCGATGGTAGCACAGGTCAAAGCGATAATGGGCGCAATATCCGGGATATGGTCGCAGTTCAGGTCGATGGGGCGCAGCCCGCCTTCCGGGCGTACCGCCCGAAGCAACCCGTCCTTTTCCTCAATGCCCATGCCCATATCCTTGAGCACGTTCACGATCTCTGCATCCCCTTGGGTGCAGACTTCTTCGCTGATCAGGTTGCTCACCCATATCGGCTGCCCCATGGCCCCGGCGCACAGCAGCACCGCCGCCTGCGACCAGTCTCCGGCCACGGGCACCACTGCCGGGCTATCCCCGGTGCGGGGGGTGAGATCGAATTCGCCCTCGCTACTTTCGCTGTAGCCCACGGCAAAACGGCGCATCAGGCTCAGGGTCATGTCCAGATAGGGGCGGCTCACGATGGGGCCGGTAACGGTCAGATGGGCAGGGGCTGGCTGCAAAGCTGCATCCATGGCGTGGGCAAGGGCGATCAAAAGCCCGGAGGCAAACTGGCTGGAACCGCTGCCGTCAATGGCGTAGCTGCCCGCCTGCATCCATCCGGTCACGATCACTTGGCACAGCCCGTTCTCCCCGGCCGGGATGCGCTCCATGGTGCCGCCGATGCCTGCGATCAGCGGTTCAAAGGCATCCAGCGGGCGGCGGAACAGGGTGGGCTCCAGCCAGAAACGCACGCTCTGCCCGCGCACCAAAAAGGCGGGGATCAGCATCCGCAGGGCGGCAGCGCAGGCGTGTACATGGCAATCCACCATGGGCAGACCGGGCTGGGGCTTGGGGGCGGGGGTCACATACAGGGTATCGCTCCGTTGCTCTACGGTCGCGCCCATGCCCCGCACACCATCGATCATGGCGAGGGTATCGTTGCACAGGGGCGGCGGAAAGCCCGTGAGGGTGGCGGGGGTGTTGCCCAGCGCCGCCAGCAGCAGCGCCCGGTGTGCCTCGCTCTTGGCCGGGGGCACTGGCGCAGCGCCTGCGATGCGGCCGGGGTGGAAAACAGCAGTGGTCATGAAAACATTCCTCCGAAAAAAGCGCCTTGGCGCAGGATGGTAGCGTTGAATGACCTATATTATACTCCTTTCTGCATACCGGTGACAACAGAAAACAGCAGGGGTACAATGCGCATCAAGCCAATGGGTGGCTGTACCCTCCCATCCCCACCGGCGGTTTCCATGGGTTGCGGAGGGTTTTGGGCTTGTGATATAATAGACCCTACGAAAAACGTTGATAAGGTGCTGCGCCGGGGCAGAAGCTGCCGCTGCGATGCATAAGGAAGAATAACGCTTGCTTTTGGAAGGGTCGTGTGTTGGATTATGAAGAAACGTCTGTGTTGTATGCTAGTTGGGCTGTTGTGCTTGCTAACAGCGGCTTGCGCCCCCACCCCTGCCCCGACGGAAAGCGAGGAACCGCCCAAGCTGGTGCTCGGTTTTTCCCAGCTGGGGTCGGAAAGTTCCTGGCGCTTGGGCTGCACCAAAAGCATACAGCAGGCTGCCCAGAACCATGGTGTCGATTTGATGTTCGACAACGCTTTTCAAAAGCAGGATAAGCAGATCGATGCCATCCGTTCCTTTATTGCCTATCGGGTGGATGTGATCTGTTTCAGCCCCATCGTAGAGGATGGGTGGGATAATGTGCTGACCGAGGCCAAGCAGGCGGGCATCCCGGTCATTTTGGTAGACCGCCAGCTGAAAACAGACGACGAATCGCTGTACGCCTGCTATATCGGAGCCGATTTTCTTAGGGAAGGCCAGCGCGCCGGCGAATATCTCATCCGCAAAGCCGACAGCATGGGCACCGACCATTTGAATATTGTAGAGATCACCGGCACGGTGGATTCCACCCCCATGCGGCAGCGGTATGAGGGCTTTCACCAAATGGTGGATGGAGACAGCCGGTTTACGGTATTGGAGAGTATTTCCGGCGACTTTCTTATTTCCAAGGGCGAGGAATGCATGCGCTATCTGCTCAAGACCTATCCGGGGCAGATCGACGTGCTCTATTCCCACAACGACAGCATGACGCTGGGCGCCATAAAAGCCATCGAGGATGAAGGGCTGGTGCCCGGTAAAGATATCATTATTATTACGGTGGATGGCGAGCAAGCCGCCATCGACCTGCTCAAGGAAGGCCGCATCAACTGCGTGGTGGAATGCACGCCCCATCTGGGCGAATTGGTTATGGAGACCGCCATTCGCCTCAAAAACGGCGAAGCTATCGATTTGGTGGTGCACCCCGAAGAAACCGTTTTTACCGATTTTGACGACCTGGATGCCATTGGGCCGAGGGGGTATTGACCATGGCCAGAAAACGCCGCGAAAACAGCATCAGCGGGCAGGTGAACCGAGCTACCCGTTTTTTGACGGTGGCGCTGGTCATCCCGGCGATCATCAGCCTTGTGCTGCTCATGGTCTATGCGGCTTGGTACCAAAAGTCGATCTACCGTATGGATACGGTCGCCAGCCTGAAGCCGCTGGTGGATACGAGCATCCCTGAAGAAGTATGGGAGATCGTAGCGGGGCGAACCGATTTTGCAAACAGCAACGTGTACACCGATATTCATCAAGTGATCGAGATATTAGAAGATCTGATCGCCGGCGGCGGCGAGGAAGGCAAGCTGGAATTGACCATCGCCCGCCGCACCATGGATACCCTGACCCAGTATGTAGAACAGATCGAATATAATCTGGAGTTGGATCTGCCCATCGTAAACAGCGAGCGCACTTTGGAGGAGGTGCGCGGCGTGGCGCAATTGGTGGTCAGCATGCTGGATGACTACATTACCGGCCAAATGACGATGGCAGCCAGCAATGTGGCACGCATGAGCCGTTTGGTCATCCTTTCTGTGCTGGTGGAGCTGATGATGCTGTTGGCTGCGCTGGTGTTTTCGGCTCGTACCCAAAAGCGGATGGAACGCTTTGTGCGCCAGCCCATCGGGCGGCTGGAATATGTAGCGGGCATGATGGCAGCGGGCAATCTGCAAGCCCGGGTGCCGCCCACCACGGTTTCTGAGCTGGAGCATTTGACCGAAGGCATCAACATTATGGCAGACCGGCTGGAATCGCTCATTATTCAGAACCGCAAGGAGCAGGATAATCTGCGAAAGTCGGAATTAAGAACGTTGCAAGCGCAGATCAACCCGCATTTTCTCTACAATACGCTGGATGCGATCATTTGGCAGGCGGAGGCAGGCCATAGCGATCAGGTCATCGCCCTTACCAGAGCCATGAGCGACTTTTTCCGCATCTCGCTTTCCTCCGGTGAGGATTGGATCCCTGTACGGCAGGAGATAAAGCATTTGGCAGGCTACCTGTCCATCCAGAAGACCCGCTACCGGGATATTCTTACCTATGATATCGATGTGGACGAAGCCTTGGGCGAGGTGTATGTGCTCAAGCTGCTGTTGCAGCCCTTGGTGGAAAACGCCATTTACCATGGCATCAAGTTTAAGCGGGGCGGCGGGCACATCAGCGTTACCGGGCGCTGTGAAGGCGACAGATTGATCTTTACCGTGCGGGATACCGGCAAGGGAATGTCGCCTGAGCAGCTTATGCAGGTACGCCAGTGCATGCGGGGCGAAAAACCGGTGGAGGCAGCCCACTATACCAGCGGCGGTTCCGGTTTCGGGCTCAGCAATGTAGACCAGCGCATTCGCCTGTACTATAACCAGCCGGAAGGGCTTGTGATCGAAAGCGGAGAAGGCGGCACCACCGTAAGCCTCTGCGTGCCCATGAAGCGAAAGGAGGATCTGCCCAGTGATTAAAGTGATGCTGGTGGATGATGAGATCGCCATCCGGGAAGGCATCCGCAATTCCTTTCCATGGGAGGAGAGCGGCTATACCCTTGTAGGCGAAGCGCCGGATGGCGAGATCGCCCTGCCCATGATCCGGGATGAAAACCCGGATATCCTCATTACCGATATCCGTATGCCCTTTATGGATGGCATGGAGCTGTGCCGGCAGGTAAAGCAGCTCATGCCGTGGATCGCCATCGTCATTCTCTCCGGATACGACGATTTCAGCTATGCCCGGCAAGCTATATCGCTGGGCGTGCAGGAATATTTGCTCAAGCCCATTACCGCCAAGGAACTGCGGGAGGTGCTGGATCGCATTTCTCAGCGGCTGCGGGAGGAGCGCAAAGCCCGGGAGAATGCGGAGAATATCCGCCGCCGCCTCAGTAGCGGCAATCGCTTTGTGCGCGACCGGCTCGTTAGTTCGCTGTTTGAAGATGGGTTTGGCGAAAACGAGGCCCAGCAGGTGACCGAGCAGCTGCGTACCGTGGGCATCAACCTGACGGCGGGCTGCTATGCGGTGCTGGATATCGCCTTTGATGGCGGCTCCGGCAATGCGACAGGAATGGATGCCTTGTGCACCTTGGCAGAAAGCAGCGGTGGCGGCGTGCAGGTGTGCACAGCGCGGCACGGTGCCAGAGCCTTGGTGATGGGCGACAGCGAAAGCGATACCGAGGAGCGAGCCTACGGTTTTGCCAATTCGGCCTTGCGGGCTTTGGAAAACGCCGGTGTTGGAAAAGTGCTCATCGCCATTGGCGAGATGTGCGGCCAATTGGCCGATGTGGGCATTTCCATGAAGAGCGCCCGCCATATACGCCATGTGGCCGACAATTTGGAAAACGGCAGCCCCCGCAGCATCGTGGGCGTGCGGGAGATGGAGGATGTATCCGCCCCTGTACAAAAGCTGGATTTTCGTCCCCTGCGGGATCGGTTGCAGTATGTGGGTGCGGATGGATTTTCTCAAGTGTTTGATGAATACGCAGCCTCTTTGGCAGCAACGGCGCTGCATGCCAACCTGACACAGGATTATTTGCGTGTGGAAGCATTGATGACGGCTGTCGGCATCGTGCAGGATGCCGGTGGCGAGCCGGAGAAGGTACTGCCCATACACCGCTACGAGCAGGAGCAGCTTTCCGGCAGCGGCACGGAGGATCTTGCCCCCGTAAAGGAATTGCTGCTCACCGCTCTGCGCTACCGCGACCTGCACAGCCCCGTCACCGGCAACTCGTCCATCGCCAAAGCCCGTTATTACCTTAGCCAGCATTTCAGCGACCCCAACCTGATGCTGCAGGATGTGGCCGGGCAGGTGTGCATGTCCAACAGCCGCTTCTCTACCGTATTTGCCCAAGAGACCGGCTATACCTTTACCGAATATCTGGCGGCGCTGCGCATCAGCAAAGCGCAGGAGCTGCTCAAGGCCACCGATATGCGATCCTCGCAGATCGCGCAGGCGGTAGGCTATACCGATCCCCATTATTTCAGCTATTTGTTTAAGAAGAGGACCGGGCAAAGCCCCAGCGAGTACCGCAAGGCACAGCAGTGACCCCCCATGTGCCAATGTGCCAAAAAGGCAAGGCGCTAAAAAGGTTTTTGGATAAGATGTATAATATGGCAAAATTACATCCAACAAAAACAAAATAATTTTCAACTGTTTTGATAGCAGTTTGAAAAAGTCGCAAAAAAATCCAACAAAGGCAAAATCACAGTCCATTCCAATTTCGGCTTGCAAGGTTTATATTGTGTACCAGAGGCGTAAGCCTACAATGAGATTGGAGGAACCCCCATTATGAAAAAGCTGTTTGCTCTGGTTCTCGCTCTGGTAATGGCGATGGCCCTGTGCGCTCCCGCTATGGCCGAACAAGAAGTGATCACCATCGGTTTTGCTCAGGTTGGTCACGAGTCCGACTGGCGTGCTGCCAACACTCTGGACTATCAGAACACCTTCACCGCTGAGAATGGCTACGAGCTGATCTTCGTGGATGCTGACAACGATCACACTGCTCAGATGGAAGCTGTCCGTAACTTCATCCAGCAGGAAGTTGACTACATCGTTATCTGCCCCGTGCAGGAAGCTGGCTGGGAAGTCGTTCTGCAGGAAGCTAAGGACGCTGGCATCCCCGTGATCATCGCCGACCGTACCGTGTCTGCTGATCCTTCCCTGTACACCACTTTCTTGGGCACCGATACTGCTCTGGAAGGCGAAACCGCTGGTCTGTGGCTGGCTGAGTACCTCAAGGGCGGCGAGGCCAACATCCTGGTCATCGAAGGTTCCGTTGGCGCTTCTGCTGCTATCGGCCGTACCAATGGCTTCAACAAGGTTGCTGCTGAGCATCCCGAGTGGAAGATCCTGGACAGCCAGAGCGGCGACTTCACCCAGGCTGGTGGCCAGCAGGTCATGGAAAGCTACCTGAAGTCCTACCCCGGCCAGTTCAACGTGCTGGTTTGCCAGAACGATAACGAAGCCTACGGTGCTATGGACGCTATGGACGCTGCCGGCGTTACCTACGGTGTAGGCGGCGACGTCATCATCATCTCCTTCGACGCTACCAAGGAAGGCCTCACCCGCACCCTGGATGGCCGCATCAACTGCAACGTTGAGTGCAACCCCCTGCAGGCTGCTGGCGTACAGGATATCATTGCTAAGCTGATCGCTGGCGAAGAGATCCCCGCTGTGACCATCGTTCCCGACCAGGCCTTCGTGGCTCCTGGCATCGAATCTGGTCTGGCCATCACCATGACTCAGGAAGTTCTGGACGGCCGCGCCTACTAATTTACCATCGCATCATCTCTCAGGAGGCTTCGGCCTCCTGAGGCTTTCCCAAGCGGAGAGAGGTTGCTCTCTCCGCTTGCGGTGTATCTGGCGCCATGCGCCACCCGACGTCAAACAGCGGGCACGACCGCGACATGACGAACTTGTCGTATTCAGGCAATATAAATAAAAACACAGAAAGGACGGGATGGCATATGGAGAATAACGTCGTCCTGACCATGCGCGGTATTTCAATGACGTTCCCGGGCGTTAAGGCACTGGAGAATGTAGACTTTACCTTGCGCAAGGGCGAAATTCATGCGTTGATGGGCGAGAACGGTGCTGGCAAATCTACGCTGATCAAATGCCTTACCGGCGTTAACGACTTTGAGGCTGGCGAGATCCACGTGGAAGGCATCGAAGGCCCGATCCGCAACCGCTCTACGTTGGATGCGCAGAAGAAGGGTATCTCTACCGTATACCAAGAGATCAACCTGTGCCCCAATTTGACCGTGGCAGAAAACCTGTTTATCGGCCGCGAGCCCAAGACCATGCTGGGCACCATCAACCGCCAAAAGATCATTCGCCGCAGCCGCGAATTGATGGAGGAGCTCAATTTCCCCATCGATGTTACCCGCACGCTGGAAGAGTATTCTCTGGCCATGCAGCAGATGATCGCCATCGCCCGTGCTGTGGATATGGATTGTAAGGTGCTCATTCTGGATGAGCCCACTTCTTCTTTGGATGATAACGAAGTAGAAAAGCTGTTTGCCCTGATGCGCAGCCTGCGGGATCGTGGCGTTGGCATTATCTTTGTTACCCACTTCTTGGAGCAGGTATATGCCGTATGCGACCGCATCACCGTATTGCGCAATGGTCAGCTGGTGGGTGAATACCCCATTGCCGAGCTGCCCCGCGTAAAGCTGATCGCAGCCATGATGGGTAAGGATTTCGACGATCTGGCCTCCATCAAGCCCGAAGGCGGCATCGAAGCCACTGGTGATAACCTGATCGAAGCCCACAGCCTGAGCCATGCCGGCAAGATCAAGCCCTTCGATCTGGAAATGAAGCGGGGCGAGGTGATCGGTCTGACCGGTTTGCTGGGCTCCGGCCGTAGCGAGCTGGCCCGCACCATCTACGGTGCCGATCGAGCACAGACCGGCACCCTCAAAGTGGATGGCAAGGAAGTAAAGATCAAGCACCCGCTGGATGCCATGGCTTTGGGCATGGGCATGCTGCCTGACGACCGTAAAGCCGAGGGCATCATTGCCGACCTGAGCGTTCGCGAGAATATCATTCTGGCCATGCAGGCCAAGCGCGGCATGATGAACCTGATCTCCATGAAGGAGCAGGAAGAGATCGCCGACCGTTTTATCGACTTGCTGCAGATCAAGTGCGCAAGCCGCGAAACGCTGGTCAAGCAGCTTTCCGGCGGCAACCAGCAAAAGGTCATCATCGCCCGCTGGCTGGCTACCGACCCGGACTTCCTCATTCTGGATGAGCCCACCCGCGGTATCGATATCGGCACCAAAACGGAGATCCAGAAGCTGGTCATCAAACTGGCGCAGGAAGGCAAGAGCGTCATCTTTATTTCCTCCGAGATCGAGGAGATGCTCCGTACCTGCAACCGTCTGGCCGTGCTTCGCGATGGCGAGAAGGTTGCCGAGCTTAGCGGCGAGATGGATCAGGAACTGGTGATGAAAACCATTGCAGGAGGCGAGAGTGCATGAAAACCTTGAAAAAATTGGCGAGCAAACCGCTCTTCCTGCCGCTGTTCTCTATGGCACTGGTGCTGCTGGTGAATATCTTTTACGATATTGCCCAAGGCAACCCGTTCTACAACTTCTTTACCATTACCATTAACGAAAAAGGCATCCTCTACGGCCGCATTATCGATATTCTCAACCGCGGCAGCGAGGCGGCGATCCTCGCCATCGGTATGACGCTGGTAGTCTCCGCTTCTGCCGGTACGGATATCTCCGTCGGTTCTGTAATGTCTCTGGCTGGCGGTACCTGTGCGGTGCTGTTGGCTGGCTACGGCAACGTGAACGTGCACGAATATGCTGTTCCGCTGGCCGTAGGCGTGCTGGCCGGTATCGGCGTAGCTTGCCTGTGCGGTGCGTTTAACGGTTTCTTGGTTTCCAAAATGAAGATACAGCCCATGGTGGCCACGCTGATCCTGTTCTCCGCAGGCCGTGCCATTGGTCTGCTCTTGTGCAACAGCAACATCGTGTATGTGCACGTGGATAGCTTCAAGTTCTTCGGCGGCTATCTGGGCATCTTCCCCACGCCGGTGGTCATTACGGCGGTGTGCGTGCTGGTAATGGCGCTGGTGCTCAAGTTTACTGCACTGGGCACCTATGTGCAGGCTGTAGGCATCAATAAGGATGCCGCCAGAATTTCCGGCTACCGCTCCTCCAACATCATCTTTATCTGCTATGTGCTGTGCGGCCTGTTTGCCGGTATCGCCGGTATTACCGCCACCAGCCGTATCTACTCTGCCGATACCAACAACATTGGTCTTAACTTGGAAATGGACGCCATCCTTGCCGTTGCTCTGGGCGGCAACAGCCTCGGCGGCGGTAAGTTCCGCTTGAGCGGCTCCATTATCGGTGCATACACCATTCAGGCCATCACCACCACCCTGTTCGCTTTGGGTGTCAGCCCGGCAGAAGCCCCCGTGTTCAAGGCCATCATCGTTATCCTGATCGTTACCATTCAGTCGCCGGCAGTAAAGGCATTCTTCGCCAAGCGTAAAATGGCCCGTCAGGCTGCTCTGGATCTTCGAAAGGAGGCGCAGGCATGAGCAATCTTGCATTAGAAGCCAAGAAGCGTACCCGTAAACGGGGTATGAACAGCAATACCTTGCTTCTGCTTTTGACCATTGCACTCTTTGTTGTCATGTACGCCATGGGTTGCATCGTGTATGGCGATAAGGGCTTTACCAAGCTGCAGGTGTTCATCGATATCCTCAAGAACAACGCTGGCCTCATCTGCGTTACCTGCGGCCTTACCGTGGTAATGATCACCGGCGGTATCGATATTTCCGTTGGTGCGCTTATCGCCATGCAGTGCATGTTTATTGCAGTAGGCGTTGAAGAGTGGGGCATGCAGGCAGAAGTGCTGTTGCCGCTGATGCTGCTGATCGGCATCGTGTTCGGCATGGTGCAGGGTTTCTGCGTTGGTTATCTGGAAATTCAGCCCTTTATCGTTACCATGGCGGGCATGTTCTTTGCCCGCGGCATGACGGCGGTGCTTTCCACCAACCAGATCTCCATTACCAAAAGCCAGCTGCTTTCCAAGCTTTCCATGCTCAAGATCAATATGCCCTTTGAAATTGGTGCATATTTCAACAAAAAAGGAAAGCTGATCGTACCTAACTTTAGTATTTACGTAGTCATCGCGCTGGTCGTGCTGGTCTTGACCTTCCTGATGATGCGCTACACCAAGTTCGGCCGCAGCCTGTACGCTGTGGGCGGCAACCAGCAAAGCGCCTCGCTGATGGGCTTGGATGTAAAGCGTACTCGCTTTGGCGCGTATGTTTTCTCCTCGTTCGTTACCTCCATCGGTGCCTTCTGCTTTGTGCTCAACACCATGTGCGGCACCACCCGACAGGCACTGGGCTTGGAGATGGATGCCATCTCCTCGGCGGTTATCGGCGGTACGCTGCTTACCGGCGGCGTTGGCAATGTGTTCGGCTCGTTCTTCGGCGTGCTGATCAACGGTACCATTTCCTCGCTGGTCAAGTTCCACGGCAAGCTGAGCTCTGCATGGCCCAACGTGGTTACCGCCATTCTGCTTTGCTTCTTCATCGTTTTGCAGGCTGTGTTTGCAAAGCTGAAGAACAAGAACAATGCATAAGGACCGAGGCAAGCCGGTCATTGTCCGTTAGGAGCAGAGCGGAGCTTATGTTCACCGCTGGTTTCTTTCCTCCTCTGCCGCCGGTGTTTCAGCGGTATTCCGCTGCTCCTGAATAACAAGCAAGCTGTCCCATTTCAAACGTCAGACCTGACGTGGAATGGGACAGCTTCTTGTTTGTATTTACTTCTTTGTTTCAGTTTTTACTCTAGCTTGGCCGTAAACTTGATCAAGGTAACGGCAGGGGGATTGAATACCCGGCCCGGCAAAAGCACCTCGCTGGATGCGCCCAAACCCGGGGAAATGTATTGGTTCAGGCTGTTGATGCGCTGCATGCCCACCACGCCCTCGTCGGAGGGCATCCAGCCGCCGGCTTTGGTATACAGTGCACCGCCGCCGGGCAGCCGCCAGCCGCCGCCGCACAGGTCGCCGCACAACAGCAGCGAAATGTTGCGGAAACTGAAGGGGTGTACCTCTTCTGCCCATTGCAGGCTTTCCCGGATGTACTCTGTATCCAGCGGCGTATGGTTGACGGCGATCTGCAGATCGTCGGCTGTCATCTCCCGCATGGTGATCACCGTGCGTTCCATCAGCTCGATGCGGTAGCATAGCGCCCGGTAGGTGGCGCCGCCCACAGGGTCGTACTGCATGCCTTGGGCTTCCATATCGGCTTTTTGGTTGTACAGGGTATTCAGCATGCCCTCTGCATCCACATCGTAAAGGTACTGGGGGGTAAACCAGACTTTTTTCTTGCCTACCTCCAGCAGTGTGGGGCGGTCAAGGAAAATGGCGCCTTCCTCCTGCGCGGCCAGCACCCATTTGGCCAGCACCTGCGGCGTGCCCCGGTTGGTGGTGAGCACCGGGTTGGGGTCTTCATCGCCAGCGATAAAATAGATGGGCGCATCCGGGTTGATCTGTTTCAGGTTGTGAATGAGCGACAGGAAGGGCTCGTACTCGCCGCTGCTGCCCACCATGTCGCCGGTGATGACCACAGCTTTGTAGCTTTTGCCGTTCAGCAGCTCTTTCCACAGCGCCATATCGCTGCCCAAGGGCGAAGCGTGCAGGTCGCTGATGTGCAGTATGCTAAAGCCTTCGTAGGCTCTATCCAGCCCCATCATGTTTACAGAAGCGTTTTCCAGTACGATGCGGTTGTTAAAACCGGCGTTGATCAGCACCGCCACGCCGCCAATGGCGATCAGCAGAACAAGCACCAGCAGCAGGCACCCAAGTCCGGGTCCTCTCTTTTTCTTTTCTACAAAAATATACCCGTTGTTGCGCCTGCCCATGAATACCACCCCCACATCTTGTGTTTTCATCATACGTTGGAAACCTGCTGTAAGTCAACCGGGTATTTCTATACAAAGTATTACTCTTTTTTGCTTGTTTTACGCCAGTTTGCTGTATGTTTGTCACATAATGTTACAAAAGATTGATAGATGTAAAATTTACCAGCCGCGATCGATAGAGGGGCAAAAAAAGAGAGCCGGTGGGGAGGGGATTCTAAAGGAACAATTTATCCTGCAACGAACAAACGAGCACCCGTGTTTGATATAGTCCCCATAGAGTAGACACACGAAAAAACAAAATTTCGAGACTACTCTAAGGGGGCTTTTTACATGCCAAGAAAAACACATAAGAACAAGGTATACAGTCCAGAGCTAAAGCTACAAGCAGTACAAGACTATC
>JAZSRK010000165.1:0-9580 GCA_045538465.1 Candidatus Limiplasma sp. | reverse complement strand
GGCTTGGGGGGCAGCGGCCTTGGGGGCGGGCTTGCCCTTGCTGGCCTTGGCAGGTTTGGCAGGAACCTCCTGCGGGATGGGGGCTTCGGGGGTCTCCGGTCGAGCAGCGGGCACATCTTCGCTGCTTGCGGGGGCTGGTTGGGCAGCAGGTGCAGCTTGGGGCGCAGGCTCCTCATGGGTCGAGGCAGCCTCTGCGCCATCCGGCTGAGAAGCAGCCACTGGTGTTGGCTCCGCTGCTGATAGATCCAGATGCACCTGCCGCTCCATCAGCTCTTCTTCGCTAAAGCGGCGGTCGGTGCTCTTGGCGGCTTTCTTGGCTTTCTCAGCTTTGGCAGCCCTACCGCTCTTTTGCACCTTGGACGGCTTCTTGGGCTTTGGTTCCTCGGCCGGCGAAGGCACATCCTCCGCAGCGGGGCTGGCTGTGGGCTGCACGCTGCCTTGGCTCAGTTCTTCATCGGTGGGGTACAGGCCGCCCACATCAGTGGTCAGGTAACGGGCATCGGCAGCTTCCAGCCATAGGGGCGGCTGCTCCGGCAAAACGGAGTGGGTCAGCTCCTCGGTATAGTCCAGCCATTGGGTCTCGTCATCCGGCAAAACAGCGGCGGTCTCCTCCGGAGGGGCGGTGGGCTCCTGCGGGGGCAAAGCCAGCGCATCCCACGAATAACGCAATAGAGCGGCACGCATGGCAAAACCGCTTTCGATGCTGGTTTGCCTTAGATTGTCGGGGGCAAAGCGGAAAGTCTTCTGCTTCTTGGGCCCCGGCTTCCATTCCCGCTCCATGCCCATGCGGCGCAGGTAATCGATATCGGCATCGTAGCCGCTGAGCTGGGCTTTTTCATGCTGCTGCAAGCGGCTTTCCAGCGCCTCAACAGGCTGGTTCATCAAAACATGCAGCCGGTCGTGGTCGGGCTGGGTATCCCGCACCTCGCTCAGCACCGATTCCCGCCGGTAGAGGGCATCCACCAACCGACCCTTGCTTTCCTGCAAGGCAGCCATGGTGAGCATGCTGCGGTACCGGGCTGGCGGCACGGCGGTGTTTTCACAGTGGAAGTGGTTCTCCTCCTGCATTAGTTTGCCCTGACGCAGCATTTCCTTGCTGTTGGGCAGGTAAACCAGCCGATTGATGGAACCTGCGGGGCTCATGCCGCTGCCGTAGGCCGGGTTGTTCAGGGTCTCGGCGATGCGCAGGCGCAAGTCCTTCTCCCGCACGATCACCACACGCACCTTGTCGGGGTACCGTCCCCCGCGGGTCTGCGGGTCGTACACCGGGGCCAGCTGGAAGCCATCGCACAGGGCGGTCATATCCAGCGTCTGGCGGTCAGCGGCAGCGTAAGCGGCGGCATCCGCATAGGGGATCCATAGATCGCTTACAAAGCCATCCTCCCACATGGGCTGCAAAAGCCGGGAGGTATAGCGGGTGGTGGGCGTATCCTCAAATACATCGCAGGCGTACAGCCCGGGCACATATTGCAGAATATGCTCGGCACGCTTGGCGTTTTCGGTGTAGAGCCCGTCGCTCTCGCCGCCTTCCCGGGCGTTGCGCAGCATGGAAATATCCTGCATCATCCGTCCCAGATCGCTTTGGGATATGGTCACCGGCTGCAGGTCGAAAGCAGCCAGATAGTCGTTTTCGTATTGGTCAGCATCAAAGGCCTGTCCGGCACGGATGCGCTGGTAAACATAATGGGCATAGTCGTGGCAGCGGCGGGTAACGCCAAGGGCGGTCTCCGCTTGCCGCAAAAGCCCGGCGGCTCTGGGGTACAGGCTTTGCGGCACGGCGACTGCCTGTGCACCGCCGCCCATGGGGTAAATGACGAGCCGCTCGCCTGCAAAGGGCTGGTACTGGGGAAAGCAGGTCGTCCACGCTTCATCCACCGTTACTACGCCGCGGCCGTGAAAAACGCCCTCCGCATCGGTGTTGCGCACAAGATTGTCGCCTACGTACAACCTGGGCATTTGCTCGTGCAGCATGCAATGGTACTCTGCCGGGTCGATGGAAAAACCGCCCGGGGCTACGTTCTGGCCGGGCTGCGCCACGCCCACAAAGGGCATGGACTGTATCAGCTCCATAGGGAACAGGGGCATCAGCGAAGCAAAGCGCCGGGGCAGGTGCTCATCCGGGTTGGTAAACATCAGGCGGGCGCCCGCCAACAGGGTGGATACATCCAACCCCGCATAGCTGATGATGCCCTGTGGTTTTCTGTTCATGGTGCGGTCTCCTTTCTGCGTTGATAAGCCACAGAAGACCTTAGAGATCGTATACGAATTGCAGCTTGGGCAACAGCCTGTCGATGGTGATCTTCAGGTACAGAGGCTCCACATCCCGTTCGGGGCGCAGAATGTACGACTGACCATCCTCGGCCCGGAGCATCAGCAGCAGGGGCTCGCCGCCATCGCAGCTTTGCGCCATGCAAAAACCCAAGGGCAAGTCTGGGTTGTTCTGGTTTTGCAGGTAGGCCTCCTCAAAGGCGCGGCTGGGAGGCGACGATTCGGTGTTGCGGTAGGTCTCAAAGGTGCGCCCGTACAAAAAGCTGAGCGGGCTGCCCATATGCGCCACCGGCAGACGGAAGCGGATCTCTAAAAACTGGCACATGGACACATATTGCTGGATGCTGTCGTGAAATGCATCTGCGTGCTTGCCCAAAGGAGCCTTGTTATCAGTCCATGCGATGGGCTGCCAAAAGGCGAAACCCGGGCGCTGACATCCTGCGATCACCAGTTTTTCGTCCATGGGGGCGCGCAGATAGGTAAGCGGACGGCGGCCGGTCTCTTTGATGGCAGTCTGCTGAAAGCGGATGAGATAATCCCGCATGATGGGCGCAAGAATAATGGCCATAAAAACTCCTCCAAGCGTTTTGGAATAGGAAAAGACGGGTGTATAGGGTCACCGGTACTCCAACAGCGCACCGGCTTGCCCGGTCACCGGGTCGGTATACAAAGTTAGCTTGCCAAAGGCAGCCTTGATACGCACCGTTTGCAGCGTGTCGGGGCAGGGGTCGCTCAAACGGAAGCGCTCAAACAAAAAGGCACGCTGGCGCTCGCCGGGGGTCTGCTGCCGCCCGGTGACCGAAGCCACTGTGAGCCGCACCGTATGCAGACCGGCTTCGTCCACGGTGCAAGCGGCACCCAGCCTGCCTCCTTCCACCAATAGACCGGGCAGGCAGTACACCGCCTCGTGCGGGCCGGTGTAGCGCAGATGGGGGTCGATCTCGCGCACATCCATGCCGCCTTCCAGACACAAACCGTCCTCAAAGCAAAGGCGGCCGGTTTCAGGGTCGAAAAAAGTCATTGAAAAAAGCTCCTTTACAAAAGGGGAACAAATAGCCGCCATTACACAGGCAGCGCAGTGTAGAATATAGGTTAAAACGAGTTTTCCCTCCATAAAAAGTCTATCATTCGACATGGGTGCTGTCAAGCGGGGATTGCAGGAGAAAACGCCATTTCCGGTGCATATTCGCTGCTTTGGCTCTTTACCCTGCTGTATAAATATGATACAATGCATCCAGCCCTTTACCAAAGGATGTCATGAAGGCGTCGGTGTTTTCTCTGAAGAGAAAGAAAAGGGTCTTCTTCATGACTGTACTTTTGGAAAGGATGAAAGAAAATGGTCGAAAAACAGAATACGCCTGCCAAGCTGAGGCAGGGCAAGATATTGCGTATGGTGCTTGCTGCGCTTATGCTGGGCTTGGGGTTGGTGCTGCCCTTTCTGACGGGGCAGATCCCCGAAATTGGCAGCATGCTGCTTCCTTTGCATCTGCCGGTGCTCATTTGCGGTTTTGTGTGCGGCTGGCCTTGGGGGCTGGCTGTGGGTTTTGTGCTGCCGCTATTGCGCAGTCTATTGTTTGGTATGCCGCCGATGATCCCCACAGCGCTGGCCATGGCCTTTGAGCTGGCGGCTTACGGCACTTTGGCAGGGCTGTTGTACCGCTGGCTGAAAGGGCGCAAGGGGCGCATCTTGCTGGCGCTGGTGGGCGCTATGGTGGGGGGACGCATCGTTTGGGGCGTTGTCAGCTGGCTGATCTATGCCCTGCTGATGGATACGCCCTTTGCCATGGCGGCATTCTGGATGGGCGGCTTTGTAAATGCCTGGCCGGGCATCGTTTTGCAATTGGTGCTGGTGCCGCTGGTGGTGGGTGCGTTGGAGCGCACCAAGCTGATCCCCGCCGATCAATAACGAAGGAGCTTTTATGAACGAACAGCTTTTGAAAGAGCATTTTGATAAGTATCCGCTGATGCAGCCTACAGATGTAGTAAAGCTGGCCTACCAGCATGCTTTTGGCTGCGGGCATCTGCTGCCCGATCAGGAAACTTGCCAGCGGATGCTTCGGCAGGAGATGGACAGCATCCCGGAGGATGCGTCCGTTCCTGTGAGCGAGAGTATCGGTTTGGGGCTGTGCAGGCTGAATCTGGCTGCGCCTCAGGTGCGCAGGCTGGGTGCAAAGTGGCTCGCCCGTATGATGCGCGCCACGGAGAAGGAGGTTCTTCGCCGCAGAAATAATGAGCTCATCTATTCCGGTGCGCTGAGCCATGTGCAGGGAGCCGTTCATAAAGGCTGGACGGCTTTTTCCATGCGGCAGTGGGAAGAATTTCTCGATCAGCATCGAAATGCAGGCCGCCCGGTGGTCAGCCACAGCGATGCCTACCGCAGGGCATATGCGCCCCATTACCGGGTGGTGCTGGAAAGCTTCGTATCGCTGCTGCCGGTTGTGGAAAGACTCCATGAGGGAAAAAACCTGATCGTGCTGGATGGCCCCTGCGGCAGCGGCAAAAGCACGCTGGGCAGAATGCTGGCTGGTATGGAATGGCACGACCCGATCCGGATGGACGACTTCTTTCTGCCCTTTGAGAAACGCACGCCGGAGCGGCTTTCGCTGCCGGGCGGTAATGTGGACTACGAACGCTTCCTGCAAGAGGTGCTGATACATCTGGACGACGGGCTTGTATGCTACCAGCGCTTCGATTGCGCCACCGGCACCATGGTGCAAAAGCATGTGCGCGTGGATGATGTGGGCATCATCGAGGGCAGCTACAGCCATCATCCCGCCTTTGATGCGATCTATCAAGAGCGAAGCGCCCTGCGGGTCTACGTGGATGTGGATGAGCAGGAGCAGCTGCGCCGCATCGCCAAACGAGACCCGGCCATGCTGGAACGCTTCCGCAACGAGTGGATCCCTCTTGAAAAAATATACTTTGAGGCGTATGATATAAAGAAGCGGGCTGATGTGATCGTACGCTGCGAAAGCCCGCTGAAGGAGGATGAGGAGTGAAGCTGCTGGTCATCGACGGGCAGGGCGGCGGTGTGGGCAAAAGCATCGTTTCCGCTTTGAAAGCGGTCATGCCGCAGCAGCCCATTCTGGCGCTGGGCACCAATGTGCAGGCTACAGCTGCTATGCTGAAAGCCGGAGCCGATATGGGCGCCACTGGCGAGGGTGCCATCCGCTACCAATGCAAGAGCGCTGATGTGATCCTCGGGGTGACGGGCATTCTTCATGCCAACGCCATGCTGGGCGAGATCACCCCCGGCATTGCCGCAGCTATCAGCCTGAGCGAGGCGCAGAAAATTCTTGTGCCGCTGGATCGGTGCGGGCTCATTATCGCCGGTGTGGAAAAACAGCCGCTGGACAGCCTGATCCGCAAGGCCGCACAGGCCGCCGCACAGCTGATCGGTCAAGCGGAGTGATCCCCCCTTCCAAATATGCTCGATCATACCGAAGGCAAAAAAATAGTTTTGCTTTCGAAAACACAATCTTGGGAAAGAGGTAAACGAACATGAGCGAATGTACGCACGATTGTTCCACTTGCACCGCTAACTGCGGCGAACGCAAGCAGGAAAGCCTTCTGCAAAAGCCCCACGAGCTGAGCCGCATCAAAAAAGTGATCGGTGTTTGCTCCGGTAAGGGCGGCGTAGGCAAGAGCATGGTCACGGCCCTTTTGGCGGTGCTGGCACAGCGCCGTGGCATGAAGGTCGGTATTCTGGATGCCGACATCACCGGCCCTTCCATTCCCCGTGCCTTTGGTCTTAAGGAAAAGGCCGCTGGCAGCGATCAGGGCATGTTCCCGGTGCGCTCTGCCTCCGGCATCGATGTAATGAGCCTGAACCTGCTTTTGGAGAACGAGAGCGACCCCGTGGTATGGCGCGGCCCCGTCATCGCCGGTGCGGTGGGTCAGTTCTGGACGGATGTGATCTGGGGCGAGAAGGACGTTCTGTTCATCGATATGCCTCCGGGAACCGGCGATGTGATGCTCACTGTGTTCCAGTCCATCCCTGTGGATGGCGTGGTGCTGGTCTCCACCCCCCAGGAATTGGTGGGCATGATCGTGGAAAAGGCTCTCAAGATGACCAGCCTGATGAACATTCCTGTTTTGGGTCTGGTAGAAAACATGAGCTACATCACCTGCCCCGACTGCGGCAAGAAGTACGACCTGTTCGGCCGCAGCCGCAAGGACGATATTGCCAAGCAATACAGCATTCCCCTCACCGCCGGTCTGCCCATTGATCCCAAACTGGCCGGCAGCGTGGATAAGGGTCTTTTGGAGCTGTTCGAAGGCGACTGGCTGGATCAGATCGCTGACGCTATTCAAGATCTGGAGCCCAAGGCACGCTGATGAGCATGCAGTTTTCATCTGAACGTGTTGCCGCCAAGGCGGAACTGGCACGCAATATGTACCTTTCGGGGTACAATTGCGCCCAGTCCGTCTTTGCGGCTTTTTGTGAAGAAATGGGCATTTCGCAAAAGACTGCTCTGCGTATTGCCTCCGGAATGGGCGGAGGCATCGGCGGTCTTCGGATGACCTGCGGTGCCGTAAGCGCTATGGTCATGGTGCTGGGCACCCTTCGGGGCTACGACGATGCGGAGGACTACGAGGGCAAAAAGCAGCTCTATGCAGACATCCAGCGCCTGCACGCTGCCTTTGTGGCAGAGCATGAGACCTCCGAATGCAAAACGCTGCTGATGAAGAGCGGCATCGTAGCCAAAGCACAGCCCAGCGAGCGCACCCCGGAATACTACCGCAAGCGCCCTTGCGCCCGGTATATCGAGCTGTGCGCCGCCCTTCTGGCAGAGGAGCTGGGGCTATGAAGATCGCATTTGTAGGCGACTTGCACGGCAACTGGCCTGCCGTATGCGCTTTGGAGGAGGATCTGCGCCAACAGAAGCCAGACCGCATCATCTGCTTGGGCGATATCGTGGGCAAGGGCCCCAGCAGCGACCGAACCTTCGACTGGGCCATGGAACACTGCGAGTTGATCCTCGGCGGCAACTGGGACTATGGCGTAGGCGAGAAGGGCTATCCCAACGATGAGTTTTATTGGAACCAGCTGGGAGAGGAACGGCTGGCTGCCCTTCGGGCCTTGCCCCGGGAGAGCGAAATGACGATGTCCGGGCGGAGGATCCGCCTGATGCATGGCCGTCCCATTATGGAAGATCTGGTAACTGTGCGGCACGACATTGAGCAGATACAGGCATTTTTTAAAGACGCAGATGGGAGACCCTACGATGTAGTGCTCTATGCAGACGCGCATCGGCAAGCCATGCGTACCATCAACCCGGGACTGTTCATCAACACCGGCAGCGTGGGCAATGCCATGGGCGTGCCCTACTGCTGCTACCTGATCCTGGAGGCAACGCCGGGCGAGACCCCTGCGCCCTTTGAAGTGCGCATGCGCCAGCTGCCCTACGACCGGGAGCAGGCCGTGAAGGATGCGCTGCAAGCCGCCGGCTTGCCTCGGGCGGATGCCTACATCAACGAGATCCGCCATGCGGTGTACAGCCGATAGCGGTCTCAAGGAGGTCTATCGATGAAAAAGAACCAGCGAGTGGTCACCCCCTATCGCCTGCAAACCGGAAAACTCTCCCATCCCCTGCGTTTTCTCGTCATCAGCGATCTGCACAGCGAGCCCTTTGACGACCTGCTGCCTCTGATGGAGGATGTGGATGCAGTATTGGTGCCAGGCGATGTAAGCAACCGTTACAAACAAGAGTACGACATGGGCTTGGCTTTTTTGCGGGAAAGCGCCAAGCGCCGTCCTACTTTTTATTCGCCCGGCAACCATGAGCTTCGCCAGCAAAAGTACAGCCAACTGATGGCGCTGGCTCGGGAAAGCGGCGCAACGGTGCTGGTAAACAGCTTTGAACACTTCCAAGACGTATGGATCGGCGGCTGGTACGACCCGGAGACCGTGCGTGTGCCGGACATGGTGGATGAGTTTGAAAAGCTGGATGGCTGCAAGCTGCTTTTGTGCCACAAGCCGGAGCATTATATGAAGCACCTGCGCCATCGCAAGATCGATCTGACCATCGCCGGTCATGCCCATGGCGGGCAGATCCGCATCGGGCAGCACGGGCTGTATGCCCCCGGGCAGTATCTTTTCCCCAAGTACACCAAGGGCTGGGAGAACGACGGCAAACTGCTGATCTCTGCCGGTGCAGGAAACCCCTGCCGAATGCCAAGGTGGAATAACCCCTGCGAGGTTTTGCTGCTGACGGTGGAGTGAGCTGTCAGGCGCAGCCTGACTGAGAGGGTTTGACTTTCGCCAAGCATTTGCTGCTTGCGGCAGCGGCGCTGAGTAGTTATCTCGCAGTGCCGCTGCGAGGGCAGCCAGCCAAAGGCTCCTTCGCGAAGCGAGGGAGCTGTCAGCGAAGCTGACTGAGGGTGCCATTAGCAGATGGAGTGTTCTTGCTGCTTTCCGCAGTTCTCAGCACTTCTGACAGCAGCAGCGGTGTGTAGTTATCTCGCAGTACCGCTGCGAGGAACTGTGTGGGGGTTACGCACCCCCACACCCGCGGTTACTCTTTTTAAAAAGAGTAACCAGAAAACAGCGACACGTTCGCTTTGGTCAAATCCCCTTTAAAGCCCGTTTTTTTCGGCGGCGGGCAAAACTCGCAATTGCCGGGTGTACGTTGGCTTTTGTAAGCGCTACTTGGCGCAGCTACGTTTGCCCTTTTCCCCGCCGCAAAAAAGGGCGGGGGATTTGACGTCGCTCTCTACCGTCGCGGTGCGGGCCGGCTGGCGGCTGCATTCATGCATCGCCTTGCAACCCGAACAAGTGGTGGTGCAGGTTGGCCGTCGCCCCACCCTTGGCTCTCCCTCTGGGAGAGCTGTCAGGCGCAGCCTGACTGAGAGGGTTCACGTTGAAAGGCTTCCTTTGCGGCAATGCCCTCTCCGGCCTCGCTACGCTCAGCCACCTCTCCCAGAGGGAGAGGCAAGTGGGGGTAGCGGGTTTTGTCGATTGGCTACGGAGATGTAGCTATAGTTTCTTAGCAAGTTGGAGCACCCTCAGTCGCCATTCGGCGACAGCTCCCTCGCTTTGCGAAGGAGCCTTCTACGGGTCTCCTCCCATAGGGGCGTTGAGCCGAAGGCGACAAGCCCACACAGCCAACCCTCTCCGGTTTCGCTTCGCTCAACCCCCTCTCCCAAAGGGAGAGGCAAGTGGGGGGCACGGGGAGGCGTTCACGCCGCAGGCGGGGAGCCTTCACACCCAACCCCCGCTAAGCGGTGCCCGCCCGCAGCAAAGCGAGGACGGGCACTCAAGCAAGCGGCTCGGTGGGGGCAGGGGGTCCCCCACCATAAGAGCCGCGGA
>JAZSRK010000049.1:0-22743 GCA_045538465.1 Candidatus Limiplasma sp. | reverse complement strand
CCCGGGTGGAGTCGGAGGGTCGCAACCCTCCGACTGTGATCCGAAACCAGCGGCGTGTATTGCGGCCCAAATCCGATTACATCGGCTTTGGGCTTCGGCGCTGCGGAGCCTTTCAGGCTGTCCTCACGCCTCGGTTCGTTTTACTCACCCTTCCGGTGGTTTCGGAACCCTTGCGTAGCAAGGGACCTGGGGCTGTCTCAAAACAAGAAGTTATTACCAATTCATCGTAAAAGACTGTCAAAAAAGGCATGGAATGCTGCCGGATGAGCAACATTCCATGCCTTTACTTTTCTCAAAATTGTATTTTGAGACAGCCCCAATAGAAAAACGCGATTCACATGTATGCAAAAACGCGAAAATTCGATTGGTGAAAATTCAATTCGTATGCATTCAGCGTTTGTTCAGGTGCATAGGACATGTTCCTCTTGCAATAACAGACGAAATGTGTATAATAGTAGTCAGGATGCATGGTAAATTGCCATGCGATATGAGACAACCCCATAACACCAAAGGAGGATTCCCATGAAGAAGTTTGCCAAGATCCTTGCCCTTGCATTGTCTGTGATGATGCTGCTGTCCGGCGCTGCGATCGCTGAGAAAGCGCCCGAAGAGTACACCGGTAATCTGGTTATTTACAGCCCCCACGATGCCGATCCCCTCAATGCTGGTGTGGCTCAGTTCCAGGCCAAGTACCCCAACATCAAGGTAGAAGTGATCGCTGCCGGCACTGGCGAACTGTGCCAGCGCGTTGTAGCTGAAAGCGAAAATCCCCAGGGCGACGTTCTGTGGGGCGGCGGTGCCGATACGCTGGCTGGCTACACCGATTACTTTGCTCCCTATGTATCTGTAAACGATGGCGTTATCGCTGAGTCCTTCAAGGATGCTAACGACATGTGGATCGGCGAAAGCCCCCTGCCCATGGTCATTATTTACAACAAGACCCTCATCGCCGAAGAAGATGTGCCCAAGACTTGGGACGACCTGACCAACGAAGCTCTCAAGGGCAAGATCGCTTACGCTTCTCCCGCTAAGAGCGGCTCTGCCTACACCCAGCTGTGCACCATGCTGTTCTCCAAGCCCACCATCGAGGAAGGCTGGGAAATGGTCGGCAAGTTCATTACCAACTTGGATGGCAAGATCCAGGATTCCTCCGGTAACTGCCATAAGCTGGTTGCTGCTGGTGAATATGCCATTGGCGTGACCATCGAAAAGTCTGCTGTGCTGTATGCCGACAACCCCGATATCGGCTACATCTACCCCGCTGCCAACTCTGCCGTGCCGGATGGCGTTGCGCTCATCAAGGGCTGCCCCAACGAAGAAAATGCTAAGCTGTTTATCGACTTCGTTACCAGCGCTGAGTGCCAGACCGCTCAGAACGTGGATTGGGCTCGCCGCCCCGTCCGCAGCGACGTTGAGCCTCAGGGCCTTGTAGCTCTGAGCGAGCTGGATCTGGGCGAGTATGATTTCGCCTACGCCGCCACCGAGAAAGAAAACATCATCGACACTTGGAACGACCTGACCGCTCAGTAAGCGTTTCGTGTAACCTCCGGGGGCTGCCAGCCATCGCTTGCAGCCCCCTTTTTTAGCAAAGACGGCAGCGCCTTTTTATGCAGGCTAACGATTCCCGGCGTGCAGGAAGCACGCCGCAAGAAAGGAACAGACCACCTATGAGCAATGAAGTCATCATCCAAAATGCAGTTAAGCGCTACGGCAGCTTTACTGCCCTCAGCGATGTTTCGCTGACGATCCATCAGGGCGAGTTTTTTACGCTGCTGGGCCCGTCTGGGTGCGGCAAAACCACGTTGCTGCGCATGATCGCCGGTTTTAACTCTATTGAGGGCGGCGACTTCTACTTTGGCGAAAATCGCATCAACGATGTGCCCGCCCATAAGAGGGATATCGGCATGGTATTCCAGAACTACGCCATTTTTCCGCATTTGACGGTTGAGGAAAACGTGGCTTATGGCCTCAAGGCTCGCCATGTACCCAAGAAGGAGATCGCCCCTCGTGTGCAGCAGGCCTTGGAACTGGTGCAGATCGAAAAATTGGCCAAGCGCAAACCCAGCGAGCTTTCCGGCGGTCAGCAGCAGCGTGTGGCGCTGGCCCGTGCTTTCGTTATCGAACCCAGCGTTTTGCTGATGGATGAACCCTTGTCTAATCTGGACGCGAAACTGCGTGTACAGATGCGCTCCATTATTAAGAAATTGCAGCGCCGGTTGGGCATTACCACGATCTACGTTACCCACGACCAAGAGGAGGCGCTGGCCATTTCCGACCGCATTGCTGTTATGAAGGATGGCAAAATTATGCAGTTGGGCACGCCTTCCGAGATCTATGCCCGCCCCCAGAACCCCTTTGTAGCAGGGTTTATTGGCGTTAGCAACTTTATCAGCTGCGACGTGGATGGTGCTCAGCCGGAAAACGCGACTGTTACCATCAAAGGCGAGCTTTCTTTCCCTGTAAAGCTGCGTGCGCCTTACTCGGGCAAAGCCTGCATTTCTGCAAGACCGGAGCAGTTGTTCTTCAGCGATGAAGGCATGCCGGGCAAAGTGCTGTTCTCCACCTTCTTGGGCGATTTTATCGAGTACGAAGTGGAGCTGGATGACGGCCAGACATTGATCATTAACGAGTATACCAAGGACACCACCGGTGTGCACGAGGCAGGTGAAAGCGTGTTTATCCGCTTTGATGCCAACCGCATTGCACTCTATGAGGATGACGGTTCCTGCGAGGAAGGTCTGCGGCCGGATGCGGAGCGCATCAGCCTCTTTGCCGGTGAAGAGGCGGAGGTGTGCGCAGAATGAACAAGACCTTGCCCAGAAACCCCAAAACCCGATTTCGACCGGATTTCTGGTTCTTTGTGAAGGTGTTTGTAATAGCGGCGCTGTGCTTGTTTATTGTGTATCCTTTCTACACGATCCTTACCAAGAGCGTGTTTTCCAAAAAGGTAGAAGGGCTTACGCTGTATAACTTCAAGCGCTTCTTCGAGCGCCCGTATTATTACAAGACCCTGCTGCGTTCGCTTACCATCTGTTCCTTTACCATGTTGTTTACAGCCATTGTAGGCGTGTTTATGGCCTATATGATGACGCGCTACAACATAGCCGGCAAAAACTTGCTGCATATCCTCATTATTATGTCGCTGATGAGCCCTCCGTTTATCGGTGCATACAGCTGGATCATCCTGCTGGGGCGAAATGGCATCGTAGCACGGCTGTTTTCGCTCGTTGGGTGGGAGGCGCCTACCATATACGGCAGAGACGGCATCATCTTCGTATTTACGCTGCATCTGTTCCCCTATGTATACCTATATACCTCCGGTGCCATGAACTCCATCGATGCTTCGCTGGAGGAAGCTGCCGAAAACCTTGGCATGAATAAGCTGCGCCGTATTATGACGGTCACGCTGCCTGTGGTGCTGCCCTCCATTCTTGCAGGCTGCATCATGGTGTTTATGACCTGTCTGGCAGACTTCGGCACCCCCATGCTGCTGGGCGAAGGGTATACTGTACTGCCGGTGCTGGTGTATAACGAGTATATGTCCGAAAGTGCGGTCAACCCCTACATGGCTTCTGCGTTGTCTGTCATTATCGTGGCTTGCTCCATGGTGATGCTGAGCATACAGAAGTTGGTGGTGGATAAAAAGAACTATACCATGTCCACCCTGCGTCCCCCGCAGGAGACCCAGCTGCATGGCTGGAAGCGCTTCATCGCTTCTGCGCCCATCTATCTGGTGGTGTTCCTCGCATTCCTGCCCCAGCTCGTTGTGGTATGCCAGAGCTTTGTGGAACGCAGTTTCTCCGGTATGGTGCAGGGCATCAACCTGAACAACTACCGGGCCATTATGAGCCGGTTGGGTACCAACATTAAAAATACCTACCTGTTCTCGCTCATCGCCATTGTGTTTATCATTATCGTTGGCATTCTGGTCAGCTATGTGCTGGTGCGCAAGAAGGGCAAGGCCGCTGCCATCATCGATACGATGATCATGTTCCCGTATGTGATCCCCGGCTCCGTACTGGGCATTGGTTTGATCGTGGCTTTCAACCGCAAACCCATTGTGCTGGTGGGTACGGCTGCCATTATGATCATCTCCTACGTTATTCGTAAACTGCCCTATACCGTGCGTTCGGGCAGCGCCTTCCTGTACCAGATGGATCCATCGGTAGAAGAGGCTTCCATCAACTTGGGTGTATCGCCCATGAAGACTTTCTTTACCGTTACTGCCCGTATGATGCTGCCGGGCGTTATGAGCGGTGCGGTGCTCAGCTGGATCACCTGCATCAATGAGCTGTCAAGCTCCATTATGCTCTACAGCGGACGCACCTCCACCATTGCCGTCGCCATCTATCAGGAAGTTACCCGTATGAGCGATGGTACAGCGGCAGCGCTGGCCACCATTTTGACGATAACCACCATCTTGTCGTTGCTGATCGTATTCCGCCTTACCAAGGGCAAGGTAAAGATCGTCTGATGCGGCGCGGTTGCTGTGCATAAGCAAAACCAGCAGCCTGCCGTTTGAAAAAAAGAATACAAACGCCATCGGATCGCAGATGCCGCAAGGGTCTGGGTTCCGGTGGCGTTTGTGTTGGTGGGGGGTGCGTACAGCAACGCAATGAAGCCTATGCAAAACTCGCTTTTGGGAAGCTTTGGCAGCCAGAAATGCAAAAGAAGTACGGAGGAAACGCCTGTTATCGACCCCGTTCCCATTGACAACAAAAAATGGATAATGTAAAATCGTTTTCGGTTGACAGGGTTGATTTTACAGCGTTCCAGCCCGGTTTCCACATCTTCGTCATTCGTCATTCTGGGGAACGCTAATTTATTCGGATGGGAGTAATGCATTATGAAGAATCAGTATCTCATCGGCTTGCTTGAAAGAGTTGAAAAGAGAAATCCCAACGAGCCCGAATTCATTCAGGCTGTTACCGAGGTTCTGGAGTCTCTGGAGCCCGTCATCGAGAAGAGCCCCAAGTACGTGGAAGCTGGCGTGCTGGAGAGCATCGTCGAGCCCGAGCGCATCATCAAGTTCCGCGTGCCGTGGATCGATGATAACGGTAAGGTGCAGGTAAACCGCGGTTTCCGTATCCAGTTCAACAGCGCCATCGGCCCCTACAAGGGCGGCCTGCGCTTCCATCCCTCTGTAAACGAGTCTGTTATCAAGTTCCTGGGCTTTGAGCAGACCTTCAAAAACTCCCTGACCGGTCTGCCCATGGGCGGCGGCAAGGGCGGTTCCGACTTCGATCCCAAGGGCAAGTCCGACATGGAAGTGATGCGCTTCTGCCAGAGCTTCATGACTGAGCTGTCCAAGCACATTGGCCCCGACACCGACGTGCCCGCTGGCGATATCGGCGTGGGTGCCCGTGAAGTTGGCTACCTGTTTGGCCAGTATAAGCGTCTGCGCAACGAGTTTACCGGCGTGCTCACCGGTAAGGGCCGCTCCTTCGGCGGTTCCCTCATTCGTCCCGAGGCCACCGGTTTCGGCGCTGTGTACTACACGGTGGAAATGCTCAAGTCCTTCGGCGAGGATATCAAGGGCAAGACCTTTGCTGTTTCCGGCTTTGGTAACGTTGCTTGGGGTACCGCTCTGAAGGTGACCGAGCTGGGCGGCAAGGTGGTCACCATCTCCGGCCCCGACGGCTATGTGTACGATGCTGACGGCATCAACACCCCCGAGAAGATCGGCTATCTGCTCGAAATGCGCGCTTCCTGCCGCGACAAGGTGCAGGATTATGCCGACAAGTTCGGCGTGCCCTTCTACGCTGGCAAGAAGCCTTGGGAAGTGAAGGTGGACGTGGCTATGCCTTGCGCCACCCAGAACGAAGTGCGCTTGGAAGATGCCAAGAACATCGTTGCCAACGGCACCAAGTACTATGTGGCAGTTGCCAACATGCCCACCACTGCCGATGCTGTTGAGTACTTCAAGCAGAATGGCGTCGTGGTCGCTCCCTCCAAGGCTGTCAACGCTGGCGGCGTAGCCGTTTCCGGTCTGGAAATGAGCCAGAACTCCATGCGCTACAGCTGGACCTCCGAGGAAGTGGATGCCAAGCTGCACCAGATCATGCAGGGCATCTACAACGAGTCCTACAAGGCTGCCAAGGAATACGGCATGGAAGGCGACCTGATCGCTGGCGCCAACATCGCTGGTTTCATCAAGGTGGCAGATGCCATGCTGGCTCAGGGTGCTGTGTAATTCGAATGTTAGTCCGGCAGTCCGTTGACGGGATCCCATCAACGGACTGCTTTTTTGTTGATCGTAATGGTGAGGGGTTCGCATGATCGGTCTTTATTTCAGCGGAACAGGAAATTCCAAATGGGCGGCAGAACGGTTTTTGCAGGAATGCGGCTGCACAGCAGATGCCTTTGCCATTGAGGATGCGCAGGCAGCGGAAAAGCTGGCTGCTTGTGAAAAACTGGTGTTTGCTTATCCGGTGCAGTACAGTGCGCTGCCAAAGTTGGTAAGCGAATTTGTGCAGACTCATGCCCCACTCTGGAAGGATAAGCAGGTGTTTGTGATCGCTACGATGGCATTGTTCAGCGGAGACGGCGCAGGCGTATTGGCACGGCAACTGGAGAAGCACGGCGCGACGATCGTTGGCGGGTTGCACCTGCAAATGCCTGACAGCATTGCCGATGAGCGGGTGCTGAAACGTACCCCGGAGAAAAATCGCCGACTGGTTGCGGCCGCTGGTCAGAAACTTGCAAAAGCAGGGGCAGCGATCCGCAGGGGAAAGTATCCCCAACAGGGGTTGGGGCTGCTCTCTCGGGCAGCGGGCTTTTTGTTACAGCGGCTCTGGTTCGGATATAGAACCAGCACTTATAGCAACAAGCTGAAAATTGCCCCTGCTGCCTGCATCGGTTGCGGCAAATGCGCTGGGTTGTGCCCAACGGGAAACATAACGATGGATGGAAAATTGGCTCGAGCTGCAGACCACTGCACCCTTTGCTACCGATGCGTAAACCACTGCCCTGTACAAGCGATCACGCTGCTAGGGAAGTGTGTTGTTCAGCAGACGACCATCGAAAAACAATAGAAATCAAAAACACATCACCTCTCCCAACGCTTTTGGGGCAGATGATGTGTTTCTATTTTACTTACTTTGCAGGCGGCTGCCACGGCGGAGGCGTAAGCAGCGTGGTGCGGCCGATCTCCGGCAGCACATCGTAGACGGACATGCCCATGCGCTTGTCGAAGTCCTCCTTAACCGTTGCTCAAGTTTTCATTGCCCACCAAACCATTTGATCGAAGCCAGCATTTCCTCCGCAAATCCGATGGCGATGGCCTCATCCGGCTGCATGGTTTCGCTGGTGGCATAGCAGCGAAGCGCCTCGCCGATCAACGCGTGGTACTTCTCCGGCACATGTTTGGTTCCCCATAGCCCGCCATCACGCTTGGATAGCACGGCTTCCTCCTGCACATAGGCCAATACCCGGCACAGGTTCAATGTGACATAGATGGGATCCGACAGAATATCCTCCCGGGCATTGGCTGTATCCTGCATGATGCTGTCCAGATAGGCGGCCTTTGGCACTTGCCCGAAAATCGCATCGATGGGAGCACCGTGTAGCACCTTGCCGTACCGGTGCAGGATGGTCACATGGGCGGCTAAATCCGTGTCGGTGCCCTTCATGTTCGCCACATAGCCTGCCGGGTCGTTTTGGAACCAGCCAAGGTGCATGGGGGAGAAGTGCAGCACAAAGGGCGTGGGGTACTGGAAGGGCATCACCGCCGCCCGAGCGACGATACTCATCTCGATCCCCTTGGCGGGCGCTTCTTTGTTCAGCTCCACCACCTGCTGCATAAAAATCAGCTTGGCATCGTCGGTAGGCTCGCTTTCCACCGCCACCAGCAGATCGAGGTCGCTTTTGGCAGGATGGAAACAGCCCATGGCCAACGAGCCATGCAAATAAACCCCCAGCAGATTGTCTCCGAAGGTATCCTGACACAGCTGGGAAAAGCGTTCTATAACACTAATGGCATTGGAATGTTCCATGATGTTATCTGTCATTCTTTCTGTATGATACTTTATTGCACTTGGCCTTATCCTTCCCGCACGCTGGCTTCGCCCTGCTCGTTCTGCTCCACCCTAAGGAAGCACTCCGCATGAGCCCCGGCGGCATCCAGCTTGTCCGTACAGCTCAGGAAGGTCTGCAAATGCTCAGTGGCCTTAAGCAGCGCACTGCGGCGGCGCACATCCAATTCGCTGAACACATCATCCAAAAGCAAAGTGGGCAGTTCGCCCATTTCGTTTTCGATCAGGTTGATCTCGCCCAGCTTCATGCTTAGCACGGCGGTGCGCAGCTGCCCCTGACTGCCAAAGGCACGCAGCTCTTTGCCATACAAGGTCATAGCTACATCATCCCGGTGGGGGCCGAAATGGGTGTACATCCGCTGCATATCGTCCTTGCGGGTGCGTTCCAGCCCGGCCAGCATATCCCGGTAGGGGGTATCGGTTTCTGCCAGCGGCCCGGTATAGCGGATGGCGAACGGCTCGCCCGGATTTTCGGAAATATCCGCATACTGCTGGGCCGCATAGCCGCTCAGCTCCTCCAAAAACCAGCGCCGGGTATTGACGATGGGCGCAGCGGCGGCGGCCAGCTGCTCATCCCATGCTGCCAGCTCGTTTTCAAAATCGTCCGCATTGGTAAACTTCTGCTGCTTTAATAGCGCGTTGCGGTTTTCCAGCGCACTCAGGTAGGTTTTCAGCGCCTTTACATAGCTGGGGCGGATCTGGCTTAGCTGCATATCCACAAAGCGCCGCCGGGCAGCCGGGCCGTCCCGCACGATGCGGATGTCCTCCGGCGAGAACATTACCACCGTGGCATGCCCCATCAGATCGGCGATGCGCTGGGCAGGCTTGCCGTATAGCAGCACCCGCTTCTTAGGCTTCTCAAAAGGATACAGCCGTACCTCCACTTCATGGTTGCCATCCAGCCGAGCTGTTTGTCCATGCACGATGGATACATGCTGCCCCGCAGCGATCATCTCCTGATCCTGCGCTGTGCGATGGCTGCGCCCCAGCGACAATAAATGCATGGCCTCCAGCAGATTGGTCTTGCCGCTGCCGTTGGGCCCGTACAGCACCGTGACCCCTTCACCCGGCTTCAACTCCAAAAACGGATAGTTCCGAAACTGCTGCAAACGCAGGGAGGTAAACTTCATATGCAATTTTCCTCCCTTTCGAGTGTAGTAGTGGGGGACGGGGGCGCTGTTTCACGGCGCAGGGGGATAAAAGATTTATGCGGATCATGTGGTGATACATTTTTTATGAAACGAGTTCTTCTGTGCTCATGAAATGGGCACAGATAGAGGGATTCTAAAGGGTTGAAAACCCTTTAGCGGGGTGCAGGGGCAGCGCCCCTGCCCTTCCCTCCCCCTTACCGCTCGATCCGTACCACGACGTCCTCGCCGGTTACATCCTGCCCAAACACGTCCTTGCCGCCTACGGCGTACCGCTTAACGATCAAGGCATTGGGGCCGTCGGCTTCCACGCTCAAATGACCGGTCTGCAAGATGGGGCTTGCCAAACGCTGGTTCAGCAGGGCTTTTACAGCAGTCCGTACAGCTTCGTTGGCGTGCTCCCAGTCCATGGGTGCACGGTTCCACGGGTCTGCCATGCCCTGCATGCCGATCTCGTCGCCATAGTAGATGGTGGGAGCACCGGGCAGGGCGCACAGCAGCTTGATGGCTGCAAGCACTTTTTTCTGGGCAGCGGTGCGGGTCTCCTTGTCCAGATAGATCAGGCTGGCTTCACGGCGATCCATCTGGGCGGCGCCTTCCCGGTCGTAGCCAGCCATGGCGTTGAGGATGCGTACCCGGTCGTGGCTGCCCAAAAGGTTCATCAGGGAATAGAAGAAGGGGGCGGGGTAGACCTCCTGCTGGTGCAGGATGACCCGGCGCAGGTGCTGGGCATCGCATACGCCGGTAAAGAAGTCGATAATAGCGCGGCGCAGGGGGTAGTTCATCACGCTGTCCAAGGTGTCGCCCAAGCAGTAACAACGCTGCTGGCCGTAGGCCACCTTGTTGCTGGCATCCTCCCATACTTCGCCCAGCAGCAGCGCATCCTCCCGCACATTGCGGATGGCCTTGCGCATATCCCGTAGGGTGTTCATGGGCAGTTCGTCTGCCACATCCAAACGCCAGCCGCAAGCGCCGCGCTTCACCCAGCGGGGCAGGATGCCGTCCTCTGGGTTGAGCAGGTAATCCCGGTAGGTGGGATGATCCTTGTTGACGGTGGGCAGGGTCTGGAAGCCCCACCAAGTGCGGTAGCGGTTGGGGTGGTCTTCGAAGGTGTACCATGCATAATAGGGAGACTCGGTGCTTTGGTAGGCTCCCAAGGTATCGTAGCGCCCAAAACGGTTAAAGTATAGACTGTCGGAGCCGGTGTGGCTGAAAACGCCATCCAGCAGTACCTTTATGCCGCGCTTTTCCGCTTGCTCGATCAGGTGGTCAAAGGCGGCATCGTCGCCCAGAATGGGGTCGATCTCCTCGTAGCTGCCGGTATCGTAGCGGTGGTTGGTGCGGGCCCGGAACACCGGGTTGATGTATAGGATGTTAACGCCCAGCGCTTTCAGCTCGTCCAGCTTTTCAGCAATGCCCCGCAGGGTGCCGCCGAAGAAGTCCAAGGCACGGTTGTCGCTGGTTTCGGGATCCAGATCCAGCGTGGGGCGCTCGTTCCAATCTTCATGGAAGGTAGCCTCCGGGTGAGCAGCCTTGATCTTTTCTTCCCGCCCGGCCTGCCCGGCCGCATCTTTGTAGAAACGATCCGGGAAGATCTGATACACCACGCCATGCCGGAGATATTCCGGGGTGCGGTAGGCAGGATCGTATACAGTGATCTGGTAGCTGGCGGGCTGGTGATCGGTCACAAAGCCTTCGCCGCCTAACTGATCAAAGGAGTTGCCATAGCGCAGATCGCTTTCTTTGCCGTGGATGATGAAATCGTACCAAAGCAGCATGGGCTCCTTAGGCACGGTGATGGCGGCTTCAAACAGGTGATCCTCGCAAAGGGCCATGGGGTAAAGGTGCTCGTGGCCGTCCCACACCCGCAGGGTGACGGCGGTGGATTCGTTGCACAGAAAGCGGATGGTCACCTGTCCGCCAGCAGGAATGGGGCCCAAGGGCTCCCGGTAACGGCTCATATGTGAGTCGTGATGCACCATGGTGTTTCCTCCGATCAATGGCATTTGCCCATTTGTACTATATTTTCACTAGCATATCATACCACGAAGCGAAGCGAGGCGCAATTCCCCCCCTCGATAGGTACGGGAGGTAAAACTATTGCAAGCACTTAGCGGTAATGGTATAATATAGATTGGTTCGGTTTGCAACAATATCCCGGCTGCTTTTTCGGGCATTTGCATGCGGATCTACGGCGGGCATGTTCCGCTTTGTCAAGGAGGCTTTTGCGTTGACAGTAAAGGAGTACATCAAAAAGAATTTGAATGTGCCCAATGTGCTTACAGTGCTGCGGCTTTTGCTGGTACCGGTGTATGTGGTGCTGTTTGCCAAGGGGCGTAAGTATGCTGCGTTGATCGTTTTTATGGCAGCCAGCTTTACCGATTTTCTGGATGGTCAGATCGCCCGCAGGTGCAACCTGATCACCGATTTCGGCAAGCTGATGGATCCTTTGGCAGATAAGATCATGGTGCTGACGGCTATGTTTTCCATGGTGTTCGGCAACCAGTTTATCCCGGGCGTTATTCCGCTGCTGCCTGTGATCATCCTTTTTGTAAAGGAAGTTTATATGGTGCACGGCAGCTATCGTATGCTCCGCAAGGGTCTGGTGGTACATAGCCAAATGAGCGGCAAGGTTGCCCATGTGGCATTTATACAGGGCTTGGTGCTCAGCTATTTCCACGACCGTCTGGTAGCGCTGATGCCCAACTGGCCGATCAGCTTGGATATTCTCTTTATTTGGCTGGCGGTGGGCATTGCATTGTATGCGATGGTGTTCTACACCCGCGATAGCTTGCAAAAGCTTCGCGAATACGAGGCTGCCCAAAACAATTGACGGCTTTGGTGCGCACATAAGTTGCCAGCACAGGGTCAGCTGGCTGGGGCGGTTGCGCCAATGCGATCACTGCGGTACGAACGGGTCGGTGTACGATCCGTCTGCATCCCGACGAGAGCGTACAAGCTGTCTCCCGGAGGAGTGCTGCCCGTTGGCTGTGCTGCCCCTTCAAGGCGGCAGTTGCCTGCTGGGGCAGCGCTCCTTTTGCAAATAGGCGCCCTCGATATCGCACACCATTGGATGAACAGGAGGTTTTGCCTTGCTTTCCATTTTGTATTTGCTGCTGTTTTTGGCAGGCGGTGTATGGATCGCCCGGATGCTGTTGCCGGCACGCAGACCGCTGGTGTGGCTGTATATCGGTTTGTCGCTGGGCGTGTTTTTGCTGATGTGGCTGCCGGTGCTGTGGGCGTATGGGGTGCGGTTCAGTTATGCTGCGCATTGGTCGGCAGCGGGCACCTTGCTGGCGTTGTGTGCTGCAAGTTGGTTCTTGCGCGATCGCACACCGCCTAAGCCGTTCGATGCAAAGGAAGAACGGCTGGCGTTGGATCTTTTGTGGATGGTGCTGCCTCTTGCCATTCTCAGTGGCTTTTTGCAGTATACCCACTCCATTCGTCCTATGCCGGATGGTTCCTATTATGTGGGGCAGAGCACCTATGGCGACTTATCGCTGCATCTGGCAGTTACCACCAGCATCGTCAATGCTGCGTTTCCGCTGGAAAACAGCTTGATGCTGGGCGCGACCATGGCCTACCCGTACCTGTCGGATAGCATTGCTACCAGTATGTATATGCTGGGGCAGTCCCTGCCCACGGCCATGGCCTTTACCGGCACATTGATGATGACGCTGGTCTATCTTGGCTATGGTCTGCTGGTTTCGCAGCTGTGCCGCAAGCCGGGCGCGCGTTTTTTGGCGTTCTTCCTGCTGTTTTTAAATGGTGGTCTGGGCTTCTTTTACACCATCAGCGGTAGGGTGGAAAACGGCGTTGTGACTACCGTGTGGGATAACCTGCGCAATGTGATGAATGGTTACTACCAGACCCCTACCAACCAGCCGGATCCCAACAATCTGCGCTGGGTGAATATCATATGCGACATGCTGGTGCCTCAGAGGGGCATTCTGGGCGGCTGGACCATTCTGATGCCGTGCCTGAACCTGCTGCTGCCGCCCCTTTGCCAAAAGAAGCGCCATACCCTGCGGGAAATGCTGCTTTTGGGCATGCTGGCTGGCGGCATGCCGCTGCTGCATACCCACAGTTTTCTTGCGCTGGCGCTCACCTCGGCAGGGGCGTGCGTGTATTGCGTTGTTACCGCTGCCCGAGATGATGTGTATGCGCTGCCTTCTACAGACCTTGCAGTGCCTTCGGCATCGCCTTTCCTGCCGTTTGCGGAACGCATCAAGAACCCTGCGCTTCGGGCATTTCTGCCTTGGCTGGTATTCGGGGCTACGGCGGCAGCTCTGTCCTTGCCTCAGCTCATTAGCCTTACCTTTGTACAAGCCACCAACAGCAACCATTTTCTGCGCTTCCAGTTCAACTGGTGTAACAACAGGGGCGGCCGCGGGTTGGTGGATCCTTACTTCTGGTTCTACATCAAAAATATCGGTCTGCCATATCTGCTTATTCTGCTGGCGCTTTGCAGGCGCAGGCCCAAGGGGGCGCAGACACTGCCCGATGACATACGCCAAAACCGCCTCATTGCCTGCGGTGCGTTTCTCATCTATGCCATTGCCGAGCTGATCATCTTCCAGCCTAACGAGTACGATAACAACAAGCTGCTGTATGTATGGTTCTTGCTGTGCCTGCCCATGGCGGCCGACTATGCCATGGAGATCTATGAGCGCCTTAAGGGGCTGGGCGGCAGACGGCTGATCGCAGCCTTGTTCCTTGTTACCTGCTTCCTGTCGGCTGGGCTTACGGTGGTCAGGGAGTGCAAGAGCGGCTATCAGGCTTACAGTGCTAAGGATGTGGCGGTTGGTGAGTATATCCGGGAGAATACCCCGGAACACAGCGTGTTTGTGACCGGCAACCAACACTTGAATCCTGTAAGTTCGTTGGCAGGGCGCACCATTCTTTGCTCCTCGGATAGCTATTTGTTCTATCATGGCTTCGATACCAGCACCCGCCGCCGGGAGATCGCAGCCTTTTACGAGGATCCTGCCAACAACCTGTGCCTTTTGAGCCAATACGATGTGGATTACATTTATGTTAGCTCCTACGAGCGGTCGGCCAACTGGTTCACCCTCAATGAGCAGGCCTTGGAAGGGCTCTTCCCGTTGGTGTACGAAAGCCATGGCGGCGAACACCGCATCTTCCAAGTACCAGAGGAGATGAAGCAATGAAGCGTTTCCTGCGGTACTCTCTGGAAAAGCAGCGAAAGATAAGAGCTGTGCTGCTCTTGGATGGGCAAATGGTGCAGCGCACGCTTCTGGTGCTGGAGGATGGCGGCGAGGAGATCACTGCACTGGTCGGCTCCGGTAAAAAGCCCAAACAGATCGCTTTGGCAGACATTCTCAGCTGCGACTACGCCCGTGGCGACCATGGCGAAGAATAAGGAGGAACGTACGCATGTTCAAGAAGATCAAGAATTATCTGGATACCCACGCCAAACAGGCGGAACTTTTGCGCTATCTGGTGGCGGGCGGTCTTACCACGTTGCTGAGCATGGTCATCCATTACGGCATTTGTTTCCTGCTGGCGCAGAAGGATGCCTTCGCAGGCGGCAACCTGATCGCATGGGTGATGGATTCCATCAACAAAGCTACGCCTACCCAGATGTCGGTGGCTTCTGCGATCAGCTGGGTCATTTCTGTTTTGTTCGCTTTCTGGATCAACCGGGTCATGGTGTTTCAGGTGGAAAAGGCCTCTGCTGGTAAGGTGGCTACCGAGCTTTTGCAGTTTGCAGGCAGCCGTATCGTCAGCTTTTTGGTGTTTGAACAGGGCATGATGCTCTTGCTCAAAGCCATGGGCGTCAGCAACATCGTCAACCGCATTATCGTGCTGATCTTTGTGATGGTATTCAACTATGTTGCCAGCAAGTTCTGGATCTTTAAGAAGAACGATGCCCCTGCCGCAGAAGGCTCACAGGAATAAGCAGTAAAAGCGGCAAAAGGATAGCACGTCCGCTCACGGTCGTTTGCAGCCCGTAGATAGCAGCGGCTGGCGAAGCGTAGCTGCCTGTTGCCCCGTAACATAACAAACCAGCGATCACCCCGTGGAGAGCCCGCCATGCGAGCAGCTCTGCGGGGTGTATTTGTTTGCTTAGAAACAGCAGGTTTTGCAGCCAAATGCTCAAACCGCCAAAGCTGCAAAGAGCACACACCGCCCATAAGGGAAGCTTGGGCACCTTTGCCAGAAGGGCGACCATGCCGCCGCCGATCTCCAAAACCGCCCAGCCAATGGCAAGCGTAGGGGTATGGGCAGCAGCCCACTGAGGGAACAAGCAGCAAACGATCCCCTGCAAAACCGATGCAAGTATGGAAAAGAACATCATGGTGCCCAGCACGGCCAGCAGTGATAGCGAAGCTTGCTGAATGCTTTCGGTCAGTGCTGCCGGTAGAGAAAGCGGATCAGCGGATTTGGATCGGGATGGGGGAGCTTGAGCGGGCTTTGCAGTTGCGGAGCGGGTCGGAAGATATTTGTTGATGACAGCACATACACACCCGGTAAGCAATGCAGAACCCCAATGGCAGCATAGCAGGATCCAACCGTTTTGCCTGCCTAACAAGGAAGCCAATGTTCCGGTAAAAAACATGGGGCTCATTACACCGCAAAAGCATAGGAATATACGGTATTGCGCATCTGGCAGGCGCAGCCCGGCCAACCGGCGGGTGGATGCGGGACAGCCAGCGCAAAAGGCGAACGATATTTGGAATAATACATCGGATGTTCGTAATTGCTTTTGCTCGCTTCTGTGGTTCATCAGCCCACCGATCACCATCATGGGAAACAGCGCCGGCATCACTTTGGCGGCAAATGTCTGCGCTGCCATGCAAGCTGCATGCATTGCTTCATCGGAAAAAAACAGAATGACGCCTGCCAATAACAGGAAAATCGCATCCATCCACATCACCTCACTTATTTGTATGCTGGGTGTGATGTGTGATATGGAAATCAGTTTCACAGTTTCGACAAAAAGACGGAAAATGTTTGGTTTTTTCTGAAAAGTGGCTTTTCAGATCGCATCATTTGCGCTATACTAATGCTGTCTCTCTGACTGTACGACTGAGAAGGAGCATGCAAAGTGACGGATTTTGTTAGCACGTGGAACAACGACCTTCTGAGCCAGCCTTTCGCCCCCCTTGGCCTCATCGCCATGCCGGGCTGCGAGGAACTGGGCGAGAAGGTAAACAGCTGGCTGATGCGGTGGCATGAACAGCAGGCTGATCTGGAAGGCAATACCCCCCTGTATTCTCTGATTGGTTACAACCGTCCCGACTTCCTGATTCAGGCGCAGTGCCCCCGGTTTGGTACCGGCGAAGGCAAGGGTGTGCTCAAGAGCAGTGTCCGTGGTTACGATATTTACATTCTTACCGATATCGGCGCCTACAACAAGACCTACAAGATGTATGGTCGCGAGGTGCCCATGTCCCCCGACGATCACTATCAGGATCTGAAGCGTGTCATCGCAGCCATCGGCGGCCGTGCTAAGCGCATCAACGTGGTCATGCCCATGCTGTACGAAGGCCGTCAGCATCGCCGCACCACCCGCGAAAGTATGGATTGTGCTTTGATGCTGCAGGAATTGCAGGGTCTTGGCGTATCCAACTTTATCACCTTCGATGCACATGATCCCCGTGTACACAACGCTGTGCCCCTGATGGGTTTCGACAGCGTGCGCCCTGCTTATCAGTTGCTGAAGGCCTTGCTGCACAAGGAGCCTGATCTGCAGATCGACCGCGATCATATGATGATCATCAGCCCCGATGAAGGCGCCATCGACCGCAACATCTTCTACAGCTCTGTGCTGGGCATCGACATGGGTATGTTCTACAAGCGTCGTGATTATACCCGCATCGTGGATGGCCGCAACCCCATTATTGCCCACGAATATCTGGGCGACGATGTGGAAGGCAAGGATGTTTTGGTCAGCGACGATATCCTGTCCTCCGGCGACAGCATTCTGGATCTGGCTCGTGAGCTGAAAAAGCGCAAGGCCAACCGTATCTTTGCCGCTGTTACCTTCGCCCTGTTTACCAACGGTATTGAAGATTTCAACAAGGCTTACGAGGATGGTCTCATCAGCCGCATCATCTCTACCAACCTGACCTACCGTACCCCCGAATTGATGGCTGCCCCTTGGTTTATCGAAGCGGATATGAGCAAGTATATCTCTTACCTCATCGCCAGCCTGAACCACGACCGCAGCCTCAGCGGTCTGCTGAATCCCTACGACAGGATCAAGGAATTGCTGGGCCGCTATCAGCAACAGCAAACCGAAAACGGCTTCCGTTTGGTGTAAGCCGATCATACAAAAGCCCGCAGAGCGTTGTCTCTACGGGCTTTTGTATTAGGTAGGCTATATATAGGCTATATATAGGCTATATATAGGCATAAGTTAAGCCCGCTGCCTTTGCAGCGGGCTTGAATGCGTTTATTCGGCGGGAACTTCTTCAGTCACTGGTTCTTCCGCAACAGGAGCGGGCTCTTCAACAACAGGAGCGGGCTCTTCAGCGACGGGGGCAGGCTCTTCAGCGACGGGAGCGGGTTCCTCTGCAATGGGAGCAGCAGCTTCCTCGGCAGCGGGCGCGGCGGCTTCTTCAGCGGCGGGCTCGGCACCCTCTTCGGCAGCGGGTTCTTCCACAGCAGGCTCTTCAACCACGGGCTCCTCGGGGAGGATCAGCACCAAGCGGGCGCGCCACTCGGAGGTGTAGTTGTCAACGGTCAGGGGGAAGGTGATCACTTCATTGAGCTGTCCTTCGACGGTCTCAAGCTCGTATACCAGCCACTCTTCTTCGCCGCTGTTGCGGTATTCCCAAACGATCTCGTAGGTGAGGTCTTCAGCGCCGGTGATGATGGCGGTCAGCTGGACGGTATCGCCGAAAGCGGGCACAGGACCCTCGGAGATGATCTTGCAATCCACATCGATGGTCACATTGGCCAGCAAAGCTTCAGCAGGATCGGGAGTGGGTTCGGGCGTTGCAATGGGCTCGGGGGTTACTTCGGGCTCCAGTGTAGCCTCGGGATCGAGGGTGGCTTCGGGGTCTACAGTAGCCTCGGGCTCGAGGGTGGCTTCGGGCTCAACGGTAGCCTCAGGATCCACAGTGGCTTCGGGGTCTACAGTGGCCTCGGGCTCAACGGTAGCCTCGGGCTCAGCGGTGGCTTCGGGCTCAATAGTAGCCTCGGGGTCAACGGTAGCTTCGGGATCCGCAGTAACTTCAGGCTCCACGGTGGCTTCCGGCTCCAGCGTAGCCACGGGTTCGGAAGTAACTTCGGGTTCGGTGGTTTCCTCCGGCTTTTCGGTGGCACCCACAACGATGACGTTACTATATACAGTAGCAGCAAAGGCAGTGGCGCTTACGGAGAAAAGCAGAGCCAAAACCATGAACAGGGCGACAAGCCGCTTTGCGTTGATCTTCATTGTACAGACCTCCATTTGGATAGAGTGGGACATTTATAGCAGTTTCATTATAACAAGGATGGGTTACAAGATGGTTACGTTCCTACGACAAATTTAGGAAATTTTGGTCTGGATCAGCCCAGCGGTTCGTCTTCGGGTTCGGGCGTGGTTTCGGGCACAGGTGTCTCGGAGGGGACAGGGGAAGGCGTGGGCATGGCAGTGGAGTTGGTAAACGTTATGGTCACGGTGCCATCCACGGAGGTGGCATCCAGTGTGTACACGCCGATCTGCTTATGGTAGACCCCGCCGCCGCTGATCAGTCCCTCCGACACCTCCGTTACCAGCTGATAACGGTCGTAGGCGGTCTCGCCGGGGGCCATGGCCATTAACATACCATAGTTTTGGTAGCCGGAGGTGGTAAAATCCCGGTGCAGGCTGCTGCCGTAGCTCATGTCGGGGGGAGCGGTCAGGGTGATGGTGCAGGTTTCGATGATCTCGCCGCTGCTATCGGTGCGGATGGTCAGGGAGAGCACATCGCCGTAAACCTCGTAATACAGGCGGCCATCGCCCCACTCGGCATCCCGCTTGGCGGGGATGAGCGGCAGCAGGTGGCGGTTGGCATTGTCGTTGATGAAGTCCAAGTTGTCGGCATAATTGGCCAGAAATTGGTCGTATAGAAGACCGGTAACGCTTTCGGCCACCGCAGAGGATGCGGCCAGCAGCATCAGTGATAGAAACAAGCAAAACCATTTGCGCACAAGCGTCTCTCCTTGCTAAGATGGTATGTTGGCAACAACGAAAGTATAGCATCAACTAGCACGTACTGCAACGATTGTTTACAGGAACGGTTTGCGTTGCAGCGGTGGATAGGGTATAATGGAGCAAAGGTGGTAAGGAGGCGGCATGAATGAAGAAGGTACGCCGTTTTATCTGGTATCTGGCAGGACGGCTGTTTTGGGTAGTGGTGCTTCTGGGCGTGTTTACCGTTGTTTTCTACTACGCCATGAATGCTTCCAATATCAATATCGTTTTGAAGGATGGCATGGCAAAGCGGGCACAGGTGATCATGATGCAGGAGGATCCCTCCGATCTGAATAAGTTTTTTCAGTCTTCGTATTTGAACCGGGATGAGAACCTGCAGCTGGCGCTTAACGATCAAAGCCCCTATATCTATTATAATGTTCGTGGTATCGACCATCGTTTGAAGATGACATGGATGTGGTGCTGGCCTTGGGAGAACACCGCCCGTGCTGAATTTACGGAGACCATTCCCGGCATAGACGGACGAGTACGGGCTGCTGATGTGGAAGCTGCCAGAGCTTTGTACGGTGACAGCTATGAAACACCGCCTGAGTGGCAGGGTGGCAAGTACGCCGCTACATTGGTAAAAGAAAACAACCAATGGCATATCCGCACCCTTACGCTCATAGAAGTACTGACGGATGAAGAAGCCGAAAAGTAAAAAAATAAACATAGGTCTGCTGCAATTTGAGTTCGCAGCAGACCTTTATTGCGTATGAGAGAGAATGGATGCGTATTACAGCAGACGGTTCAATTGGGTAAGCTGGGGCTTGCCCCAGATGTGCATAAGCCCTCGGGGCTGAGACAGCTGACCGGTCTGAGCGTTTTGCAGAGCGTGCAGCGTGGTGTGGCAGGCTTTTTGCGGCGAAGGAAACAGCTTTTTCATGATCGGGAATACAGCCTTTAGAAAAGCGGCGTTATAGGCAGTGCGGTGGGTACCGCCGGTAAACAGACCGGTGGCGCATACGCCGGGGTGAGCATACACAAAGCGGATGTTGGGGTGCTGAGCGGAGAGAGCTTCCATGGCCGTAAGCAGTGCACGCTTGCTGGCGGCATAGAGCTGGGTCGGGCTGCTGCTGGCGGGCTTTTTTCGAAACCAAAAGGCGGATAAACTGGTCACAGTCGCCACGACGGGATCCTCGGCTTTGGTAAGCAGTGGCAAAAGCTGCTGGGTAAGCAACAGCGGCGAAAGCATGTTTACTTGGCGATGCCATTCGTGCCCCTGCGGGCTTAGCTGGTCGGTTTTGGTAAACACGCCGGCATTGTGGATGATCGCATCCAGCGGTCGGTCGCCTTTTCGCAGTTCTTCGGCAAGAGCGAGCACGCTGCCTTCGTCGGAAAGGTCAAGCGGCAGAAAAGTCAAATTGGCTTCGGGGCAGGTCTGGCGCAGGTCGGCTTCCAGCAATGAGGCCTTCTGCGGGTCACGCACAGGCAAAAGGAGCGATGTACCAAGTTTGAGCAGCTCCTGTGCGGTTTCTTTGCCAAGGCTGCCGGTGGCGCCGGTCAACAAGATATGTTTGCCTTTCCAAGGATTCTGTTCCATGGTTTCCTCCATATTGCTCAATATATTATCATCGTTGTTATTATCATAACGGAAACCCGCTGCGGCGTAAAGTACACAAACAAAAAAGATGACAAAAAATGCACAAAACGGTGGGTATTTTTCCATGCTGTCAAGGCTGAAAAAAAGTGGAGAGAACAGCGGAAAAATAATTGACAGAACACTTGAAACCGTGTTAGTATGTTATGGTTGTTCGCAATCTGTACTTTTTGTGTGCAGCTTTTGTGCGATAAAGGCACACAGGCCAAGCCGCAAATAGCACGGAAACACGGCACCGACCCCAATACAAGGAGGCGAGCCCCCCATGGAGCACGAACTGCACAATGTACAAAACCGAGTCGTCGGTCAGCGTCAGGTGCTGCGCGCACTGGAAGGGGACAAGGCCGCCCGTGTGTATCTGGGCAAGGATGCGGACGGTTTCATCTATCACCGGATCAACGGTCTGTGTGAAGAAAAGAAAGTGCCCGTTACCGTGGTGGACAGCATGCAGCAGCTCGGCAAGCTCTGCTCGGTAGATGTTCCTACAGCTACCGCCGCCGTGCTCAAGTAACGCACGGCAAGCCAAACCTTGTCTATACTGCGCTCAGGGTTGAGAGCGCTGTTATAGCATATCAATTCGGAGGTGTTCTCATGCCCACGATTAACCAGTTGATCCGCAAGGGTCGCGTGAAGGCTGCTAACCGGTCCACGGCTCCCATCCTGCAGGGCTGCCCGCAGAAGCGCGGCGTGTGCCTCAGCGTGAAGACCACGACCCCCAAGAAGCCCAACTCCGCCCTGCGTAAGATCGCTCGTATCCGTCTGACCAACCAGATCGAAGGTACGTGCTACATTCCGGGCATTGGCCATAACCTGCAGGAGCACAGCGTGGTTCTGATCCGCGGCGGCCGTGTACGCGACCTGCCTGGTGTTCGTTACCACATCATTCGCGGTGCTCTGGATACTGCCGGCGTGGCCAAGCGGATGCAGAGCCGTTCTCTCTACGGCGCCAAGCGGCCTAAGAAGTAAGTTTTCGCACATACGTTGCAGTACCTCCGGAGTGGGCGCAGGAGTGCGGATGAGGCATTCAACCCATGCCCTGTCCAATGCGCACACCGCGTGACTCTCCCACGATAGGTAGGGGCCAGCCGGAATGGTAGCTGTTGCCCGCAGGGAGCGGCAGAGCTGACTGCCGTCAGGAGCCTGTACGTAACAAACGAAGACCCAAAACCTTAGGTATCATCTTACGTTGTGCAAAACGCACACTTGCGGCGAATCATCGCCTCAATGAAGGAGGAAACGAAATGCCCCGTCGCGGTTTTATTCCCAAGCGTGAAGTGCTGCCGGATCCCGTATACGGAACCACGGTAGTTACCAAGCTCATCAATCAGATCATGCTGGATGGCAAGCGCGGCACCGCTCAGCGCATCTGCTATTCCGCTTTTGAAAACATTGCCGAGAAGACCGGCAAGGATGCCACCGAAGTGTTCAACGCCGCTCTGGCCAACGCCGCTCCCCAGCTGGAGTGTAAGGCCCGCCGCGTTGGTGGCGCTACCTATCAGGTTCCCATGGAAATCCGTCCCGAGCGCCGTCAGACCCTGGCTCTGCGCTGGCTGGTTGAGTTCGCCCGCAATCGCGGCGAAAAGACCATGGCCGAGCGTCTGGCCGGCGAGCTGATGGACGCCGCCAACAATGCCGGCGGCGCCGTGAAGCGCAAGGAAGAAATGCATCGTATGGCCGAGTCCAACAAGGCTTTCGCCCACTACCGCTGGTAAGATGCATTTGGGACGGGGCGTGGCGCCCCGTCTGGTTGGAAGTTATGTACAGAAAGCTTGT